>NZ_QTMC01000001.1:0-374966 GCF_003602965.1 Bacteroides sp. AF25-5LB
AGAGGACGTTTAGACGCAAGAAGGACGCTGAAGAGCTTAGTTGCGGATTTGAGGTTTATAAGCTTGCTTTTGAAGATTTTATCCTTTCAAACTGTTTTTTCGTTGCCATAAACCTCCTAAGAGGCTACTTTTGCAAGATTATGTGCTATGGCGTCAAGTACAACTACTTCCACATGGAACAGCGGTCGAGGTTCAAACCGGACCCGTTCAAGGCGGAAAACTTCTACTACAATGAAGAACATGACTTTTGTATCTGCCCTATGGGGCAAAGGATGCGGAGGATAGGCACCAGGAATGTGAAAACCGCATCCGGATATGTCAACGAAAATGCACGGTACAGAACTGTCAGGTGTGAAGGCTGTCCTAAGATGCCGATATTTTAAGGCAAAGGGGAACAGGACGATAGAACAGAATCACAGACTCAGAAGATACAGGCAGAAAGCCAAAGAGCTGCTGTGTTCCAAGGAAGGACTGAAACACAGAGGACAGAGATGCATAGAACCGGAAGCTGTGTTTGAACAAATGAAATACAATATGAACTACAAACGTTTCCGCCATTTTGGAAAGGATAAGATCTTCATGGACTTTGCCTTCTTTGCCATTGCCTTCAATATAAAAAAGATGTGTGCAAAAATGGCTAAAGAAGGTATGGATTGACTGATTAGACTGTTTTATGAGCTTACAGTAGCTATATTTAGATGTTGCGAACACATAAATCAAAGAAATCCTCAAAATATCGCAGCTTAAAAAAATGAGCCGATTTTTATAGTCAACGAAAAAAAAAGGAGCATCGCGTATATGACACACCTTCATTTTTATTGCAAATATTTTGTATCATATTCTTGTTCTTATCTGTTGAAACATGCTCCATAAGAAGAAGCCTTTTTTCTCTATGAATAAAAATATTTGCTGATTCAAAAAATATCCGTATCTTTGTATCCTAAGAGGGTTGTTCCATAAATAAGAGACTGTAAAATACTGAAATTAGCACAATCTCCAAATCGTTACCTTAGACTTTTCAGAACTTCCATAAGCGTTTGTCTTTCAAATTAATCCATCAAATTGATAAGAATTTAAAGTAAACTATTCCAAATACCTGGAACTCCGCAAGGAACGCCGTGAACAGCAACAGAAAGCCTACGACGACCAGCAGAAGTTCATTGCCGAAACCAAGGAATTCATCGAACGGTTCAAAGGTACCTACTCCAAGACCCTGCAAGTGCAGAGCCGCGTAAAGATGCTGGAAAAACTGGAGCTGCTGGAAGTGGACGAAGAAGACACTTCAGCGTTGCGCCTCAAATTCCCTCCCTCCCCCCGTTCGGGCAATTATCCCGTCATCATGGAAGGAGTAGGGAAAAGTTACGGTGACCATGTGGTCTTCAAGAACGCCAATCTCACCATAGAACGGGGAGACAAGGTTGCTTTCGTCGGCAAGAATGGTGAAGGAAAGTCAACGTTGGTAAAATGCATTATGAAGGAAATAGAGCATGAAGGTACACTCACCATAGGACATAACGTGCAGATTGGATATTTTGCACAGAACCAGGCCTCACTGCTGGATGAGAACCTAACCGTGTTCCAGACCATAGACGACGTTGCCAAAGGGGAAATCCGCAACAAGATACGCGACCTGCTGGGAGCCTTCATGTTCGGCGGCCCCGAAGAATCCATGAAGAAGGTCAAGGTGCTTTCCGGTGGAGAGCGTACACGCCTTGCCATGATAAAGCTCCTGCTCGAACCGGTGAATCTGTTGATACTGGACGAACCGACCAACCATCTGGACATGAAAACCAAAGATATCCTGAAGCAGGCTCTGCTGGATTTTGACGGCACCCTGATTCTCGTCAGCCACGACCGTGACTTCCTGGACGGACTGGTGAGCAAGGTATATGAATTCGGGAACAAGCAAGTGAAAGAGCATTTGAGCGGCATCTACGAATTCCTTGAAAAGAAGAAAATGGACTCCCTCCGCGAACTGGAACGATAAGCATCCGCTAAACCCAGCGTCCGAACAAATGGCCGATACATATTGTTTTCATTTTACTAAACACTTAACTAAGAGATATTAAAATGAAACAATATGATGCCATCATAATAGGATTCGGCAAAGGCGGGAAGTTATTGGCTGCTGAACTGTCCGAACGGAACTGGAAAGTAGCCATAGTGGAACGCTCCCCCCAGATGTACGGAGGGACATGTGTTAATGTAGGATGTATCCCCACCAAAGCCCTGATTCACGAATCGGAATATGCGGAAAGGAGATACTATGACGATTATAAGAACCAGTCCAAACTGTATGCACTTGCCGTGGCGCGGAAAGACAAGCTTGTATCCTTCCTGCGTGAGAAAAATTATGAAAATGTAAAAAACAAGCCTAACATAACCCTCTATGACGGAACTGCTTCTTTCTTGTCCGAAAATACAATCCGTATAATTTCCGGCAAGGACGAAACGATTCTTGAGGGGAAAGAAATATTCATCAACACCGGGTCCTCCCCTATCCTGCCTGCCATCGACGGACTCAAGGAGAGCAAGTATGTATATACCAGTGAGACCTTGCTGCAATCGGACAAACTGCCCGCACACCTGCTCGTCATCGGCGGCGGTGCTGTCGGATTGGAGTTTGCCACTATGTATGCAGGCTTTGGAAGCCACGTCACACTGCTGGAAGCGGGAAACCGCTTTCTGCCTAAAGTGGACCGCGACATTGCCGCCTCCATGCTGGAAGCATTGAACCGAAAACGTATCAATGTCCGGTTGAACGCCCGTGTCCAATCCGTGTACGACACAGCCGAAGGAATAACACTGACCTATACGGACAGTGCAAACGGCACTCCCTACTACCTGAAAGGAGATGCCTTGCTGGTAGCCATTGGCCGTAAGCCCATGACTGCAGAGCTGAATCTGGAAAAAGCGAGTATACAAACAGACAAGCGGGGAGCCATCGTTGTCGACGACCAATTACGGACTACAGCCCCACACGTATGGGCCCTGGGGGACGTAAGAGGAGACGAACAGTTCGACTACTTGTCCATCGATGATTTCCGTATCATCCGTAACCAACTCTTTGAAAACAAAAAAAGGAGTACAAAAGACCGGTATCCAATCCCCTTTGCCATTTTCACCGACCCACCGCTGGCACATATAGGACTGACGGAAGAGGAAGCGATGAAGAACGGTTATTCCATACATGTGGCACGTATCCCTGCTGCCATGATTCCACGTGCCCGTACGCTACACAGCATAGACGGTATGCTCAAAGCCATTGTAGACATCCATACCGGACGGATTCTGGGTTGTACCCTACTTTGTGCCGATGCACCGGAAGTAATCAATACCGTAGCATCAATCATGAAAACGGGACAGCGTTACCATTTCCTGCGGGACTTCATTTTCACCCACCCCAGCATGAATGAGGGATTGAATATGTTATTCAAACCTTTTTAGCATTTTCTATTTGGTAATTAAGTCCTTAACCTCTATCTTTGCATCCGTCCAAAGATAGAGGAATGAAAAAGAAACAGTACATAACCTATATTCTTTTTTTCATCAGCTTGATAATGCTGGTGATACCCGTCATTCCCCACCATCATCATGCCGACGGAATGATATGCATGAAGAATGATATCACCGCCGATTGCTGCGGACACCGTCATAGCCCGGGCAACGAGCACTGCTGTTGCGACACGGGATGCATGACAACCCACTTTGTACAACAGACGCCCAGCTCTTCCAATGATGTGTGTTCACATCCGGATGCCTTGTGGACAGTCACCCTACTCATTGAACCTTTTTCCAAGTTACTCATCCTACCCGAGTTTGATATAAGCAGGCAGGAGTGTATCTATTTGGAATCTCTTCATAGTACATTTATCATATGTGCTACGGGACTTCGTGCCCCTCCGTCTCTTCTTGCTTAACTGTTACCGGAACATCACCGGGACAGATTTCTATCCGGCATAAGGAACAATGCAATTTGGTTGCACGCCCTATGCCCTAACTTTGTATTCAAAATCAAAAAGTAAGAACAAATATCATCATGAAAAAAGTTATTTTCATGGGAGTCTTGGGATTATTCCTTTTAGGCTCCTGCAACAGCAAGTCCGGAAACAGCCACGAAGGACATAATCACGAAACAGAAGAGCACAATCATGACGGACATGACCACGAAGGACATGACCACGAACATGAGGGACACAACCATGAGCACGAAAAGCAGGAAAACCATGCCGGAGGAAGCGATGAAATCATCCTGCCACCGGCAAAGGCACAAGCTGCCGGCGTAGCAGTCAGCACTGTTAAACCGGGTAGTTTCCATCAAGTCATCAAGACCAGCGGCCAGGTGATGGCAGCCCAAGGAGACGAGAGCGTAGCCGTAGCTACAGTAGCAGGCGTGGTTTCCTTCAAGGGAAAAGTTATCGAAGGAATGAGCGTCAGCAAAGGTACTCCTTTGGTGGTATTGTCATCCAAAAACATGGCCGACGGAGACCCGGTGCAGAAAGCCCGGATAGCCTACGAAGTTTCCAAAAAGGAATATGAGCGTATGAAAGCACTCGTAGGCAACAAAATCGTATCTGAAAAGGAATTCGCGCAAGCCGAACAGATTTATGAAAATGCCCGTATCAGTTACGAGGCAGTCGCAAAGAACCATTCGGCAAGCGGCCAGGCGGTTGTTTCTCCCATCAGCGGTTATGTGAAGAATCTGTTGGTGAAAGAAGGGGACTACGTCAGCGTCGGCCAGCCGTTGGTAAGCGTCACCCAGAACCGTAAGCTTTTCCTGCGTGCGGATGTATCCGAAAAGTACTATCCTTACCTGAACAGCATCGGTTCCGCCAACTTCTGTACTCCTTATAATAATAAGGTATATACATTGAAAGAACTGGGCGGGCGCATGCTTTCTTATGGAAAGGCTTCGGGTGAGAACGGATATTATATACCCGTAACTTTTGAATTCGACAATAAGGGAGACGTTATTCCCGGCTCGTTTGTAGAAGTATTCCTATTATCCTCACCAATGGAGAACGTGTTGTCTCTTCCTCACAGTGCGCTGACCGAGGAACAAGGCAGCTTCTTTGTCTACCTGCAACTGGATGAAGAGGGCTACAAAAAACAGCTTGTCACCCTGGGTGCCGACAATGGCGAGAGTGTACAAATCCTTTCCGGCATAAAAGCAGGCGATCGCGTCGTAACCCAAGGAGCCTATCAAGTGAAGCTGGCATCGGCAACGAATGCTATTCCGGCACATAGCCATGAACACTAATCTCATGTACAATTTGACAATTTACAAAGTACCATTTCGCTATGCAGTATAAGGGTTACGTGACGAATGGGAGTGTAAAGTCAGATAAACAAGAAATATTAGATAAAACAGCAAGTGCGGCTGACATTGCGCAGCCCAATTGTACATTGTACATTGTAAATAGTAAATAGAAAGATGTTAAACAAAATAATTGGTTTTTCTCTTCAGAACCGCATCCTGGTGCTGGTAGCATCGGTGCTGTTGCTGATTGGCGGTACTTATACCGCCATGCATACGGAAGTGGATGTGTTCCCTGACCTCAATGCGCCGACCGTGGTCATCATGACCGAAGCAAACGGTATGGCAGCAGAGGAAGTGGAACAACTGGTCACTTTTCCCGTAGAAACGGCTGTAAACGGTGCAACGGGTGTGCGCCGTGTACGCTCTTCCTCAACGAACGGTTTTTCTGTAGTCTGGGTAGAATTCGACTGGGATACAGATATCTATCTTGCCCGGCAGATTGTCAGTGAGAAACTGGCAGTCGTCAACGAATCCTTACCGGCCAACGTAGGCAAACCGACACTAGGCCCACAATCGTCCATTTTGGGCGAGATGCTGATTGTAGGTCTGACAGCAGATTCGACCTCTATGCTGGATTTGCGTACCATTGCCGACTGGACCATACGTCCCCGCCTGCTCTCTACGGGCGGTGTGGCACAAGTAGCCGTACTGGGCGGCGACATCAAGGAATATCAAGTGCAGCTGGACCCGGAACGGATGCGCCATTACGGCGTGACATTGAGCGAAGTGATGAACATCACCCGCGAAATGAACCTGAATGCCAATGGTGGAGTACTCTATGAATATGGCAATGAATATATCGTACGCGGCGTACTTTCTACCGACAAGGTAGACCAGATAGCCAAGGCCGTGGTGCGGAGCAACGGAGTCTCCGGCGCCCCTATCCTGCTGGAAGATATTGCCGACGTTCAAATCGGAGCCAAACTTCCTAAACTGGGTACCGCCTCGGAACGCGGTAAGCATGCCGTACTGCTGACAGTCACCAAGCAACCCGCCACAAGCACGCTGGAGCTTACAGACAAACTGGAAGCTTCCCTGCAAGACCTGCAGAAGAATCTACCGGCGGACGTAAAGGTTTCCACAGACATCTTCCGTCAAAGCCGTTTCATCGAAAGTTCCATCGGAAACGTTCAGAAGTCGTTGTTGGAGGGAGGTATTTTCGTTGTCATCGTGCTTTTCCTGTTCCTTGCCAACGTACGTACCACAGTCATCTCGCTGGTGACACTGCCGTTGTCACTGATTGCCTCCATCCTTGCCCTGCACTATATGGGCTTTACGATAAATACCATGAGCCTGGGAGGTATGGCTATCGCCATCGGTTCGCTGGTGGATGATGCCATCGTGGACGTGGAGAATGTCTACAAGCGTTTGCACGAAAACCGACTGAAACCTGCCGGCGAGCAACTTCCTATTCTGGAAGTGGTGTTCAATGCTTCGAAAGAAGTGCGTATGCCTATCCTCAATTCAACGCTGATCATCATTGTCAGCTTCGTACCACTGTTCTTCCTTAGTGGTATGGAAGGTAGGATGTTGGTACCACTAGGCATTGCATTCATCGTGGCATTGGCGGCTTCAACCGTTGTGGCACTGACCGTAACGCCGGTACTTTGCTCCTATCTATTGGGAAAAGAGAAAACGAAAAAACAAAATAACGAAAACAGCGATTCTGCCGTAGCACGCAAGATGAAGCAATGGTATGGTTCAGCACTGACTTTTGTATTGGGGCATAAGAAAGGGGTACTTGGAGGTATTATCGGACTATTTGTAGTGGCACTCGGCTGTTTCTTCACCCTGGGCCGCTCGTTCCTGCCGCCTTTCAATGAAGGTTCGTTCACCATCAATATCTCCTCGCTTCCGGGTATCTCCCTGGAAGAAAGCGACAAGATGGGGCACCGTGCCGAGGAGCTGCTGCTCTCCATCCCCGAAATACAGACCGTGGCCCGTAAAACGGGACGTGCAGAACTGGACGAACACGCTCTGGGAGTAAACGTCTCTGAGATTGAGGCACCGTTTGAGTTGAAAGACCGCTCACGCAGCGAGCTCGTGGCAGAAGTCCGCGAAAAACTGGGTACCATTGTAGGGGCAAACGTGGAAATAGGCCAGCCTATCAGCCACCGTATAGACGCCATGCTATCCGGTACAAAGGCGAACATCGCCATCAAACTGTTCGGCGACGATCTGAACCGCATGTTCACTCTGGGCAATGAAATCAAGAGTGCCATCCAGGGTATTCCCGGTATTGCTGACCTAAACGTGGAACAGCAGATTGAGCGTCCGCAACTTGTCATTTCGCCCAAACGGGAAATGCTTGCCAAATACGGCATTTCACTGCCCGAATTTTCGGAATTTGTCAATGTCTGTCTGGCCGGTGAAGCCGTTTCCCAAGTTTACGAAAAGGGAAAGAGCTTCGACCTAACCGTACGCGTGAAAGACGACCTGCGCGACAAAATGGAAAAAATACGCAACTTGATGATTGATACGGGCGACGGACAGAAAATTCCACTGAACTATGTAGCGGAAATCCGCTCGGCCATGGGTCCGAACACCATCAGCCGCGAGAATGTAAAGCGTAAAATCGTCATCTCCGCCAACGTGGCCGACCGCGACCTGCGAAGTGTAGTCAATGATATACAAGCCCAGGTAGACGCACAAATCAAACTGCCGGAAGGATACCACATCGAATACGGCGGACAATTCGAAAGCGAGCAGGCAGCAAGCCGCACTCTGGCACTTACTTCGTTCATGTCCATCGTGGTGATATTCCTGCTCCTCTACCATGAATTCCGCAGTGTGAAGGAGAGCGCCATCATCCTTATCAATCTGCCGCTGGCATTGATAGGCGGTGTATTCGCCCTGCTCATCACAACGGGAGAAGTGAGTATCCCCGCCATCATCGGTTTCATCTCACTGTTCGGTATCGCCACCCGAAACGGAATGCTGCTCATCAGCCATTACAACCACTTGCAGCAGGAAGAAGGCTATGGCGTCTACGACAGCGTTATCCGCGGTTCGCTCGACCGTCTGAATCCAATCCTGATGACCGCCCTATCCAGTGCACTGGCACTTATCCCGCTGGCTCTCAGTGGCGACCTGCCGGGCAACGAGATACAAAGCCCGATGGCAAAGGTTATCTTAGGCGGCCTTTTAACATCCACGTTCCTGAACGGTTTCATCATTCCGATTGTTTATCTGATGATGCACCGTAACCAACAACCTAAAACGTCAGACAATGAATAAAAGATTTTTCATATTCAGCGCCGCCATCCTCGCTTTTGTGGGGATGAGCGCACAAACGTCCGGCATTGATGCCGTGCTCCAGCAGATAGAGGCCAACAACAAGGAGTTGCAGGCTAACTCCCACCTCATTTCCTCACAAAAACTGGAGAACAAGACAAACAACAACCTCTCCGACCCTACACTGTCATACGCCCACCTTTGGGACTCCAAGAACAGTGACGAAACAGTCGGCGAAATGGTCATCTCACAAAGCTTCGACTTCCCCACGCTTTACGCCACCCGAGGGAAGATGAACCGACTCAAGACAAATGCACTGGATGCACAAGCCACCGCCTTCCGCCAGCAGATATTGCTGCAAGCGAAGGAAGTATGCCTGGACATCATCATGCTGCAACGCCAGCAAGCCCTGCTCGACGAACGGTTAAAGAATGCGGAGGAGCTGTCGGCCATGTACACCCGACGTTTGGAAACGGGAGATGCCAATGCACTGGAAACCAACAAGATTAATCTGGAGTTGCTGAATGTACGCACGGAAGCCCGCATGAACCAGACGGCACTTAACAACAAACTGAAAGAGCTGCTTGTCCTCAACGGAAACCAGCCGCTCACACCGGGACGTCCCATGCCCGGTACCACACCCGACGCCCAAACACTCGGATTGACAGAGTACCCGGCAGTGCCGTTGCCGGCCGACTTCCGCTCGCTAGCCGACGAACTGCTGGCTTCAGACCCCACCCTGCAATCCTTGCAGGGTGAAAGTTCTGCTGCCCGGAAACAGATTTCGGCAAGCAAGCAAGGCTGGCTACCCAAACTGGAACTGGGTTACCGTAGAAATACCGAATCGGGGCATCCGCTGAACGGCGTAGTAGTAGGCTTCTCTTTCCCGCTTTTCGAAAACCGCAATAAGGTCAAGATAGCCAAGACACAAGCGCTCAACATAGACTATCAAAAGGAGAACGCCGCACTGCAAGCCAGCTCTGCCTTGTGGCAACTCTATGAAGAGGCCAAGAACCTGCACGCTTCCATGGAGGAATACGAGCGCACCTTCCATCAACAGCAAGACCTTTCTTTACTGAAACAAGCACTTATGGGAGGACAAATCAGTATGATTGAATACTTCGTTGAAATATCGGTTGTCTATCAAAGCAAGACAAACCTTCTGCAACTGGAAAACCAGTATCAGAAGGCAATGGCACAGATATACAAGAGCCGGTTATAAATAGAAAGAGCTGTCTGCGGTTGGCAGACAGCTCTTTCTATTTCAATATATTGTAGTTATAGTTTTGTGACTTTACCCATAAACAGAATAACCCCCGTACTCTTCTCCTTTATCAGGAAGATGAAAGGACGGTCCACATAGAACGGAATTACCGTACTTGGTCCGGGAACGGCCAGGTCCATTCCTCCGACAGTTACAGCCGCAGCTTCCGTCCCCTCTTCATTCACATTCACATAAGTGAACTGTTGCAGCAAACTGATAAACAAATCCTCATCCGCCATTCCGGAAAAATCGGCCGATGGAGTAAAAGCCTCCTGCATTCCCATTGCCATCATATCGTCAATGAGTTCTTTATCATATTCCATTTCAAACCGGGGTAACTTAAGGTTCAAGGCAAAGCTTGATAAACTACTGTTCCATTCCCCCCAACGCTCGTCATTCAGCTGCGGCAGGCACTCATCCAACGATTTTCCCTCTGCCGGCAAGAGCACCACCATACTGAAAGCCTCATTGCCGTAAGGCAACTCTGCCATTGAGAAATACTCATTCTCGGCATAGTTGAATCTCTCGTCACGAAGATTCATCATGTGTACAGTCGATTTGCTTCCGTCAGCATTCGTAAAAGCCTCTTCTGCCGTATCCGATTTTTTGAATTGATTCTTCCAAATCCCCTTGAAATAAAGCGCATTCAACAGATAAAGACGCGCCGTCTCCGGAATCTCATTCAAGACTTTGGGGATGCAATTATTCGTTTTCCCGGCACACCAGCCGTTTATAATGTCCGGAGCCTTGGGAGAGGCAAAATCCAGCTCCTGCACTTGCGCGTCATACATCTTTTTGTTTACGCTTACAAAGTCGTCATGAACACCGAACCCTTTCTTTATCCAGATGGAATTGGCAATTCCCAACTGTGTGGTATTGTCCAAATCGAGCAACGCCTCCACCAGCTTCTTATTATAGTTGTTCATTTCTTCCAACGAATAGCCCGAAAAGCCCAGGACATCTGTCATCTCAGATAGTGTGTTTCCCAACGCTCCATTGGCAATCATAGACAGACAGAGCGAAGCGCTCAAAGGAGAGATGAACAGATTGGGCTTTTCCACCTCAGTTTTACAAACCTGATTAAAGAAACGGAAAGCGAAATCCGTTCCTAAATCCGTCATCTCCTGCTCGGCACGGGTCAAGGCAATGTCTTTGCGGGGCTTGGGTTGTGGTGAAGAGTTGTCGTCACTCTGGCAGGCTGCAAGGATACAAAGTAGGCTTAAGGCAGTAATCGTTTTTTTAAGCATAAGCAAATAGTATTAGTTTTAAAACAGTTATCTATATATAGAAAATGCTTGAACAAACAAAATACTGCATTGAAGAAACAATAAAAAATAGTACATTCCTACTCTATTATTATACTGCAAAATATATACAGCAGCTTTGCAGTAACGTGATTGATTTCACCCGGTTATTGTTGCCAATTCCAGCACCCCTTCCGGCAAATATCCGCTGCGTATGCGCCATTCCTGGGGATAAAGATTATTGGCACGGTTACCTATATTCTTGACAAATCCTAGAGGTATCTGTTTGTAGGTGAGCAAGACAATGCCGCGCGGAGCAGTCTCCGAAAGGACAACAGCCTCCTTGCGCAGATAACTGATGGCCTGCTCGCGGCCTATCTCTTCATGGGCAAAGGCATCCGGATTCAGTGCTATACTCATGGCGAGCCCATGAGCAGGCATCCAGTCTTTTCCTTTCAACTCGGCAACATCTACCCCAGCCTGCACGATACGGAGTGACGAACGCAAAGCCGACAGTTCGGAGAGATACGCTTTAGGGAAAGCGCTGACGTTGTTGCCATTGACGATAAATTCGTAATTATCCGGAACCGCAAACCACTCATGCAGTGCCGAAAGCTGTTCTTTGGAAACACCCGGAGTTTTCGCTCCTTTTCCTTGGGGTTTTCTTCCTTTTTCCCGGGATTTCACCTGCCCGGCCCAGGTATTCCCATCGCTCACGCCCGGTTTGCGGAGAACTGCCAAAAAGAATCCTTCCCCCTTCGTCCGATGGGGCAGGAAACGATAGACGGGAAAGTCCTCTCCCGACAATAGATTACCCGTAATATTCCAGTCAGTAGAAATTTCCAATGGCAATACCTCCGCCCCGAATTCATCCCGTATCCAACGGATGTTCTCTTCGTTTTCTTTTGTATTATAGGTACAAGTACTGTAGATGAGAATGCCTCCGGGCTTCAAGCAAGGCCAGATATCCGTAACGATGCGACGCTGGCGCTGCCAGCAGATTTCCACATTCTCTCCACTCCACTCACTTACCGCAACGGGGTCTTTACGGAACATCCCCTCGCCAGAGCAGGGGACATCCGTCAATATGACGTCGAAGAAGTCCGTCAAGGAAGAAAAATCCGCCGGATCATTATTAGTGACCACCACACCGGAATGCCCCCACTTCGCAAGATTCTCCGCCAATACCTGCGAGCGGTTGCGGATTACCTCATTGGCCACCAGCAAACTGCCTGCGGGCAACACGCTACGGGCATGCGTGGATTTCCCGCCGGGAGCCGCACAGAGGTCAAGCATCACCACCGGTCCTTCGCCCACATACCGCCTCAAAGCCTGCTCCACAAACATGGACGAGGCTTCTTGCACATAATAGCAACCTGCATGAAACAGTGGATCGAAAGTGAATGTCAGCCGCTTGTCCAGATAGTATCCGACAGCAGACCAAGGGACATGCCTAAAAGAGGAACGAAAAAGACTGAATGAAGATGCTGACAATTTATCTTCATTCAGTCGGATACTGACCGGCTGCTCCCCTTCCAGGGCGGCAGCCAGCTTTTCATATTCTTCCACACCCAAGAGGGCGCGTGTATAATCGGTGAAAGATGAGGGTAGCTTCATGCTTTGAACTGTTTTATGGCAGCAAAGATAGTGCAAAATACGTTTCACCAATCTACGGGGCTAAACAAAAAGCACGGTTCAATACTCTTTTTAAAAACTGAGTTTCACCCCTGCAAAATAGGAACGCGGTGCACCCGGTCCGTAGATATAACCGGAATCGCGGCTCGCTCCTTTATCAAAATCTTTCTGATAAGAATTGAATATATTCTGTACACCGGCATTGAGCTGCAAACAGAACCCTTGAAAATCAAAGTCGTAAGCTATCTTTGTTCCAAGTTCAAAGAAGTCCGGACTCTTTACCAATACATCCGCCTCACCGTTCACCTCCGAAAGCAAATGGGGAACGTACATCCGCCCGGTATAATTGCCGTTCAAAGCTATTGAGAAGGCTTTAACCGGCATATAGGTAGCTGTAAAGTAGCCGTAGACGTCAGGAGTACGCAGTATCTTGTCGCTGTAACGTTCTTTCTCCGACAAGTGCTCCTCATCCGCACTCCATTCTTCGGGAGAGTCATAGATACTTCGTTGAAGTGTCAACCCTGCCTGCAACTGAACCTTATCCTTATAGGCAACCTTTCCTTCCAATGTGCCGCCATACACTTTAGCTCCCGAACCATTGATGCGGGTCTGTATCAGATAAGCGCTACCATCCGGATCTTTCACCGGAGGCGTCAGGACAAACGGGTCGGAAAGTTTCGTGTAGAAGCCTTCCACCAGTAGGTTTGCCTGGAAATCTCCGAAATAGTGGTACCAATCTACCGAAGCATTGAAGCTGCGCGAACGCTCTTCCTTCAATCCTTTGGCGCGGACAATGGAAACCAACTCTCCACCCACATTACTGATATGCAGATCTTCATCAAACGCTTGTGGAGCACGGAATCCCTCAGCATAACTGAAACGGATATTCACATCCTGAGTAGGATTGTAACGGATATTGGCACGGGGACTGAAAACAGCCTTGTCCATGATGCTGTTTTTATCCACGCGCCCGCCAATCAGGAAACTCCACTGTTCGTTCTTCCACTCATTCTGGGCATAGGCGCTTGCTATATTCACCACTTGGTTCAACGGGGCGGGGGTATATTTCTCAATCAGTTGTTGCAAGTGGTCACCCGTTGCCGTAGGATCTTCGGCCAAAGCAGCATCACGATACTTCTGTACGTCCGTTGCCTTGTCATGCAGATTGTCGTGATTGAACTCAATGCCTCCGGTCAAATCGGCAGGCATAAACAGACACTTGTCAAAATGATAAATATACTGGGCACCCAGCACACCGGTAAAGTCCGTAGTCATTCCATAAGCGCTGTAATAACTATTGCGCACGATGTGCTGAGCCGAAGCATAGGTACTGAACGTATGTTTCTGGTTTTTGGAGAAAGCCGTGAACTTGAGCCCACCCGTGTTGATGGAATGTTTCAGCTGTTCCACCAGTCCGGGCGCCCCGGTACCGTTCAATCCGGCATCCTCGGCTATATGAGGGGGAAGGCTGAAGCCACTTCCACCACGGCGGAATTCCTCCATATGATGGTATTCAAGGCTCAGCTTGGAATAGGCACTTGTCCGGTAGTAAGCATTCAGACCGACAGTCTGGTTCTTCAGCTTCGGTAATTCGGAGAAACTGTCTCCATTGGAGTCCCATGCCGAACGATGCCTGCTCTGGCCGTACACATAAGCCCCCATCTTACTGTCCGAAGAAACCAAGGAAAGATTCAGGGTCGTGTTGTTGTCGAACGAGCCGGAACCGTCGAAATTGGAAATGGTATGCGAGAAAGAACCGGAATTGCGAATCGGTTCCTTCGTAATGATATTCACCGTTCCGGCAATGGCCGAAGAACCGAACAAGGCTGAACCACCTCCACGCACCACTTCCACACGCTCTATCATGTTGGCGGGAATCTGTTCCAACCCATACACACCGGCCAGAGAGGAAAAGATGGGACGTGAGTCTATCAATATTTGGGTATATTTCCCATCCAGCCCGTTGATGCGCACTTGTGAATAACCGCAATTCTGGCAATCGGTCTCCACCCGCACACCTGGCTGAAAGGCCAGTCCTTGCGACAAAGTATGCGAGTTTGTCTGCTCAAACAGTTTAGGAGTGACCACTTTGACCAAAGTGGGTGCCAAACGCCGGGCAGTCTCGTTGCGGTTGGCTGTGACTACCACCCCGTCCAGTGCCACCATGTCTTCTTCCAACTCAAAGTTCTCTTCCAAGGTCTTACCACGTTTCAGAACGACTTTGCGCTCCTGCGACTTATAACCTACGGCACTGACGGACAACGTGAACTCACCTTCAGGCAAATTCTTTAGGAAATAGTGACCGGTGGCATCGGTCATGGTCCCGATGGTGGTGCCTTTCAGCGAAACTGTCATATAAGGCAAATGTTCCCTTGTACTTTTTTCTATTACATGACCGACAATATTGGCATCGGTACTCTTCAAATCTTCGGCATAAACGGTTGATGAGAGTAACAGACATACTGCTCCCACCACAAAAAATATATATTTTTTCATGTACTTCTAAAATAATATGTTAATCAATGAGGTTGACGCAATCCCACAACGGAATTGCCTTAATCTATCGGATTTGAAAAAAAAGAAGGGGGAGCACGCAGGCAAATACCGCCACGAAGCTTTACACACTTGATGCATTCCGTGGCGAGAATGCTCAGTACACACAACAAAACAAGGAAAACCGTCGCGGCAACCGGAAGCAACGGAAGGGAAGAGGAGACGAAAGAGGCAAGATAGAAAATGGTTTCCAACTGCACCTCTGTATGCTCATGCTGTCCCTTGAATGGATGGGAATGCACAATGATAACACCATTCACCACATGCGAGTGGGTAAACAGCGTAATTCCTCCCAGATAGGCAATGAACAGCAGAGGGAGGAAACACTTCATTATATTCCTCAACTTCATCAAGACTTCCCAATAAAAACAGATGCGCGAAGATAACAGTATTTACAATAAGAAACAACCCGGTTTGTATATTTACCTCTATTTACAGTCGCAAATACCTACTTCTTGTTATTCCTGGAAAAAGACAATAAGACATTTTCCGGAAAAATATCGTCTTATTTCCGGTTTTCTAAAAAAAATATCTTCTCTTTGCAACTTTATAAAGGTGACGATACGTCTAACCAACAAAGAAACAAATTAAAAAACCATAGATTATGAAACGTATCATTTTAGGATTAATGCTCGCCATGATGTTCTGCACACTGGTGCAAGGCGCAAACAGAACCGTAACAGAGAACGACGGTCAGGGGAACAAGAAAAGAGTCATCGAATTGAGGGACACTGTCATCAATGGAGAAACCGTAACAGACACACTCAGCATCATGACTTATGAAAACGGTACCGGCAGTAGCGATGCTCCGGAAAAATGGAGAACCCACCACAACAGCAGTATGGACTGGAACGGGTTCGACCTCGGAAGCAAGACTTCGGAGACCGTGATTGCCGTAACAGCCATCGTCTTTGTATTCGGACTGCCGCTACTCATCATATTCGTAGTATTCTTCTTCCGCTATAAAAACCGGAAGGCCAAGTACCGCCTGGCAGAACAAGCCCTGGCCAGCGGACAGCAACTGCCTGAAAACTTCTTCAAAGAAGCCGCAGCAACAGACATCCGTAGCAAAGGCATCAACAACATATTCGTCGGCATCGGCCTGTTCATCTTCCTTTGGGCCATTACCGGAGAATTCGGTCTCGGATGTATCGGCTTACTCGTCATGTTCACCGGCTTCGGACAATTGGTGATTTTCTACAGCCAACAGAAGAAGAACGAAGAAAAATGAGTCAACTCAATGACATATCGTTAGTCGCACAGGTCGTGGTGTTTCAAAACACCAAGGCCTTCGACCGGTTGGTGAAGAAGTACCAGTCGTCCGTACGGCGGTTCTTCCTGCACCAGACCTGCGGCGACAGCGAGTTGAGTGACGACTTGGCACAAGATACGTTTATCAAAGCCTATACAAACATCGCTTCGTTCAAGAATCTATCCAATTTCTCGACCTGGCTCTACCGTATTGCCTATAATGTTTTTTATGACTATATTCGCAGCCGGAAGGAAACAGACGATTTGGATACGTACCAAGTGGATGCTCAATGCAGCACACTGCAGCAGGACGTGGGGCAGCACATAGACATTTACCGTGCCCTCGCCACACTGAAGGAAATGGAACGCACCTGCATCACGCTCTTCTACATGGAAGACCAAAGCATCGAAAAGATTGCAGGTATCACCGGATGTCCGGCGGGAACGGTAAAAAGCCACCTCTCGCGGGCGAAAGATAAAATGGCTTCCTACTTAAAACAAAATGGTTATGATGAAAAATAATGATAAACTCCTGACTTCATTCTTTGCCGAACACCGGCAGGAAATAGCCGATAACGGATTCAGCCGCCGCGTACTGCGACACTTGCCCGACCGTAGCCACCACTTGGCACAAATATGGGCAGCATTCTGCTTCACATTGTGCCTCGTACTATTCGTTGCCCTTGACGGAGTGCAGCTGATACTGGACACCTTGCGCGAGACCTTTGATACTGCCATCCGGAGCGGAGCGTCAGAGCTTGATCCCAAGTCGTTAATCATTGCCGGAGTAGTATTGCTCTATTTCGGTTACCGAAAGATTGTATCCATGGCATAAATACATATCCGTGCCCGGAGAAAGAGGACATGCACTACTCCAACAAAGTCTTGGCTCTTATCTTATCCAATAAGGTAAGGGCTAATTTTTTTTTTTAAACGGACAGACATATATCAACAAGAAATTGTATCTTTGCCCACTCAGAAAACTAAATAAGAGGAGAAAGTTTTGAGAAAGATTCTATTCATCACATTATTCGTTTTTTCTATTGGGAATATCGAAGCGCAAACAACAAGCGATTCCATCGTCATGAATTACTTGAAGGAAATGGGCGCTCCCGTTACTTACAACAATGAAGTGAAATTACTGATGACCGGTCATGACAAGTTCGTCGACCTCTTCGAGAATATCCGCCATGCCCGGCATCATATCCATCTGGAATATTTCAATTTCCGCAACGACTCCATAGCCAATGCCTTGTTCAGCCTTCTGGCAGAGAAGGTCAAGGAAGGGGTTGAAGTCCGCGCCATGTTCGATGCCTTCGGTAACTGGTCCAACAACCAACCATTGAAGGAACACCATCTGAAATCCATCCATGCCCAAGGCATCGAAATCGTCAAGTTCGACCCTATCACTTTTCCCTGGGTAAACCACGCCATACACCGCGACCATCGGAAAATAGTAGTAATTGACGGAAAGATAGGTTATACCGGTGGCATGAACATCGCCGACTACTACATCAACGGATTGCCTAAAATCGGTAAATGGCACGATATGCACATACATCTTGAAGGAGATGCCGTGCGCTATCTGCAAGGCATCTTCCTGACCATGTGGAACCGAGAGACGGGACAACACGTTGGAGGTCCCGCCTATTTTCCGGACATTCCGCAACTGCCCGACAGTATTGCCGAAGAAATAGCCATCGTAGACCGCACGCCACGCGAAACACCACGCTCCATCAGCCATGCCTATGCAGCTTCCATACAAGCCGCACAGAAGAATATCCGAATCGTGAATCCCTATTTCGTTCCGACCAAATCAATCCGCAAGGCAATCAAGAACGCACTGAAAAAAGGTACTGAAGTGGAAATCATGATACCTGCCGTGTCAGACATAGCCTTTACACCGGATGCCTCATTCTATATAGCACATAAGCTGATGAAGAAAGGAGCCAAGATATACCTCTTCAACGGCGGCTTCCACCATTCCAAGATAATGATGGTAGACAGCACTTTTTGCACAGTAGGTACCGCCAATCTCAACAGCCGCAGCCTGCGCTACGACTACGAGACAAACGCTTTCATCTTCGACCCCAAGACCACCAATGAACTGAATGCCATGTTCGAACGAGACATGCAAAACAGTACGCTGCTCACTCCTGAAGTCTGGAAAAAGCGTTCCGGATGGAAGAAATTCGTAGGCTGGGTGGGAAACTTGATGACCCCTTTCCTCTAAGTTTTTAATTTTTAATTATTAATCTTTAATTAATTCCCCTACCTTTGCGTTCGGATAAAAACAGAGCATTACATCATGAAGCAATATTTAGACCTGCTGAACCGCGTACTGACCGAAGGCGTAGAGAAAAGCGACCGTACGGGTACCGGCACCATCAGCGTATTCGGCCACCAAATGCGTTTCAACATGGATGAAGGCTTCCCCTGCCTTACTACCAAGAAGCTGCATCTTAAATCAATCATATACGAACTGCTATGGTTCCTCCAGGGAGACACCAATGTGAAATATCTCCAGAACAACGGTGTACGTATCTGGAACGAATGGGCGAACGAAAACGGCGACCTAGGACATATCTACGGGTATCAATGGCGCTCCTGGCCGAACTATAAAGGCGGATCCATCGACCAGATCAGCGAAGCTGTAGAAACCATCAAGCACAATCCCGACTCACGCCGGATTATAGTCAGCGCATGGAATGTAGGCGATTTGGACAACATGAACCTCCCTCCCTGCCACGCTTTCTTCCAGTTCTATGTCGCCAACGGACGACTGAGTCTGCAACTGTACCAACGTAGTGCAGACATTTTTTTAGGAGTGCCTTTCAACATCGCTTCCTATGCCCTGCTCCTGCAGATGATGGCACAAGTCACCGGACTGAAAGCCGGGGATTTCATCCATACCTTAGGAGACGCCCATATCTATCTGAACCATTTGGAGCAGGTAAAGCTCCAACTATCTCGTGAACCGCGGGATTTGCCGCAGATGAGAATCAATCCTGATGTGAAAAGCATCTTCGACTTCAAGTTCGAGGATTTCGAGCTGATCAACTATAACCCGCATCCGCATATTGCAGGGAAAGTGTCAGTATAAATCCTATAATAAAAAGATAGAAAGAGAAAAGAATTTTACACACATATGATTAGTATTATCGCCGCAGTAGATAGAAAGAGAGGTATCGGTTATCAGAACCGATTGCTATTTTGGCTTCCCAATGATTTAAAGCGTTTCAAAGCCCTCACCACGGGAAATACCATTATCATGGGCCGAAAGACCTTTGAATCTCTCCCCAAAGGCGCGCTTCCCAACCGCCGCAACGTTGTTCTGTCCACTCAAAAAGATTTGCTCTATCCCGGTGCAGAAGTTTTTCCCTCATTGGAAGAAGCACTGAACAGTTGCCAGCCCGACGAACACGTCTACATCATCGGCGGTGCAAGTGTTTATCGCCAGGCACTCCCCTTTGCGAATGCCCTCTGCCTGACCGAAGTGGATGCAGAAGCCACTCAGGTGGACGCCTACTTTCCCGAAGTCTCTCCGACTGTATGGCAAGAAAAAAGCAGGGAGTCTCATCCCGCAGATGAGAAGCATCCCTGCCCTTATGCATTTGTCGATTATATCCGCCGGCAGAATTAATCTTCCTCTTCTTCTACCGTTATAGGCATCTGCCGCTTGATGGCTTCGTGGAAAGAAATCAAGGTTTCCGTACGTGCCAGTCCCAGCGGCTGCAACTTATCATGTATGATGCTCAGCAAATGATGGTTGTTGCGGGCATAAAGCTTTATGAACATATCATACTTGCCCGTTGTAAAATGGCATTCCACAATCTCGGGAATAGCTTCCAATGCTCTCGTTACAGCATCGAAGGAAGCGGGATCCTTTAGGTAGATACCGATATAGGCGCATGTTTCATATCCTATCTTCTCAGGATCAATCACATATTCAGAACCTTTCAATATACCTAAGTTTGTCAGCTTTTGAATGCGCTGATGAATGGCTGCTCCCGATACATTACAAGCTCTAGCCACTTCAAGGAAAGGAATGCGTGCATTATCGGCTATAAGTTTTAAAATCTGTTCGTCTAAAGTATCCAACTGATGATGTCCCATTTCAAATTCTAATGATTAATAAATTACTATATCTCCCGCATATCTATACGGCAACATGCAAAGTTAGCTATTTTTTCGCCAATAAAAATACGGTTTATAACTTTTCTTACAAAAAAAAGAATAATACCGCATATCCGGCATTTCAAAGCGTATACGCAAATTCCATCTCGCACGACTGGAAAATTGCAGATGAGCTTTAAAGATATTATCTTTGTCGTAGCAATAATAATGAACCGTTATGAAAAAGTATTCCTTATTCCTATTATGCCTGATGGCAGCAATATCCTTGCATGCCCAAAGCTTTGCCGATTATTTTGCCGATAAGACCCTGCGTATCGACTATATCTTTACCGGAAATGCAGCCAAACAAGAGATATGCCTGGACGGACTGTCTTGTCTCCCCTCTTGGGCAGGAAGGAAGCATCACTTGTCTGAACTGCCCCTGCAAGGAAACGGACAAATCATTATGCGAGATGCAGCCAATGGTAGCGTAATCTACAAAACATCCTTTTCTTCGCTCTTCCAGGAGTGGCTGGAAACAGATGAAGCCAAAGCAGTAACCAAAGGATTCGAAAACACCTTCCTCCTTCCCTATCCCCTGCGTCCTGCAGAAATAGAAATAACACTCCTTGACCCGCGTAGAAATGTACGGGCAAGCATGAAACATACGGTCAGTCCCGACGATATCCTAATACAGCAGAAAGGTACTGCCCACATCACACCACATAAATATCTGCTGCAAAGCGGCAATACAGACAAATGCATCGACGTAGCCATCCTTGCAGAAGGATATACTCCCGAAGAGATGCCGGTATTCTACAAAGATGCAGCCATTGCCTGCGAAAGTCTGTTTGCCCACGAACCCTTCCGGTCCATGAAAAAGCACTTCAACATTGTAACAGTGGCCAGCCCCTCCGAAGACAGCGGAGTAAGTGTACCACGCCTCGGAGAATGGAAACGGACAGCATTCAGTTCTCATTTCAGCACATTCTATTCAGACCGGTATCTGACAACCTCCCGTGTCAAATCCATACACGATGCGCTGGCTGGAATACCGTATGAACACATCATCATCCTTGCCAATACGGAAGAATATGGCGGCGGTGGAATCTATAATTCCTATACCCTTACTACCGCCCACCATCCAATGTTCCGCCCCGTTGTGGTGCATGAGTTCGGGCATAGCTTTGGCGGACTGGCCGATGAATATTTCTATGACAATGACGTGATGACAGATACCTATCCATTAGATGTGGAACCCTGGGAACAGAATATCAGCACGAGAATCAATTTCACCTCCAAGTGGGAAGACATGCTTGCACAAGGAACTCCCGTTCCTACTCCCTCTTCTGAAAGTGGAACATATCCCATAGGTGTATATGAAGGAGCCGGCTATTCTGCCAAAGGCATCTACCGTCCGGCAGACAATTGCCGCATGCGTACCAATGAATATCCCACTTTCTGTCCTATCTGCCAACGAGCTATCCGCCGCATCATTGAATTTTATACAGAATAAGAACAAACTAAACTTAAAGAACTTATGATCAGACTTCAACGTATTACAACAGCTGACACAGACTTGTACAGCTATATGGAGAAATTAATGACTCAATCGTTCCCTTCAGAGGAGTACCGGGAACTGGAGGAATTGCGCAAGTATACAGATACCAAAACGCACTTCTATAACAATATCATCTTCCATAACAACACCCCGGTAGGCCTCATCACTTACTGGGATTTCGGACATTTCTACTATATAGAGCATTTTGCCATTGACCCCGCACAGCGTAACGGCGGGTATGGAAAGAGTGTACTGAACCATTTGTGCCAACTCTTAAAACATCCCATCGTCTTGGAAGTGGAAATACCCGAAGAAGAAATGGCTAAACGCCGCATTAACTTCTATCAACGGCAAGGATTCTCCTTATGGGAAAAGCCCTACCAACAACCACCCTACAAAGCAGGAGACAACTACCTACCTATGCTCATCATGGCCTATGGAGATATAGAATGTGGAAAGGATTTTGACTCTGTAAAGGAACACATCTACTGCGAAGTATATAATGTGAAATCTTAAAAATCCAATATACTTAAAACAATAAAGGTCGTTTCAACAAATGAAACGACCTTTATTATATCTTAAATCAACTCTTACTGACGCGGTTGCGCAGAATAGTTAATCTTCAAAGCATAAGCTTGACGAAGAGCTTCCTTGATATCTGTTACGATACCCATTTTCGTATCTTGGTCAACTTTCAAAGACACTGTCATCTGTGGCTGATCTTCTTCTTTCATACTGGCACGTTCACCAATAATATAATCTTGAATTTCAGCAACTTCAGCATAACTGTCGTTCAACTGGATACGGCTCTCATTACCTAACTTCTTACGAAATTCGGCAGTAGGTTTTCCTACGTAGATAAACGTAACCAACGACTTCTTCTCCAGTTTCTCCAATTCCGTAGCTTGCGGAACCTTAAACTCAACCTTTAATGTTACCTCACGCATCGTTGTCACAATCATGAAAAAGAACAACAAGGTGAAGATAAGGTCAGGCAGAGAAGAAGTGTTCAACGCCGGCATCTCACGTTTACCAGTCTTATTAAATTTTCCCATTACTTCTTTTCTCCGTACTTTTTAGGTTCTGCCTCAGAAATTCTCTGAGGATAAATTTCACGAATTGCATCTTGCTGTTCTTGATCCAACTCAGCATAATTTTTCTGCCACTTCTCTTGAGCCAATTCATCACGCAACTCATTATAAGCTGCTACCAACTCATTCTGTACAGCCATATATGCCTTATAGGAAGAACCGCGGTCACAACGCAAAGAAACCACATGATTTTCCGTTACTTGAACCGTACCGAAGAAAGCAACATTCTTTGAAATCTTTTCCGGCTTCGTTTCATCATTGTACGGATTGGCAATGAATTCTTTTGTTTTCGCACGCAATTGGTCAACTGTAATATAATCATTCCCACACATTAACTGGTCCTGCTTATTTAAGAAGACTTGCAGAACATTACGTTCTTTCTTCTTCTGGTCCTCAATCTTCTGGTCTTTTTCCGGTGGAGGCGGCAAGCGTCTTGCCAAACCACGGTCAGTATCCATAGATGTCGTGATCAAGAAGAAAATCAGCAACAAGAATGCAATATCCGCTGTAGAACTTGAGTTAATATCAGGAACTTTTCTTTTTCCTTTTGCCATTGTAATTACTCTTTAGATTGATTTACCTCAATCGGTTATGATAATTTCTTCTTAATGCTACTAAAAATGATTGCCAAGATTGTACCAGCAAACAAGATATAGATAGAATAGAGGAACATATCAGTAAGCTTCAACCAGAAAGGAACATTTTCAGTTCCGCTATAACCCGGAATAACGAGTGGTTCTTCACTACCCATAGCCCAAGAAACAACAACAACTGCAACCAATATAACCAAACCGATCAAAGATTTCAACGCTGCTCCCGGATTATCTTTCAGTGCAGATCCAAATTGGAACACAACACCAACCACGGTAGCAATAATAGCTATAAAGAACAAGACATACATCAAATAAATCAATGCGTCTGTCTGAGCCGGTTGCCACATTTCTGCGTCAACACTCATCAATACTGCATCGCCCTGAGCATCTCCACCGAAGTAGAACAAGCCTAACACTACCAAGATGATAGCGAACATGACATACAGTACGTAGTATGATACTTTATATGATAACTTAGCCATCTTAATTATTTTTTGTATTTCAAGTCATATTTGATAACCATATCCAACAGTGAGATAGAAGAATCTTCCATTTCACTTGTCAAAGCTTCAATCTTAGACAAGATATAGTTGTAGAATACCTGCAGAATCAAAGCAACAATCAAACCGAAGATAGTAGTGATCAAGGCAACCTTCATACCACCTGCTACAACCGTCGGAGAGATATCACCTACCTGCTGAATCTTATCAAATGCCTGCACCATACCGATTACAGTACCCAAGAATCCCAAAGACGGAGCCATAGCGATGAACAGTGTGATCCAAGAGCAACCTTTTTCCAAGTAACCAGCTTGTACACCACCATAAGATACTACAGACTTTTCTACTACGTCAATACCTTGGTCAATTCTCATCAGACCTTGATAGTAGATAGAAGCAATAGGACCTCTTGTGTTACGTGCGATGTCTTTAGCAGCTTCAACGTCACCTTTTTCCAAAGCAGCTTCGATAGCAGACAAGAACTTCTTTGTATTGATTTCAGCCAAACTCAAATAAATGATACGTTCAATACAGAATGCAAGACCGATAACCAATGCGATAGCTACCAAACTCATGAAAGATGCAGTACCTTCAATGAACTTTGTTTTAATCTCTTTGTGGATACCACCTTCTGCAGCTTCCATAGCGGCAGGAGTAGCAGCGTCAGCAGCAGGTGCTACAGCTGCTTGTTCAGTTTGTTCAGCTGCAGGAGCATCTTGAGCCTGAGCAAGTTGAGTTGAGCCAAATGTTAAGACTCCCATCACAGCAACAATTGCAAATAACTTTTTCATTGTGTGTCTAATTTTTTAAGATTAATTAATTAATTTATTTATTATAATTTGTTGTTTTATCTCCATTTTATCACATTGCGGAGAGACGGGGATTCGAACCCCGGATACCCTTTAGGGGTATACACGCTTTCCAGGCGTGCCTCTTCAACCACTCGAGCATCTCTCCAATAGACGCCTTTTCTGAAATCGGGTGCAAATTACAAAAAAAATGCGAACCACAAGCGTTTTCAGCTACAAATGTATTCTTTTTTTTGTTGTTCTGCCTCATTCTCCCCGTTTTATATTAAATAAAATCTCAAAATTAATAAACTTTAAAATCTTAAAGAGCTTATTTGAGCATTCCGAACACTTTTAAAGCGTTATCAGAAGTAACCTGAGCCACCTTTTCAGGAGAATTCCCATAGATTCCGGCCACCTTTACCAAAGTATCCTTAACATATGCGGTTTCGTTCCTCTTGCCTCGATTGGGAACCGGAGTCAGATAAGGGGAATCGGTTTCCAGCACGATACGTTCCAAAGGAATATTCTTCAAGACTTCGGGCAAAGTTGATTTCTTGAAAGTCACCACACCATTTATTCCTATCATGAAATCCGCAAATTCCATAATCCTGCAGGCCTCTTCCGAGGTCCCCGTAAAACTATGGAAAATTCCTTTCAAAGGAGTCTGCCGATAAAGTTTCAACACATTATATATATGGTCGAACGCTTCCCTACAATGCAGCACTACCGGCAAATCGTATTCCAAAGCCCACTCAATCTGCCTGCCCAACGCCCTTTGCTGTTCTCTGAGAAAAGTCTTATCCCAATACAAATCCATACCAATTTCACCAACTGCAACAAATTCGTTCGATGAGGCCAGCTCCCGGGCCACTATATCCAACTCCTTTTCATAATCCGCATCCACAGACGTGGGATGCAACCCAATCATTGGATAGCAATACCCCTTATATTCACGACACACCCGAAGCATAGGCTTTATGGTGGTACTATCGATATTGGGCATAAAAATATGCGTGACTCCTGCCTCACGGGCACGGGCCATCACTTGGGGCAAATCCCCTGCAAACTCTTCTAAAAAAAGATGGGAATGTGAATCAATCAATCTCATTCTTCAACTTACTCTTTGCGTTTTTCACCAGTAC
Organism: Bacteroides sp. AF25-5LB; assembly: GCF_003602965.1. Taxonomy (NCBI): domain Bacteria; kingdom Pseudomonadati; phylum Bacteroidota; class Bacteroidia; order Bacteroidales; family Bacteroidaceae; genus Bacteroides; species Bacteroides sp. AF25-5LB. The sequence goes on from NZ_QTMC01000001.1 coordinate 26,296, forward strand.
GATAATAATAGATTATTCCATAATCACGGCATAAATCCAACCGTTTCTCATTAGGAGTAACCTCCTCAAATTTTTTTTCCACCTGGTTCCATATATGCAGAATCAACTCATCCGCTTCTGCACGCATCGAAGCCAAGGTGTCCAAACTGCGGGCTGTTAAAAATTGAAGATTCTTTTGTTTCTCATAACTATCCATGAAAATATCATAATGCACCCTCACTTTTGCAATCGTAGGGTTATAAATGGGAATTCCTCCCTGAGATATACGCTTGTTTTCCCCATCCACGATTTTACGCCCCCACTCTGCCAAAGCAGGCTCTGTCGATAAATCAGGCACATTATTGTTGCTTGTGTCCAAACCGTAATATTCCTTATGAGCAATACGCACTTCAGAACGGATGACAGCTAAATTCAACACCTGGATAAAATGAGAAATATACAGACGGGCAGTCTTTACATTAGCCTGATGCTTACGTCCCGCCCGAGCCTGCCGCTCAAAACAGTCGGCATAATAAGCTTGCGCAGCTTCAAACTTTGTAAGAAAATTCCGCGCATCAGTCAACGCCTTCAAAGATACGGCCAAATCATACACATTACATATATCACCCTTGACGACCACTGCTTTCAGCGCCCGTATTCTCGCTTGATCTGTATTAGGCAATCTTCTATAAGGCATTTCTCCCGGATTTAAGTTACACTTCCCGATGCATCAAGTTAGCCATCAAGCTCTTCAATTCTTCCTTCTTTTCATCCGCCACGTTCACCGCCAATAAACTTTCCATTGCGCGCTCACAATACTCTTCCATTTTTTTCTCACACAACTCCTTGACACCAATCTGGTTATACAGTTCCGTCACCGCAGCAACCTTCTCCTCCGGATTGAATGAAACAGCATCCACCCAAGCATTCAAATAAGTCAACTGGCCTTCATCCGCATGTTCAAAAGCCTTTATCAGCATGTAGGTCTTTTTATTGCACAGAATGTCACCTCCAATATTCTTTCCAAAGACGGCAGCATCGCCATAAACATCCAGGAAATCATCTTTCAACTGAAAAGCGACACCCAAGTTCATGCCAAAATCATACAACAGCTCCGCATCTTCAGATGAAGCCCCTCCCAAAAGAGCACCAATCTTCAGACTTGCAGCCAACAATACCGAAGTTTTCAGACGAATCATTTCCAGATACTCCTCTGCCTTCACATCTTTCCGATGTTCAAACTCCATATCCAGCTGTTGCCCTTCACAGATTTCAAGTGCGGTCAAGCTAAATATATCCATCACTTCTTTCAAATGTTCAACCGGGCATTGAGCCATAAACTGATAAGCCAATACAAGCATTGCATCCCCCGAAAGAATGGCAGCATTGTCATCCCAGACTTTATGTACTGTATCCTTGCCACGGCGACGGTCTGCACGATCCATCAAGTCGTCGTGCAAAAGAGTATAATTATGATACACTTCAATACCCATTGCAGGATTAAAAATACGGGTAATATCCTCCTGATACAGATTGTAGGCCATCAACATCAATACCGGACGGATTCTTTTTCCACCCATGGACAGCACATAGGTAATGGGAGCATATAAACCTTGAGGAGTACGGGTAAACTGCAATTCTGCAATATGAGAATTTATTCTTTCTAAAAGCTCGGAAGCTGTAAACATGACATTTTCAGAATTTAGGAAATAGCGGATAATGAAAAGAGGCTGCATTCCGGCAGCCTCTCCCACTTATAGATATTTTATTACTGCAATCTAAACATTACAGGTACAGTATACTTAACGCGAACGGGTTTACCACGCTGCATACCGGGCTTCCACTTCGGCATACCCATAATCACGCGGACAGCTTCTTTGTCCAAATACGGATCAACACCTCTCAAAACTTTAGCATCTACAATACTACCATCCTTATTAACCACGAACTGTACAGTTACACGACCTTGAGTTCCGTTTTCCTGTGCAATAGTAGGATATTTGATATTCTTGCTCAGATACTGCATCAGACCAGCCATACCACCATTCGGAAATTCAGGCATCTGTTCTACCACTTCGAAAATAGTCTGTTCTTCCGGTTCTTCTTCTTCCACTGCTACGGGAACATATTTAATTTCCACAGCCTGGTTCAATTCTTCAGAAGATACGATAGCAGTTTCTTCCACGTCAGCATCGTCCTCAACAATAGTCAAGGTTTCTGCAATTGCAGGAGCTTCGGGGGGCGGAGGAGTAACCTGCTCCGGTTGTTCCGTAATAGGAATAATTTCCTCTTCAAATACTAAGTCGGCAACAGCCTGGCTCGTATCAATCTTGATGTCACGCTTTGTCCACTCGAACGCAACAAACATGAAAGCGAGCACAATCACATAACCGACAAGCAGCCAAGTCGACTTCTTACTCTCCAAGTCTGCCTTAGGTGATTTCTTAATTTCCATAATTTATAATATAATTTTAGTGTTTCTCATTTGGGGCAAATATAGCACTTTTCCCAAGAATGTTCACGCACTGCTGTTTTTTTTTACACAATAGGCGCTCCATTTTCATTTTTTTAATCCTTCAAAAGCCTCCATGTGCTTTTGTGCCACAAATGTAACGAGATATTTTAAAAATACCGTATCTTTGGCAAGAATTTTAAATGAAATATTGAAATTTTCTGTTTTGCAGGTGTTATACCTATATAACTATAGTATAAAAGTCATGAGAAAGATAACAATAGCAATCGACGGCTTTTCCTCTTGCGGAAAAAGCACTATGGCCAAAGACCTCGCCCGCGAAATCGGCTACATATATATAGATAGCGGTGCCATGTATCGGGCAGTAACATTATATAGTATGGAGAATGGTATTTTCCAGGGTGACCGCATAGATACCGAAAAACTTAAAAGTCTAATAAAGGATATACATATTTTTTTCCGCCTGAACCCCGAAACCGGACGCCCGGACACCTACCTGAACGGAATAAATATAGAAAACAAAATCCGTACCATGGAAGTGTCTTCACGTGTCAGTCCCATTGCAGCATTGGATTTCGTACGCGAAGCTATGGTGGCACAGCAACAAGAGATGGGCAAGGCCAAAGGCATCGTTATGGACGGGCGCGACATCGGCACTACCGTTTTCCCGGATGCCGAGCTGAAAATTTTTGTAACTGCCAGCCCCGAAATACGGGCACAACGCCGCTATGATGAACTGAAGGCCAAAGGGGAAGAAGCCAGCTTTGACGAAATTCTGGAAAATGTGAAACAACGGGACTATATTGACCAAAACCGGGAAGTAAGTCCGCTGCGCAAAGCTTCTGACGCTTTATTGTTGGACAACAGCCACCTGACCATTTCCCAACAAAAGGAATGGCTGGCCGAACAATTCGAACGGGTTATAAAGGAGAAGAACTGAACCGGATATGGCAAAAGTAGAAATAGACGAAGGCTCCGGCTTCTGTTTCGGAGTTGTCACCGCAATAAACAAGGCAGAAGAGGAACTGGCGAAAGGAGGAACCCTTTATTGTCTGGGAGATATCGTGCACAACAGCCGTGAAGTGGAACGCCTGAAAGCAATGGGACTGATTACCATCAACCATGAGGAATTCAACCACCTCCACAACGCCAAGGTGTTGCTTCGCGCTCATGGAGAACCCCCCGAAACTTATGACATTGCCCGCCGCAACAATATAGAAATCATTGACGCAACCTGCCCGGTCGTACTCCGCCTGCAAAAGAAGATAAAGCAAGAGTATGTCCAGGAAGACGGCCAAGACAAACAAATTGTCATCTATGGCAAAAATGGACACGCCGAAGTACTGGGACTGGTAGGTCAAACTACGGGAAAGGCCATCGTTATTGAAAAGCAGGAAGAGGCAAGGAAACTGGATTTCAGCAAAGACATCCGGCTCTATTCCCAGACCACAAAATCTCTGGACGGATTTCAAAACATTGTGAAATACATAGAGGGACATATCTCACCGAAAGTCACTTTCGAGTCCTATGACACTATCTGCCGACAAGTAGCAAACCGGATACCTAATATCCGGAAATTTGCAGCTTCCCATGATTTAATATTCTTTGTCAGCGGCAAAAAAAGCTCTAACGGCAAGATGCTGTTCAGTGAGTGTAAAAAAGTCAATGCCAATTCACATTTGATAGACAGTGCCGAAGAAATAGATAGTTCTCTGTTAGCCGGTGCCAATTCCATCGGTGTCTGCGGAGCCACTTCCACCCCCAAATGGCTGATGGAAGAAATTTCAGAAGCCATAAAGTCAAAACTTAAATAACAGTTTGTCATCCTTTTGGAACAGCAAATTAACGTAATTTATTAGTCACCGCCTCAGCTTTTTACTATCTTTGCGGCATGAAAAAATAGTCCAAATCTATTTTTCATCATGATTATTAATACTAAACAAAAAGATTGTTATGGGAACAGTTAAGTGCATTGGTATCTTGACATCAGGAGGTGATGCTCCGGGAATGAACGCAGCCATACGTGCCGTGACACGTTCGGCTATTTACAACGGACTTTCAGTTAAAGGTATATATAGAGGTTACAAAGGTCTGGTAACCGGCGAAATCAAAGAATTCAAAAGCCAAAATGTCAGCAACATCATCCAGCTGGGTGGTACAATCTTGAAGACAGCCCGCTGCAAAGAGTTCACGACTCCCGAGGGCCGCCAGATTGCTTACGACAACATGAAGAAAGAAGGCATTGACGCCTTAGTGATTATCGGAGGCGACGGTTCGCTGACCGGTGCTCGTATCTTTGCACAAGAGTTTGACGTGCCTTGTATCGGGCTGCCGGGAACTATCGACAATGACCTTTATGGAACAGATACCACTATCGGCTACGACACCGCGCTGAACACGATCCTGGATGCTGTGGACAAAATCCGTGATACAGCCACTTCCCATGAGCGCTTGTTTTTCGTAGAAGTCATGGGACGCGATGCCGGTTTCCTCGCTCTGAACGGCGCCATCGCCTCCGGAGCAGAAGCAGCCATTATCCCGGAATTCAGTACGGAAGTAGACCAACTGGAAGAATTCATCAAGAACGGTTTCCGGAAATCCAAGAACAGCAGTATCGTACTGGTAGCCGAGAGTGAACTGACCGGCGGTGCCATGCACTATGCAGAGCGTGTAAAGAACGAATACCCCCAATATGACGTACGCGTAACCATCCTCGGTCACTTGCAACGCGGTGGTAGTCCTACGGCACACGACCGTATCCTTGCCAGCCGTCTGGGCGCAGCCGCCATCGACGCCATCATGGAAGGACAGCGCAATGTCATGATAGGCATTGACCACGATGAAGTGGTATACGTTCCTTTCACGAAAGCCATCAAAAATGACAAACCCATCAAGAAAGACCTTGTAAATGTACTGAGAGAACTGTCGATCTGATGACAGCCAGTTCAGATACCCCATAAACAGAGAAGGCGCCATATGCGCCTTCTCTGTCTTTTTACAACCATTTCTTCACTATACTTTCCGTCCTCTCCCACAGTTCTTCCATCTGTACATGCCGGGTATACTTCTCCGAAAGAGACTTGGGACGGCAACTGGCATTCAATGTACCCGTACGTTTACCGGCATCCTCATCCAGCAATAAGCCGACAGCCGTTGCAGCTCCCTTACGGGGAGTACGGATGAAAGGCCTGAAAAGTATATCTGTCAGCGGGTCAAACCACATATGCATGGTAATGATATTGGTAGACACAATCCCTGGATCAGCCGCATTCACAACAATATCTTTGTGCTTGACACGACTGGCCAAGTCGATGGTGAACAGAGTCAATGCCAGCTTCGTGTTGCTATATATAGGAATGCGCCAAAAGCCACCCTTCTTTCCCCGGAGGAAAAAATCCGGAAAGTCAAGATGACCGATGGCATACGTACAAGATACCATATTCACAATACGGCTCCCCTCTCCCATCAATGGCAGCAGCTTGCGGGTCAGCAGGTAAGGCCCTACATAATTGACACTCACCGTCCGTTCCAGTCCGTCTTCGGTAATGCGGCGTTCCGTTTCCATGGTTCCGGCATTGTTCATCAACAACGCCAACGGCTCTCCCCGCTTCAACAGATGCTCTGCAAATGCGGCCACTGAAGCCAGAGATGCCAAATCAATGGGAGCAGTCTCAATACGCGGATTACCGGTTTCACGCATCAGCAGTTGCCGCTTGGGTTCGGCAGCTTGGGGGTCACGGCATGCCATGATGACCTGATAGCCGGCAGTTGCCACTGCGCGGGTAATTTCCATGCCCATGCCACCGTCTGCCCCGGTTATAACAGCTAAATTCACTTTAATAATTAAAAATTGAAAATTAAAAACTAAAAATCAGCCTTTCGCTTCGATTTTCTCTATCTCCTTTTTCAGACAAGGTGGAAGCTCCTCCTTCAAATGCTGATGGCATGCCATCTCGATGGAATACATCCGGGCAATGCAGTAATTACTATGCCGGCAGTTGCAACGTGCATTCTCTTCGGCACGCATGCGGTTGACGAACCCTGGCTCATTGAGCAGAGCGCGCGCCATTTGCACCGCCTCGAAGCCGTCATCCAGCACCTCATCTATCTTATCCCTGGAAACCAGGCCACCCACATAAACCAACGGTATCTTCAAGGCGGCACGGAATTTCAAGGCATCTTCCAGGAAATAAGCTTCCTTAAACGGTACGCTCGGTATCATCCATTTGCCTACCATGCGTACACCGTATTTCAACCACCAGCAGGTCATGTAATGCGTCATGCTGCGGATAGGCATTTCGCCCCGCATGACATACATCGGCGCCTTACTGACGAACCCACCGCTCAAGACCAGCGCATGTGCTCCCGACTGCTCCAGCCTCCGGGCCACCTGCATCGTCTCGTCCAGTTCCATCCCTCCACGGAAGCCATCGCGCATGTTCATCTTCACCAGCACAGCCATATCACTGCCGGCAGCCTCCATCACTTCTTCCATCACCATATCCATAAAACGCATACGGTTCTGCAACGAGCCTCCGAACTCGTCTTTCCGATGGTTGGTGGACGGGGACAAGAACTGGCTGATGAGATAGCCATGCCCTGCATGAATCTCTACAGAATCAAATCCGGCCTCCCGTGCCAGATTCACCGAACGCCCATAAGCACGCGCCATCTCCGGCAGCTCATCGGCACGCAGTCCGCGCACAAAGGTAGGAGAGTAAAGATTGAAACCGGAAGATGCGCCGACGGGCATACAACCGCAAATACTCTTATGGGACATATTGCCACAGTGTCCCAACTGGATGCCTGCCGCAGCCCCCTCCGCATGTATGGCATCAGTCAGCCTACGGAGTCCGGGGATAATCTCAGGACGCATCCACAACTGGCGGTCAAAAGACAAGCCGCTCTGAGTAACTGCCGCATAGGCAACAGTAGTCATACCTATACCTCCCGCCGCTACCGACCGATGATAGTCGAGCAACATGTCCGACGGAGCGTTTCCGGGACACATGCTCTCGAAAGCAGCCGAACGGATGGTACGGTTACGCAAGGTCAACGGTCCGAAAGTGACGGGGGTGAATAACTTGGATTCCATCGTTATGAGTTATGAGTTATAAGTTATGAATTATTCATTTTCCATTTTCAACTCCCCATTTTCCATTAATAAAGAAATGGAATGATGCGTTTGCGCTTTCCTACCGCCTCATCACCAAACTCCTCCCGATAATGGCAGTGAATGGCATCGGCACGGGGAACAAGATTGGCAAACGTCCACCAGACGAACACCCAGGCAGCGGGAGAGGCTGTGAGTATGGCAAACCCCGTCCATTCCACCAGCTCACCGAAGTAATTGGCAGAAGTGACGTATCGGTAAAGCCCTTTTCCGGGAAGATAATGCTTCGTATCACCCGGCCTGCGCAGATGACGTATCACATAGTCGGAATGCAAATTGACGAACATACCCGCAAAAAACAGAATGATTCCCAACAAGGCATGAGGTTTCAGCAAATAGGCCCAGCCATCGGCATACAAGCCTTCGGGAGCGAAATAGAACAAACCGCCCGCCTGCATCATCCCGTTCAAAAGGTTGAAGACGATACCCATCGCCATAATAGCTACCGGCATCCGGCTTTTACCTTTCAGCAGGAACGGAAAAATAAAGGCCCGCTGAAGATAGTGCAACTGAAACAGCAGGAAGAAGAAATATACCGGCACGGCAAATCCCGCTCCACTCTTCCCCCACAACCCAAACATGACGATGAATACCGGCGCTTCCATAAGCACCCACGCCAGTTTATTATTGATGGAGATTCCCCACGAGGCAGTACGGAACATGCCATAACCCGCTTTGACAAAATAGAGCGCAATAAAGACAACCAATGCCACAGCACTCATTACCCACAGAAATATCTGAAAAGTTTCCTGATTCATAGTTCTTTATTTATGCGAAGCAAAGATAAAGAAAACTCACAACAAACAAATCGTTTTCCCCGGATAATTGTTTTTTCATACAAAAACCAGTGTTTTTTACTGAGAAGATTAAGCAGTAGAGATACGAAAATCTAATCGTTCCATCATGGAGTAAATTTCATTCCACCATGGAGAAAAAATCGTTCCACCATGGTGGAACGATTTTTTCCCCGTGATGGAACGATTTAAAAGATACAAGTCTAATCCTTACCGTTTCTTAATGGGCACATAAGCCACCTCATCCAAAACATTCTTATAGGCAGGACGGATAATACGCTTGCCTTCAAAGTTCAATTCTTCATTGCGATGTGCACACCAACCGACAATACGTGCCATGGCGAACAAAGGCGTGAAGATTTCCTGCGGCAGCCCAATCATCTCGTAAACAAAGCCCGAATAGAAATCCACATTACTCGAAACCGTCTTGCCATTATTCTTCACACGGCCAAACACATCAATGGCGCGCTCCTCGAGCAGTTCAAGGAAAGCGAACTCGCGTTCTTTCCCTTTTTCGCGGGCAAGGTCGCGGGCAAGCTCCTTCAGCAGAATGGCGCGCGGGTCGGAAATGGTATAGACGGCATGTCCGATACCATATATCAAGCCGGTCTTGTTATAGGCTTCCTTGTTGAGCATGCGGGTGAAGTAAGTATCAATCTCATCCACGTTCGTCCAGTCCTGAATGTTTTCCTGCAGATGGTGGAACATATCGGCAACCTGGATATTGGCACCTCCATGAAGCGGCCCTTTCAAGGAACCGATACCTGCCGCTATCGAAGAGTAAGTATCCGTCCCGGTAGAAGAAGTGACACGTACGGTAAAGGTGGAGTTGTTACCACCACCGTGCTCGGCCTGAAGAACCAGCAGCAAGTCGAGCGTGCGGGCATCCAGCTCCGTGTAGTCCTTCTTCAGCATATAGAGGAAATTCTCGGCAATGGAAAGGTTTTCCTGCGGATGGCGGATATGCAATGAACGGCCATGGGTGGCATGGCGAAGCATGTTATAGGCATACGCAATGATGGTCGGGAATTTCGAAATAAGCTCAATGCTCTGCCGCATCAGATTATCGCGGGAAGTGTCATCTGCATCAGGGTCAAAACGATACATCTCGAGCACGCTGCGCGCCAGGATGTTCATAATGTTGTTTCCTTCGAGTTCAATGATATTCATCTTGGTCTTCTGCTCCAGCGGCATGTTGTCGTTGATGAGTTCACGGAAAGAAGAGAGTTCTTCCTTGTCGGGCAGGCGACCGGAAAGCAACAAGTAGGCAATTTCCTCAAAACCGAAACGCTTCTCTTTGATGATGGCGTGTGCCAAGTCATCCACATCATAACCGCGGTAGAACAATTTGCCGGGAATAGGCTTCAGCCCTCCACCGGGGATGCGTTCATAGCCGACCACATTGCCTATTTTGGTCAACCCCACCAAGACTCCCGTGCCGTCCTCATTACGCAAACCGCGCTTCACATCAAACTTCCTGAACAGTTCATTCTCAATCCGGGTAGCTTCCTTCAAATCTTCGGAAAGCTTGTAAATCAGATACTCCTTCTTCATAATCGTTTCGTTTTATTCGTTATTCCCATTTTCTATTCTCCCTACAATCTCCCGGGTGAAAGCCGAAGTGGACAGCGAGACGCCACCCGGCATAAAACGGGCCAAGTCGGCAGTAGCACGGGCTTCTGTGAAACTTTGCTCCAAGGCGTTCTCTATAAGAGAGGCTGCTTCCTTCCAACCCAGATATTCAAGCATCATCACAGCGGAAAGGATGATGGAACAGGGATTCACAATGTCTTTCCCGGCAATGTTCGGAGCCGTCCCGTGAGTAGCCTCAAAAATGGCATGCCCCGTTTTATAGTTGATATTCGCACCCGGTGCAATGCCGATGCCGCCTACCATGGCAGCCAGTTGGTCGGACACATAATCGCCGTTCAGATTCAACGTAGCAATCACGGAATATTCTTCGGGGATAAGCAACGTGTTCTGCAGGAATGCATCGGCAATGCAGTCCTTGATGACCAGACGCCCTTCTGCCAGCTCTTTACCAAACTCACGCTCTGCCAGTTCGTAACCCCACTTCTTGAAGCCGCCTTCCGTAAACTTCATAATGTTTCCCTTGTGTACCAACGTCACGGAAGGCAGACGATGCTCAAGCGCATATCGGCAGGCGGCACGCACCAAGCGCTCTGTTCCTTCTCTCGAAACGGGCTTCACGCCAAACGAGGAGGTTTCGGGAAAACGGACTTTCGTCACCCCCATGTCGTCACGGAGAAAACGATAGAACTTTTCAGCCTCCGGAGTACCGGCTTCCCATTCGATGCCTGCGTAAATATCCTCGGTATTCTCACGGAATACGCACATATCCACCTTATGCGGCTCTTTGAGTGGAGAAACAATGCCCTTATACCAACGTACCGGACGTTGGCAGACATACAAATCAAGCGTCTGACGCAAGGCTACGTTCAAGGAACGGATACCTCCGCCGACGGGAGTTGTCAAAGGACCTTTGATGCCCACCTTATAGGTGCGGAAGGCTTCCATGGTTTCGTCCGGCAACCAGGAACCGGTTTCGTGGAAGGCACGTTCTCCTGCCAGCACTTCTTTCCATTCAATGCCACGCCGGTCACCATAGGATTTCTTGACAGCGGCATTCACGACAGCCTGCATGGATGGGGTCACTTCTGCTCCCACCCCATCGCCGGTAATAAAAGGTACAGTAATTTTTTCCATATTCTATCTTGCATTAAGTGCAGAACCGGCCCGGAACCAGGCTATCTGCTGTTCGTTATACGTATGTTGTACTTCAAAACTTTCTTTACTCCCGTCCTCGTGATGAAGAACCACCTTCAACGTGCGTCCCGAAGCAAAATCTTTCAGCCCCATGACAGAAATCAGGTCGCGTTCCCGAATCTTGTCATAATCGGCCTTATCCGTAAAGGTCAGCGCCAGCATGCCTTGTTTCTTTAAATTCGTCTCATGGATACGGGCAAAGCTTTTCGCCAAAATGACGCGTACATTCAGGAAGCGTGGTTCCATGGCAGCATGCTCACGGCTGGAACCTTCACCATAATTCTCTTCGGCAACGACAATGGAAGGGATGCCTTCGGATTTATACAATTTCGCCGTGCCTGACACCGTTCCATAGGTATTGGTAGAGCGATTCCAGACACTATTCGTCTCTCCATTGAAAACATTGACAGCTCCCATCAGCATATTATCCGAAATATTCTCCAGATGTCCCCGGAAACGGAGCCATGGCCCTGCCATGGAAATGTGGTCGGTGGTACATTTCCCCTGCACTTTAATCAATAAAGGCATATTCAGCAAATCCATGCCATCCCAGGCAGGGAAGGGAGTCAGCAGTTGCAAGCGCTGTGAATGAGGATTGACCGTAATTTCCGTCTGTCCTTTACCTGGAGCAATGTATCCTTCCTTTCCTCCTATAAACCCATGTGCCGGCAGTTCTTCACCGACCGGTTCGGACAGTTTCACAATCTCTCCTTTGGCATTGACCAGCGTATCCCTCAACGGGTCGAAACAAAGGTCACCGGCAATGGTCAGCGCCATCGTTATCTCCGGGGAAGCGACGTAAGCAAAAGTGTTGGGATTTCCATCGGCACGTTTGGCAAAATTACGGTTAAAAGAGGTGACGATGGAATTTTTGCGTTCGGGGTCATCAGTATGGCGCTTCCACTGGCCAATACAAGGTCCGCAGGCATTCGCCATTATCGTTGCGCCAATATCTTCGAAAGCGGCAATCATGCCGTCGCGTTCAGCAGTGGCACGTATCTGCTCCGAACCGGGGTTGACAATCAGCGGGGAAGCAACCTTCAAATTCTTTTCCTTTACCTGCCGGGCAAGGGAGGCTGCGCGGCTCAAATCCTGATAGGACGAATTGGTGCACGACCCTATCAGGCCGACTTCCATCCGGCGGGGATAGTTATTGGTTATCACTACCTCGGCAAATTTCGATATCGGTGTTGCTGCATCCGGCGTAAAGGGCCCGTTGATATACGGTTCCAATAGCGAGAGGTCTATTTCAATGATGCGGTCGTAATATTTTTCCGGATTTGCCAGCACTTCGTCGTCGGCGCGAAGGTCGGCAGCTACGGAAGCAGCCATTTTTGCCACTTCTTCACGTCCGGTAGCCTTCAAGTAGGTACCCATGCGCTCATCGTAAGGGAAAAGGGAGGTAGTCGCCCCCACCTCTGCCCCCATATTGCAGATGGTAGCCTTTCCAGTGGCAGACAATGAAGCGGTTCCCGGTCCAAAATATTCAATGATGGCATTGGTTCCCCCTTTTACAGTAAGAATACCCGCCAACTTCAGAATAACGTCTTTGGGAGCTACCCAGCCACTCAATTTACCCTTCAAGTGTACGCCTATCAGACGCGGCATTTTCAGTTCCCATTCCATGCCGGTCATCACATCCACCGCATCGGCACCACCCACACCAATGGCCACCATGCCCAAACCTCCGGCATTGGGCGTATGAGAGTCCGTGCCTACCATCATTCCACCCGGAAATGCGTAGTTCTCCAATACCACCTGGTGAATAATGCCTGCTCCCGGCTGCCAAAAACCTATGCCATAGCGGGAAGAAACATCACGGAGAAAATTATAGACCTCCTCGTTGGTCTTCGTAGCAGTCGCAACATCTTCTTTTGCACCTTTATATGCTTGAATCAAATGGTCACAATGCACAGTGGAAGGCACGGCAACCTGCTCACGGCCTGCATTCATAAATTGCAATAAGGCCATTTGAGCCGTTGCATCCTGCATGGCCACACGGTCGGGACGGAAATTCACATAGTCTTCTCCCCGTCTGTAGTTCTTCACTTTATCCCCATCATACAAATGAGCATACAAAATTTTCTCCGCTAAAGTCATCGGACGCCGCAGTACGTTCCGTACGCGTTCTATCTTCTCCGAATAAGCAGCATAAAACGTTTTGAGCATCGTTAAATCATATACCATAACCACTATTTTTTAGTTTTTCATTATTGTAAAGATTACAAATTAATATCATAAACAAATAAAAAGGTTGAATAGTTTAACAAAATAAAGCATTTTTTCCGTCGGAAGCGAAGAATGATTACCTTTGCAACCATGAAGGAACAAGATTCAAATAGTCCTATTATTCACCTCCAGCAGCAACAACTTTTGCTGCGCATGGAATACGAATACGAAAAAGAGGAATTCAAACGCCAAACCGAAAACATGGGAGTTGCCCGGAAAGTGAAACGGGGACTTTGCTGGTATCCTGCCACTCCGGGACGAAGTTACTATAATTCACTGAATCAATTAGTAATAGAAATTACACACACAGAAAATACCGATATAGAACATAATTTTGAGTTCGGCCGTCCCGTATGTTTTTTCCGCCAGTCTGCCGATGGAAAAATAACCTATATGAACTTCACCGCTACCGTAAGCTATGCCGACGAGACACGGATGGTAGCGATAATGCCCGGAGCCGGTGCCGTTATGGAAGTGCAGGAAACGGACAACCTCGGCGTACAACTTTATTTCGACGAAACATCCTATCGGACCATGTTCGAAGCCTTGGAAGATACGTTACGCTCCAAAGGCAACCGCCTGGCCGAATTGCGGGACATATTGCTGGGAACCCCGAAAGCCGGTTTCCGAGAGCTCTATCCCGTACGGTTTCCCTGGCTGAACTCCACGCAGGAGACAGCTGTAAACAAAGTGCTGTGTGCCCGCGACGTGGCCATTGTACACGGTCCTCCGGGAACCGGAAAAACGACCACCTTAGTGGAAGCCATCTACGAAACCCTGCATCGGGAACCGCAGGTACTGGTATGTGCCCAAAGCAATACTGCCGTCGACTGGATTTCGGAAAAACTTGTGGACCGTGGCGTCAATGTCCTGCGTATCGGCAATCCGACCCGTGTCAACGACAAGATGCTTTCCTTTACCTACGAGCGTCGTTTCGAGAACCATCCGCTTTATCCGGAACTGTGGAGCATCCGGAAAAATCTCCGTGAACTGGGCAGCCGTGCCCGCCGTGGCAGCTATGACGAACGCGAAGGAGTACGCAGCCGTATGAGCCGCCTGCGCGACCGCGCCACCGCATTGGAAATACAAATCAATGCAGAGCTTTTTGATGGGGCACACGTCATAGCCTCCACGCTGGTAAGCAGCAATCACCGGCTGCTGAACGGACGCCGTTTCGGCACCCTTTTCATTGATGAAGCAGCCCAGGCCTTAGAGGCTGCCTGCTGGATAGCTATCCGAAAAGCAGACCGCCTGGTATTGGCGGGTGACCACTGCCAACTTCCGCCCACCATAAAATGCCACGAAGCCGCCCGTGGAGGTCTGGAACGAACATTGATGGAGAAAGTGGTGTCCAACAAACCTGCCGTTGTCTCTTTGCTGAAAGTGCAATACCGCATGCACGAGGAAATCATGAAATTTCCTTCCCAATGGTTTTATAATGGCGAGTTGGAAGCCGCTCCCGAAGTGCGTTACCGGGGCATCCTGGACTGGGATACCCCTATCCACTGGATTGACACCTCCGAAATGGATTTCAAAGAAGAATTTGTGGGAGAGACTTTCGGACGCATCAATAAAGCGGAAGCGGACCTGCTCCTGTCAGAACTGAAAATCTACATCAACCGTATCGGTGGCAGCCGCATTCTGGAAGAAAAAATAGACTTCGGCATCATCTCCCCTTACAAGGCACAAGTGCAATATCTCCGCAACAAGATAAAGGCAGACGCTTCACTCAAGCCTTATCGCAGCTTGTTCACTGTAAATACGGTGGATGGCTTCCAAGGGCAAGAGCGCGATGTTATCTTCATCAGCCTTGTCCGCGCCAACGAAGAAGGGCAGATAGGATTCCTGAATGATTTAAGGAGAATGAATGTAGCCATCACCCGGGCACGTATGAAGCTGGTAATATTGGGAGAGGCAGAGACGCTGAAACATCACGGTTTTTACCGGAAGCTATTGGAGTTTATTCAAAATATAGGGAATCAATAATAAAGAAATACCCCCTCCGGTAACACCGAAGAGGGTATTTCACCTATTTATATAAAGCTGATTAATTGTTTTCCGGACGAAGTTTACGAACTGTAACAGCTGTCTGCCACATTTCGCTTTCACGCAAGGCTTTCAATTCTGCATTCAGCTTCTCACGATAATCGGGTTTGGAGTTGCTGTCGATAGAAATCTGAGCTTCGTTACCCGACTTCACGCTTGCATACAATTTCTGTACAACCGGCTTGATGGCATCATGGAACGGGGTCATCCAATCCAGCGCACCACGCTGTGCCGTAGTAGAACAGTTGGCATACATCCAGTCCATACCATTCTTGGCAAACAATGGCATCAAAGATTGAGTCAACTCTTCCACAGTTTCATTGAATGCTTCAGAAGGAGTGTGACCGTTTTCGCGCAATACTTCATACTGAGCCAACAGCAATCCCTGGATAGCACCCATCAAGGAACCGCGTTCACCGGTCAAGTCGGAAGTGGCTTCGCGGATGAAAGTTGTCTCGAACAAATATCCCGAACCGATGCCGATACCCAGTGCAATCGTCTTGTCAAAAGCCTTACCCGTAGCATCCTGATAGACGGCATATGATGAGTTCAAGCCACGACCCTCGAGGAACATGGTACGAAGTGAAGTACCGGAACCTTTGGGAGCAACCATAATAACATCAATATCTTTAGGAGGAACCACGCCGGTACGGTCGTTCCAGGTAATAGCAAAACCATGAGAGAAGTAAAGGGCCTTTCCGGGAGTCAAATAAGGTTTGATAGTCGGCCATACAGACATTACAGCTGCGTCAGACAACAGACACATGATGATAGTACCTTTCTGACAAGCCTCTTCGATGCCGAACAAAGTCTCACCCGGTACCCATCCGTCAGCCACAGCCTTTTCGTATGTCTTACCCGGACGTTGTCCTACAATCACATTGAAACCGTTATCACGCAAGTTGCAAGCCTGGCCCGGGCCTTGTACGCCATAACCGATTACTGCAATTGTTTCATCTTTCAAAATCTCACGTGCTTTTTCCAAAGGAAATTCTTCTCGGGTCATTACATTCTCAATAACACCGCCAAAATTCAATTGTGCCATTTTTTGTTTTAATTTTTATTTGTGGCTTACGCCAACGTTGATAAATTTATTTATTTCTCTGTAAATATCACTTTAGAGCGACAGACCACTTCGCTGCCATTCTTTTTCACCTCCACATCGTAAACGCCCTCACCGGCATCATCCATGAACAAAGTCAACTCATCCCCATAATAGCTTTCGGCTACATATGCCATTTCAAAACGACGGATGCGCTTCTCCTTATACATCTCTATCGGGAACAAATCAAGGATATGCTCGATGTAACGGATGCTGTTCACATGCCCGTTAATGTCAATATCACTGTATTTGGCTACCAAAGCAGCAACCGGTTCCTTTGAGGCCACCTTTATCCGCGAAGGTTTTTCTATCGGGCAAGGCTCATCGCAAACATAATCTACAATGCTGCCACTATGAAGAGCCAGCAAATCTGCCGGCTTACGGGTATTCATGCTAATCATCGCCCAAACGGAACGTGCATACCCAATCTTCTTGCCCTCCTTATCGGTGATAGCGAAATTACGGTCTGTAAAAAGGCGATAGACATTCTCCACCCAGGTCTGAATGGAGAAATCTTCATACTGATAAGGCATTTCATCCAGCTCGACAGCCAGGCGGGACAATACCCAAGTATAATTGTCCTCGTTTAGAGTCGCGATGCCAAAACCACGGTCGCTGGCATGGAAACCCGCACAATTCAACAAATGGTTGCCCAATACTCCCATTGTCAGCCGTCCGGTAAAGTCGACATGAAACGGTTCGGCAACAAACTTGTAGGTACCTATCTTATTGTTCTCGCTCATCATGATTCCTGGTGTTTACTTTGACGATATTTTGCTTCACGGTCCGCCAGATATTCATTGACACGCTCAAAGCAGCTGGTCGTAATGGCTACGCGACCCGAACGGACGAACTGAAGTACGCAATCCAACTGGCGCAACTCCTCATAAAGATTGGTTATTTCCTCACTCATGCCATTCTTCTCAACAATGGCAAATACAGCATTCACCTCCACAATACGGGCATTGTACTTACGGATTACTTTGGACACCTCCGGTTTTTCTTCCAGCGTAGGGGTCGTTATTTTATAGAGAGCAATCTCGTGCTGATAGATTTCATCATCCGTAAAATAATGGGCTTGCAGCACATCTATTTTCTTGGTAATCTGCTTGGTCACCTTTTCAATGGTATCCTTGTCCGTCCAAGCGGTAATGGTATATTTATGTACCCCCTTGATGGAGGAGGCCGATACATTTAAACTTTCGATGTTTATCTGCCGACGGGTAAACACAGCCGTCACTTGATTCAGCAAACCGGCAAAGTTTTCCGAATGAACAATGATTGTATATAGTTTTTTATCCATAGATAGAGTAAATTCTTTAATTTCGCATGACTTCAGCATTCCAACAACATCTGATTGACCGAACCGCCCGGAGGTGTCATCGGCATTACATTTCCTTCTTCCTCCACACAAGCTTCGAGCAGGAACGGTCCGTCGGTTGCTATCATCTCGTCAATCGCTTTTGCCAGCTCCTCGCGGGTCATTACCCTGCGTGCAGGAATATCATATGCCGAAGCAATCTTCATATAATCCGGATTCATCATCGGAGTAAACGAATAACGACGATTGAAAAACATCGCCTGCCATTGACGAACATTGCCCAAGAAGTTATTGTTCAACAGAATCATCTTCACCGGAGCCTTTTGTTCCATGATGGTACCCAGTTCCTGCAGGTTCATCTGCAAGCCGCCGTCTCCCATGAATACGCATACCGTGCGGTCCGGACGTCCAAAAGTGGCACCGATAGCTGCCGGAAGGCCGAAGCCCATAGTACCCAGGCCACCGGAAGTAACAATGCTACGTTCCTTGCTGTATTTGAAATAACGGGCGGACATCATCTGATTCTGGCCGACATCAGTCACCAATATCGCCCCGTTATGGGTAGCCTCACTCACAGCACGCACCACCTCACCCATGCTTAGCGCTTTTCCTGCCGGATGTAATTCCGGACGGATTACCTTTTCCTCTTCCACTTCCTCGTATTGCCGGAAACTGTCAATCCATTCCTGATGGTTGGCGGGTTCCAGCAATTGGGTAACGGCAGCCAGTGTCTCTTTGCAATCGCCCAGGACAGCAACATCGGTCTTTACATTCTTATCTATTTCGGCAGGGTCAATATCAAAGTGGATAATCTTCGCCTGCTTGGCATATGTTTCCAATTTACCCGTCACACGGTCATCAAAGCGCATGCCTACGGCGATAAGGACATCACATTTATTGGTATTGATATTGGGTCCCAGGTTACCGTGCATACCAAGCATTCCTTTGTTCAACGGATGGTCCGTAGGCAATGCGGAAAGTCCCAATAAAGTGCATCCGGCAGGCATTCCGGCTTTCTCAATGAAAGCACGAAGCTCTTGCTGGGCTTCTCCCAGCTCCACGCCTTGTCCTACCAGCACCAAAGGCCGTTCCGCACCATTTATTAATTCAGCAGCCTGCCGTATGGCCTCCGGCTCCATTTCGGGAACGGGAAGATAGCTACGGACATAGTCCACCTTAGTAGGCGCATATTCTGTTTTCTCCACTTGGGCGTTTTTAGCAAAATCCAGCACGACCGGTCCCGGACGTCCGCTCTTCGCCACATAGAAAGCACGTGCCACTGCCCAGGCCACATCTTCTGCACGACGAATCTGGTAACTCCATTTCGTGATAGGCTGAGTAATGCCTACCAAGTCCACTTCTTGAAATGCATCCGTACCCAAGAAGTTCGTCCCTACCTGGCCGGCAATGACAACGATAGGCGTACTGTCAATCATGGCATCTGCAATGCCCGTGATAGTATTGGTAGCACCTGGTCCACTGGTAACCAGACAAACGCCAACCTCGCCCGACACACGTGCAAAGCCTTGCGCCGCATGGGTGGCTCCTTGTTCATGGCGAACCAGGATATGGTTCAATTCCTTCCGGTGGTCGTATAAGGCATCGAATACCGGCATGATGCTCCCTCCCGG
This sequence comes from Bacteroides sp. AF25-5LB, assembly GCF_003602965.1. Classification (NCBI taxonomy): domain Bacteria; kingdom Pseudomonadati; phylum Bacteroidota; class Bacteroidia; order Bacteroidales; family Bacteroidaceae; genus Bacteroides; species Bacteroides sp. AF25-5LB. The sequence goes on from NZ_QTMC01000001.1 coordinate 45,831, forward strand.
ATAACCGAAAATAGTCTTTACTCCCTGATGCTCCAGAGAGCGCATCAATGCTTCTGCGCCTGTTATTAGAGCCTCACCCCGACCCTCTCCTTGGGAGAGGGAGGAAAAGTTACTCTTTTTATTATTATCAGCCATACTTTATCTTTTTATTAAAAACTTCGGAAATTTGTATCATTCCCTCCTCCCCTCTCTTTCGGAGAGGGGTCGGGGGTGAGGCCTTTAATCAATCAACCTCACAGCCCCTTTGTCAGCGGAACTCACCATACTGGCATATGCTTTCAATGCTTTGGAGACTTCACGGTTGCGGGTTACCGGAGTCATAGGGCGTGCTGCAAGCTCTTCATCCGTCAACTTCACATTGATAGAACGGTTCGGTATATCAATTTCGATAATATCCCCATCCTTAATCTTACCGATATTACCACCGGCAGCCGCTTCGGGAGAAACATGTCCGATACTCAGTCCGGAAGTACCACCACTAAAACGCCCGTCAGTAATCAATGCACACTCCTTACCCAGATGGCGGGATTTGATATAAGAAGTAGGATAAAGCATCTCCTGCATACCCGGTCCACCTTTCGGTCCTTCGTGAGTAATGACGACGACGTCTCCACTGACTACCTTTCCACCCAAAATACCATCGCAAGCCGCATCTTGTGAGTCGAAAACTTTCGCCGGCCCCGTAAATTTCCAGATACTCTCGTCTACACCGGCAGTCTTAACAACGCAACCGTCCTGAGCTATATTTCCTTTCAAAACCGCCAGACCGCCATCCTTGCTGTATGCATGTTCCAAATCACGGATACAACCGGTCGCACGGTCCGTATCGAGTTCCTTATAAGACGCATTTTGTGAGCCGAGTACCAGATTGAACTTTCCGGCTGCCGCACTGGAGTATTTCTTGATTGCCTCTTTACATACATTAGAGCTGGTAATACTATACCGGTCGATTGCCTCTGCCAACGTCATTCCATCCACACGATGGACATTCGTATCGACCAATCCGCCCTTGGCAAGCTCATCCATGATGGCAATGATGCCACCGGCACGGTTAACGTCTTGTACATGATACTTTTGGGTATTGGGAGCCACCTTGCATAAGCAGGGGGTCTTGCGGGAGAGCATGTCAATGTCGTCCATCTTAAAATCCGCTCCGGCTTCGTGAGCCACAGCCAACAAATGAAGTACCGTATTAGTGGAACCGCCCATCGCAATATCCAGCGTCATGGCATTCAAAAATGCCTCACGGGTAGCAATACTGCGCGGGAGTACACTCTCATCCCCTTCTTCATAATATCTAAAGGCATTCTCTACAATCAACCTGGCTGCATCCTCAAATAGTTTCTTGCGATTTTCGTGAGTGGCTACAATCGTGCCGTTACCGGGCAGTGCCAATCCAATCGCTTCATTCAAGCAATTCATGGAATTAGCGGTAAACATGCCTGAACAGCATCCGCAAGTGGGGCAGGCATGTTGCTCAATCTGTGCCACCTCTTTATCGCCCACACTTTCATCAGCAGATTTAATCATGGCATCAATCAAATCCAAATGCTGTCCGTTCCATTCCCCGGCTTCCATCGGACCGCCTGAAACAAACACAGTCGGTATATTCAGCCTCATAGCTGCCATCAGCATCCCCGGAGTAATCTTGTCACAGTTACTGATGCAAACCATAGCATCTGCCTTATGAGCATTTACCATATACTCCACACTATCGGCAATGATATCCCTTGAAGGCAGGGAATAAAGCATTCCGTCGTGCCCCATAGCGATACCGTCGTCAATGGCAATCGTATTGAACTCCGCAGCAAAACATCCCCGCTTTTCAATCTCTTCCTTTACAAACTGGCCTATTTCGTGCAGGTGTACATGCCCGGGGACGAATTGTGTAAAGGAATTGACTATAGCGATAATGGGCTTACCCATCTGTTCTTTCTTCATACCATTCGCCGTCCACAATGCACGGGCTCCCGCCATGCGACGACTTTGTGTGCTGAACGAGCTGCGTAACTGATGCTTCATTTTCAAATCTCCTTTTAATGAAAAAGCCTCTCCCACTATAGTGAGAAAGGCTTAATAAATTATCTTCTAACATACGAATACATACATAACCTTTCTCACGCTCTTGATGCCACCACCACGACGCGAATAATATGCAGGAATGCCAGGTTAATAGATGTATGTAAATTCATAACTTAATTCTTCTTTTTTGTTTCAAATGTGCTGCAAAGGTAAGGGCTTTTTTATAATCTCCAAACAAATTGAATAAAAAAATAAGATAAATATGAATAATCGTAAGAAAATATCGCCCTAAAATCCTATTTTATCACTTAACAGTTCTAAATAGAACCATTCGGACAGCCAATGTAAATGTATTGCCAATCATTGAAACCATTTAATAATCTGAAAATTACCAAAGGCTCTCTACATCCCGAAACAAATAATTCGTATCTTTGTCTCTTCAAATACTCAAAAAAAGTATTTACTAATTAAATAAAGATAGAAAATTAATGGAAACAGTAGAAAACAAGTACATCACCGTAGCATATAAGCTGTACTCAATCGAAAACGGAGAAAAAGATTTCGAAGAAGAAGCACCCGTAGAGCATCCTTTTCAGTTTATCTCAGGGCTGGGAATGACACTCGAACCCTTTGAAGCCCAGATAAAAGACTTGCAGATAGGCGATAAATTCGACTTTACCATTCCGGCATCAGAAGCTTATGGTGAATATGACGACGACCATGTTATTGACCTCCCCAAAGAAATCTTTATGATAGAAGGGAAATTCGACAGCGATCGTGTAGTAGAAGGTGCCGTTATCCCCTTGATGACTTCTGAAGGTCAACGCATCAACGGAAGTGTGGTAGAAGTGAAGGAAGATATCGTCGTAATGGATATGAACCATCCGCTCGCAGGTTGTGACTTGAACTTCACTGGAGAAGTAGTGGAAAGCCGCCTGGCTACAAACGAAGAACTTGCCGAAGTCGCCCGTATGATGGGTGGCGGTTGCGGCAGCTGCGGTTGTGGTGACTGTGGCGACGGATGCGGCGACCATGAATGTGGAGGCGGATGCTGCCACTAAAGAATTAAAAATTAAAGAATTAGAAATTAAGGAACCAAGCTACACTGTATTAAGCATGCCGCATGGTAATTCTTTAATTTTTAATTCTTTAATTTCTATATTATTTACTTGTCATTATTTCCAATACCAACTTATCCGTTTCATTCATTCCTTTGGAACCTATTTTTGTCAGATTGCGGATACTCTGATCCACATCCTCATCAATAATACCTTCTACGGAAGTTACACAACGGTTTTCCATGGCCATGATGGCTGAAAGCACTGCGGTTGAAACTCCGGTAGTTACTTTCAAGGCACAACTGGGTTTGGCACCATCACAAATCATTCCGGTAAGATTGGCAATCATGTTCTGCACAGCATATGCCACTTGTTCATAAGTTCCTCCCATTAGCCAGGTTATACCGCAACTGGAACCCGTGGCAGCAACCACACAACCGCATAAGGCGGATAACCGTCCCAAACTCTGCTTGATATAGATTACTGTCAAATGGCTCAACATCAAGGCACGTATCAATTCTTCTTCTGATTTCCCGTTTTCTTCGGCATAGACTAGTACGGGAAGGGTAGCGGATATCCCTTGATTACCACTGCCGGAATTACTCATCACTGGAATCATAGCTCCTGCCATACGGGCATCACATGCTCCCGAAGTGTAAGAAAGGATATGAGAGAAGACACTGTCGCCCATAATCCGGTGTTCGTAAGTGCCACGTAGGATTTTACCCAGACCATGACCGTATTCACCTTCGAAGGAACGTTCAGCGGCAGTCTTGTTCAGTCGTGCCGTATCAAGAATAAAACGGATGTCGTCTAATGGGGTTGTCATGGCGAAGTCATACACTTTGCGTAAAGTCAAGTCCAATACATCCTCCTCCTCTTCGAAGCAAGAAGCGGTTTGTTTGTCCAGCAGGATGTCCCCGTTGTGCGTTATATAAGTAAAGCAAGTATGTCCACCAGCAATAATGGCGGTTGCCTTGTCCGTATCGGCTTCACAGCAGACTTCTATATAAAGTTTCTCTTCTATATCGTCTTTTAAGGATATATGGATACGCTTTTCTTCTATGAAACGCTTTCCTGCCTCCACTGCATCAGGGGTACTGTCTTTCAAAACCTCCAATTGATATGCCGACTTGCCTATTAAAGCGCCAAGTGCCACAGCAATCGGTAATCCAATCATCCCCGTACCAGGAATACCCACTCCCATTGCATTCTTCAGAATATTGGCACTCAGCAATACGGTTATCTTTTCGGGACGCTTATTCAACACTTCCACAGCCTTTGCTACACACAATGCTACAGCTATAGGTTCTGTACAACCAATGGCAGGGACGACCTCGTTCTTGACAAGGGTAATGATTTGCAGTCTTTCCGTTTCAGTCATATTTATTCAAATTTGATGCAGGCAAAGATAATGTATTTTATTCTATAATAAAACGAACAAAAAAATAAAAAAGAGGATTCCAAGCACAGAACCCTCTTTATAGATAAAGAAAAATCTTTTCTTATTTTTTATAAGAATTGTCACCAAGACTTATACCTAAATTGAATCTGGTAGTAACATTCCAAATTCCTTCTATTTCAGTCATTGAGTTCAAGGCAGTCAGCATCTGGATCATATTCCACAAAGGTATACTCTGTCCCCAGAATTCAATGTTCGTGTTCTTTAACAACATATCTACATCAGGTAACATCGGATAGAGAGCAGGCATAAAAATATCAAATAAATCCTTATCCAGATAGATAGAGAGATCATTTACCGTTCTTACGAGCTCTTCCTCGTTCTTTATCTCCAATTGGGTAGTTCTATAGTTCAAGGGGAAACCATCGATTACATAGCCAATCAGTTTTTCAATATCACTATCGGAAATTTTAGAAATATCTAACTTTTTCAGCATATTATCATCTTCAAGTCCAGCCAACAACTGACCCAACAAATTCTTGATGTCAGCTCCACTCATGCTCTTCACCATTTCTATAATCTGCAAAATAGCTTCCGGAGTCACTTGAGAATCCTCAGCATCTTTCAATGCTTCGGTTACAATGGCAGGAATATTCAGCACAACATAGATATGCTCACCCTTCACATACCAATAAGCCAGATTTGCAGGAGAAGATTTCCAAACAATGCCGTCCGTTGAAGGGAGCTGTCCCATACCGGCCATAATCATCTGATCCATAGTAATGTTTATTTCTTCTGCATAGCTGGCTACAATAGAACCGTCAGCTTTGAACTCCACATCTTTCAAAAGCTGTATCATAGCCGCAGATAGGACATTTGTCCCTACTGTCGAGATATTATCCGCTGCAATCCCTGCATTACCACCTTCTCCATAAGGCGATACCCAAGTCAATCTTCCCGGAGCATAAATATTGGTTCTATCTTTAGAATCAGCATAATAAACAGCATCACACAACTGATATTTCTTCACGATATCTCCTACAAACTCCGTAGAAACCGTAACTGCAGCTTTCCCTTCTAATGTGATAGTACCCGAAACTTTCACATTCGTAGAGCTAAGCAGCACCCAAGCCGCCTTAGTAGCAGGCGTTACACTTTTCTCGCCTTGAAACTTAAAAGTACCGTCTGTCTGTTCAACAACAGTCACATTAATTTCTATTTCATCTGCACCTCTAACCACTTTATTCAACGTCAAAATACCATTCTGCGCATCGGTCATCGCTAATTTCATACTAGCATCAGAACTTGTTGGAATATTAGTTTCCAGTTCCAGATTTTCAGCTGTAATAATCTGATTAGGCACTTTCTTCCAATTTTCATCGTCATCATCACTACAAGCCGTGAATAAACTCATTGAACAGATCAATGCAAATAAATAAAATAAATTCTTTTTCATACTTTTTTGAGTACTTGTTTAGTTAATAAAAAGCTTCCCAAGGGAGCTATTAATTTCCCATTTTAAATTAAAGGTGCAAAGTAACACTTTTTAAGGTTACAGTACAAGGTCTTTTCTAAAAAATAGATGTTCCTTTTTTCATCATTACGAGTGAAATTCCGATGTATATTTCATAAAGAGTAAGCCATTTTTATAAAGAACAAACCATTAGCCAAACTCTGGTAAAGGCAGGCAACTTTATACGGAAAGGATTTTTTATCTTATTTCCTTAAACGTTTTATGAAAAAAGTTGTTATCTTTATAAAGTCAAAAGCATTTCCTATAAAGCGTATTGGCACATTAACCTCATATATAAACCTTTAAAGCATTTGATATGTTCAACTCATTTGGAAATATTCTCCGTCTTACCAGTTTTGGGGAATCACACGGTAAGGGTGTGGGAGGAGTGATAGACGGATTCCCTGCAGGAATAGCCATTGATATGGATTTCGTCCAGGCAGAGCTCGACCGACGCCGCCCCGGACAGTCACGTATCACTACTGCTCGGAAAGAGGGTGACAAAGTGGAGTTCCTCTCCGGCATCTTCGAAGGAAAATCCACAGGCTGCCCCATAGGATTCATTGTATGGAACCAAAACCAGCATTCTGACGATTACAATAATCTGAAAGAAGTCTACCGCCCGTCACATGCCGACTATACTTATAAGGTAAAATACGGCATCCGAGACCATCGCGGAGGCGGACGTTCATCGGCCCGTGAAACAATCTCGCGTGTAGTGGCGGGCGCCTTGGCCAAATTGGCACTAAAGCAGTTGGGTATACACATCACGGCATACACTTCACAAGTAGGCTCTATCCGCCTTGAAGAGAACTATACCGCATACGACCTCGACCTGATAGAGACCAATCCGGTCCGCTGCCCCGACCCGGCGAAGGCGAAAGAAATGGAAGAACTCATCTTCAAGATAAAGGGAGAAGGAGATACTATCGGAGGAGTGGTGACCTGTGTCATCAAAGGATGCCCCATCGGACTGGGACAACCCGTATTCGGCAAGCTCCATGCGGCACTCGGAGCAGCCATGCTCAGCATCAATGCAGCAAAAGCATTCGAGTATGGAGACGGTTTCAAGGGATTAAAGCAAAAAGGCTCAGAGCAGAATGACGTGTTCTACAACAACAACGGACGTATCGAGACCCGCACCAATCATTCGGGCGGTATACAAGGTGGAATCAGCAACGGACAAGACATCTATTTCCGTGTAGCCTTCAAACCCGTGGCAACCGTACTGATGGAGCAACACACCGTGAACATTGACGGTGTAGACACCACCCTGAAAGCCCGCGGACGCCATGATCCGTGCGTATTGCCACGCGCAGTACCCATCGTGGAAGCAATGACAGCAATGACATTGCTGGATTATTACCTGATTGACAGAACAACTCAGCTATAATATTCACCTATGGAAATAAAGAAATATATTACAGAGAACGAGTCTAAAATGCTGGAAGACTTGTTCAGCCTCATCCGTATTCCAAGCATCAGTGCCAAACCCGAGTATCACGACGATATGCTTGCCTGCGCCAAACGCTGGGCACAACTGTTGCTCGAAGCCGGAGCAGACGAAGCTCTGGTAATGCCTTCAAAAGGAAATCCAATTGTTTTTGGACAGAAAATCGTAGACCCGGACGCCAAGACCGTATTGGTATATGCCCACTACGACGTGATGCCGGCCGAGCCTCTCGAACTTTGGAAAAGCGAACCCTTTGAGCCTGAAATACGCGACGGACATATCTGGGCACGTGGTGCTGATGATGACAAAGGGCAGTCTTTCATACAAGTGAAAGCATTTGAATACCTCGTCAGAAACGGACTGCTGCAAACCAACGTGAAATTCATCTTCGAAGGAGAAGAAGAAATCGGCTCGCCCAGTCTGGAAAGCTTCTGCCAAGAGCACAAAGAACTGCTAAAAGCAGATGTCATACTGGTTTCGGACACCAGCATGCTTGGCGCCGACCTGCCTTCACTGACCACTGGATTGCGCGGACTTGCCTATTGGGAAATAGAAGTGACCGGCCCTAATCGCGACCTGCACAGCGGACACTTCGGCGGTGCCGTCGCCAATCCCATCAACGTGCTTTGCCAGATTATCAGCAAAGTAACGGATGCGGGGGGACGTATCACCATACCGAGTTTCTATGACGATGTGGAAGAAGTTCCCCAAGCTGAGCGCGACATGATAGCCCGCATTCCTTTCGACGAAGAGAAATACAAAAAGGCTATCAATGTAAAAGCGCTTTTCGGAGAGAAAGGTTACAGTACGCTGGAACGTAACAGTTGCCGTCCATCTTTCGACGTATGCGGCATCTGGGGCGGATATACGGGTGAAGGGTCCAAGACCGTGCTCCCATCCAAGGCATACGCCAAGGTATCCTGCCGGTTAGTTCCCCACCAGGACCACCATAAAATATCCAAACTGTTTGCCGACTATATCTTAGACATAGCACCGGATTCGGTGCAGGTAAAAGTCACTCCGATGCACGGCGGACAAGGATATGTATGCCCCATCAGCCTGCCCGCCTATCAAGCCGCCGAAAAAGGTTTTGAAAAAGCATTCGGAAAGAAACCGCTGGCAGTGCGTCGAGGTGGAAGTATCCCCATCATTTCCACCTTCGAGCAAGTGCTGGGTATCAAAACCGTATTGATGGGCTTCGGGCTCGAATCCAACGCCATCCACTCACCTAATGAGAATATACCATTGGACATCTTCCGTAAAGGAATAGAAGCCGTTGTCGAATTCTACCTCAATTATAAATAAAACAAGAAAATCAGGATGAAAGACTTCCAAATTCAAGCCATCGGCCTGATGTCCGGCACCTCTCTTGACGGACTGGACGTATGTTGTTGCACTTTCCGACGACAAGCTGGAAAATGGTCTTTCCACATAGACTGTGCGAAAGGCTATAGCTACCCTGACGCCATGAAGCAGATATTGGGTACCGGTGCACAGACAATGAGTGCTTTGGAGTTCATCACTTTCCACAGCTCCTATGGAAAGTTTCTCGGTGAACGTGTCAACGAGTTCATGCAAGAATTTGGAGTCCACCCCGATATTATCGCCTCCCACGGGCATACTATCTTCCATGAGCCTCAAAAGAGAATCATGTACCAAATAGGTGATGGAGCCGCCATTGCCGCTGAAACCCATATACCTACCGTTTCGGATTTCCGGCGGCTGGACATCATGCTAGGTGGGCAGGGCGCTCCACTCGTACCTATTGGCGACCGGTTGCTTTTTGCTGACTACGACTTCTGTTTGAATATCGGCGGCTTCTCCAACATCTCATTCGAGCAGGACGGGCGGCGCATCGCTTTTGACATCAGTCCGGTGAATTACATCATCAACCATTACTGCCGGCAAATAGGATTGGAATTTGACCGTGACGGCGAGATAGCACGGCAAGGCAACATTTGCCAAGAACTGCTGGACGAACTGAACGGAATGGATTTCTACCATCAGTCCGGACCGAAATCATTGGGACGAGAGTGGGTGGAAACACTGGTATATCCCATGCTCGAGCGTTATGGCTTGAGTATGGAAAATATGCTACGTACCTTTTACGAGCATGCCGCCTGGCAAATATCACGCATCATCACCGCCCACCCCTTGCCCGATGGCAATGGAAAGCTGCTGATTACCGGTGGAGGTGCATTCAACAAGTTCCTCATAGAACGTATCGACGCTTTGTGTCCGTGTGAAATCGTGATTCCCAGCCGGCAAATCATAGAGTACAAGGAAGCCCTAATCTTTGCTTTCCTGGGTGCCCTCTATATGGCGGACACACCCGGATGCCTCGCCTCGGTAACGGGAGCCACGGCAGATAATATCGGAGGGATGCTGTTTAAAATATAGTCAATTCTACCATTATGGAAAAATCAAAAGACACCTGGACCGTCTTATCCAGCGAATACCTTCATCGGGCCCCGTGGCTCACTGTGCGTAAGGACCATGTAGTGCTACCCAACGGCAACCACATCCCCTCCTATTATATATTGGAATATCCCAACTGGGTGAATACCATTGCCATCACCCGTGATGGACAATTTGTCTTTATCCGCCAATACCGGCATGGCATACAAGAAACGTCCTATGAGCTCTGTGCAGGGGTATGCGAAGAAGAGGACGGCTCTCCGATGGTTTCCGCACAACGGGAACTTTTGGAAGAAACCGGCTATGGAAACGGAGTATGGAAAGAGTTCATGCAAATCTCTCCCAATCCAAGTACCCACACCAACATTACCTACTGTTTCCTGGCTACGGACGTGGAGAAAATCTCCGAGCAACAGTTGGAAGATACAGAAAACCTGACCGTACACCTGCTTTCCTTGCAAGAGGTCAAGGAATTGCTGCAGCAAGGAAGCATCCGCCAGGCGCTGATGGCTGCTCCCCTCTGGAAATACATGGCGGAGAGAATTATTTAATGTGATTACCCTTATTCAAACGGCTTGCGGAATGTGCATCCGGATTTCCATTCAGAACAACCGTAAGCTGTTTTCCCCTTGATAACGGTACCTTTTCCGCAAAGCGGACAAGACTGACCGACGAAATCGTCAGCTTGTACGGGAACCTCCACACTTGAAGCTGCCACAGCGCCCAAAGCCTGTTTCGTCTTTTTACCTGCGGCGGCAGACTTTCTCGGTGCTCTTTTCTTCGGCTCCTTTTTCGGCTTATCGGCATCCTCTGTCTTGGCAGAAGCCTTACTGCCCTTTTCGGGAGCAGACGCTTGGATGGTGATGTGGCGGTTGCTGTTATCAGAAAGTACACTCATCACGATTTCCGATACCATCTGCTTCAATTCTTCCAAGAATTGTCCGGCATTATATGTCCGCCTTTCTATCTCACGTAGTTTTTTCTCCCAAATACCGGTCAGTTCCGCCGACTTCAACAGCTCCTCATGAATAATCTGTATCAGCTCCACACCGGTAGGAGTGGCTATCAGATTCTTCTTTTCCTTGCGGATATAATTCCGCTTGAACAGCGTCTCGATGATGGCTGCACGGGTAGACGGACGACCGATGCCGTTTTCCTTCAGCGCATCACGCAGTTCGTCGTTATCCACCAGCTTGCCCGCCGTTTCCATAGCACGCAGCAGGGTGGCTTCCGTATAAGGCCGGGGCGGTTGCGTCCACTTCTCGTATAAATCGGGGACGTGTGGCCCGCTTTCTCCTTTCACAAAAGCCGGAAGCACATTCTCCTCTTCTCCCTTTTCCTCTTTCTCCTCCTGCGATTGTACCGAGGGGGTGCCGAGGATAACACGCCAACCCGGTTCCAGAATCTGCTTGCCGGTGGCCTTGAACTCTATGCTCTCTACCTCGCCCAATACGGTGGTAGTGGCAAACTTACAATCGGGATAGAATACAGCAATGAAACGGCGTGCTATCAAATCGAATACGCGACGTTCCATATCCGTCAGATTCTGCGGATGCTGGCCGGTAGGAATAATGGCGTGGTGGTCTGTTACCTTCGAGTTATCGAAAACCTTTTTGGACTTCAACAATGCAGTTCCTGTCAAAGGGGCTGTAAATGTCTCGTAATCACGCAGACCTTTCAAGATGCCGGGGCATTTGGGATAGATGTCATCACTCAAATAGGTAGTGTCTACACGTGGATAGGTAGCCACTTTCTTCTCATACAAAGACTGGATAATTTTCAGTGTCTCATCAGCGGAATAGGCAAACTTCTTGTTGCATTCCACTTGCAAAGAAGTCAAGTCAAACAAGCGAAGTGGTGCCTCCCTCCCCTCTTTCTTAGTGACATCCGTCACAGTAAAAGGAAAATTCTTAATCTGATCCAATAGAGCAAGCCCACGTTCGCGGTCGGTAATGGGGTCGATACCTCGATTCTCTTCTTCTTTTTTAGGTTTCTTCCCAGCAGCTATGGCCTCTTTCTGCTTCTCGGCTTCCAGTACCAGTTCCTCCTCACTTTTCCGGAGGATGGCGGAAAAAGTGGTATCACGATAGACGGTCTTCAGCTCCCAGTATTGCTTGGGAACAAAATTCTGTATTTCCAACTGACGGTTTACAATCAACGCCAGTGTCGGCGTCTGCACACGGCCGATAGAAAGTACCTGCCGGTTCTGCCCATACTTCATGGTGTAGAGGCGGGTGGCATTCATCCCGAGCAGCCAGTCGCCAATGGCACGCGACAAGCCTGCTTCGTACAAAGGCTGGAAATCCGACGCATCACGCAGCTTGGCAAACCCCTCACGAATAGCTTCCTCTGTCAATGAAGATATCCAAAGACGTTTCACCGGACAACGTGCCCCGGCCTTCTGCATCACCCAACGCTGTATCAATTCTCCCTCCTGCCCGGCATCACCGCAGTTTATAATCATATCGGCATGTTGCATGAGGTTCTCTATCGTATGGAACTGGCGCTCGTATGTGGGATTACTAATCAGCTTAATGCCGAAACGGGGAGGTATCATGGGCAGGCTTCCCAAGCTCCATGACTTCCAATTAGGAGTATATTCATGCGGCTCTTTCAGCGTACAAAGATGACCGAATGTCCAGGTCACCTGGTATCCATTTCCTTCGATGTATCCGTCTTTCTTTTCTCTCGCTCCCAATACATCGGCTATGTCACGCGCCACAGAGGGCTTTTCGGCAATACAAACTATCATTCGCTATTTTATTTAGTGGGACAAAGGTAATAAAAAGGGGGCAAGAACGAAACGATAAGCAAGGAACGATAACATAGACCTGGTAATTTTTTCTCCCCAAAAGCTGACATATGAACATAAAAAAAGGAGTACCGCCGTACTCCAACCTTTGTTAACCTTAAATCTAATACTATGAAAAACACATTGCAAAGATACGTACTTCTGATAAATCTGCAAATTATCCAACTAAAAAAGTATGTTCTATAACACAGATTAAGAAAAAAGGACGGATATGCAAACGCACACCGTCCTTTTTTAACATTTAACGTGTCGGATTATTCTTCATCCAACAAGATTTCCAATATCTGGCAAGCAGCCTTGGCAACCGGAGTACCGGGGCCGAAGATGGCAGCTACGCCTGCCTTGTAAAGGAAGTCATAGTCTTGTGCGGGGATTACACCACCGGCAATCACTACGATGTCCTCACGTCCCAACTTCTTGAGTTCTTCGATAATCTGCGGAACCAATGTCTTGTGTCCGGCAGCCAATGAAGAAACCCCCACTACATGAACGTCGTTCTCAACTGCTTCGCGGGCAGCCTCGGCCGGTGTTTGGAACAAGGGTCCCATGTCCACATCGAAGCCACAGTCGGCATATCCGGTTGCAACAACTTTGGCACCGCGGTCGTGACCGTCCTGCCCCATCTTTGCTACCATGATACGAGGCTGACGTCCCTCTTTCTTCGCAAACTTCTCAGCTAATTCACAAGCACGGTGGAAGTCGCTGTCATTCTTACTTTCTGATGAATACACGCCTGATATAGTTCTAATTACTGCTTTATAACGTCCTACAATCTTTTCGCAAGCATAAGAGATTTCCCCCAAAGTGGCACGGACACGGGCTGCCTCGACTGCCAGTTCCAGCAAGTTGCCCTTACCTGTCTTCACACATTCAGTAATAGCCTCCAAAGCCTTGTCCACTTCTGCCTGGTTACGTCCTTCCTTCAGACGCTTCAAGTTTTCAATCTGTTCCTGACGGACAGCCGTATTGTCGATTTCAAGAATATCAATCGGAGCTTCTTTCTCCAGACGATACTTGTTCACGCCGACAATGGTCTGTAAACCGCTATCAATACGGGCTTGTGTACGTGCAGCAGCCTCTTCGATACGCATCTTGGGAATACCGGTTTCGATGGCTTTTGCCATACCGCCCAGCTTCTCTACTTCCTGAATCAATTCCCAAGCCTTGTGAGCCAACTCATTGGTCAAACTTTCCACATAATAAGAGCCACCCCATGGGTCTACATTCTTGCAAATGTAAGTTTCTTCCTGAATATAAATCTGCGTATTACGTGCAATACGTGCAGAAAAATCCGTCGGCAAGGCAATAGCCTCGTCAAGAGCATTGGTATGCAGTGACTGAGTATGTCCCAATGCAGCAGCCATCGCCTCAATACAAGTACGGCCCACATTGTTGAACGGGTCTTGCTCTGTCAGCGACCAGCCGGAAGTCTGAGAGTGCGTACGCAAAGCCAGCGACTTCGGATTCTTCGGGTTGAACTGCTTCACAATCTTTGCCCACAACATACGTGCGGCACGCATTTTGGCAATTTCCATAAAGTGGTTCGTTCCGATGGCCCAGAAGAAAGAGAGACGCGGTGCGAAAGCATCGATGTCAATACCCGCAGCCGTTCCGGCACGCAGATATTCCAAACCGTCTGCCAGGGTGTAAGCCAACTCGATGTCTGCCGTAGCACCCGCTTCCTGCATGTGGTAGCCGGAGATGGAGATAGAGTTAAACTTAGGCATCTTTTGGGAAGTATATTCAAAGATGTCGGAGATAATCTTCATAGAGAATGCAGGCGGATAAATATAGGTATTACGCACCATGAATTCCTTCAAGATATCATTTTGGATAGTACCAGCCATTTCTTCTAACTTGACACCCTGCTCCAGACCTGCGTTGATGTAGAATGCCATAACAGGAAGTACGGCACCGTTCATGGTCATGGAGACGGACATCTTGTTCAAAGGAATTCCATCGAACAGCACCTTCATATTCTCCAAGGAACAGATAGACACACCTGCCTTACCTACGTCACCCACTACACGTTCGTGGTCGGGGTCGTAGCCACGGTGAGTGGCCAAGTCGAAAGCTACGGACAGACCTTTCTGTCCGGAAGCCAAATTACGACGGTAAAAGGCATTTGACTCTTCCGCTGTAGAAAAACCTGCATACTGACGGATAGTCCAGGGACGCAATGTATACATTACAGAGTACGGACCACGCAAATAAGGAGGAAGTCCGGCAGCATAACCCAAATGTTCCATTCCCTCAAGGTCTTCTTTTGTATAAACAGGCTTCACCTCAATGTGTTCCGGCGTTTTCCAATCAGCATGGATGCCGTTAGCCTTTTGCCACTCAGCACCATTGACGGGTTGAAAAGCGGCATATATATCTAAGTTTTTAAAATCTTTTCTCATCTTACTTCAAAAGTTTAGCGTTGTATTCCTTTAATGTTTCCAGCACGTTGACACGGACATGGATAAAGTTCTCGATACCGGCAGCCTTCAAGTCGTCCATGCAAGCAGGAGCACCGGCTACGATAAACATGGCACGGCCATTCAGAGCCTTGAAGGCGGGAACAGCATATTCTGCATATTCATCATCACTTGAACACAATACCACGATGTCGGCCTTGGCAGCCATTGCAGCTTCTATACCTTCTTCTACGGTGGAGAAACCGAGGTTGTCTACAACTTCATATCCGGCACAAGCCAAGAAATTGCAAGAGTACTGTGCACGTGCTTGGCGCATGGCCAAATTACCGATAGTCAGCATAAACGCTTTCGGACGTTTGCCGGAAGCCTCTGTTTCGAGACGCAACGCTTCAAATTCACTGGCAGCACGGTCAAAGTTCAGTGTCGGAACATCTTTCTCGCACGTATGTCCGCCGCCGCAACAGCAAGTAGCCTCAACCGGTTTCTTATCCCCGGCCTTTTCATTGAAGTTGGGGAACTGGTTGGTGCCCAGCAACACTTCCTTACGCTTGGCGACTGCAGCATGACGTGCCTTGTTGCTCTCGTTTACGGCAGCCTGCACTTTTCCGGCTTTCACGGAAGCATAGAAACCACCGTCTTCTTCTACAGCGAGGAAGAGGTCCCAAGCCTGCTTGGCAATAGAGACGGTCAAGTTCTCGATATAGTAAGAACCTGCAGCCGGGTCTATAACCTTATCGAAGTGCGATTCTTCTTTCAACAGCAATTGTTGGTTACGCGCCATACGCTCAGAGAATTCGTTAGGAGCATCATAAGTCTTGTCGAACGGAGTAACCGTCATTGAGTCAACACCGGCAAGGGCGGCACTCATCGCCTCAGTCTGCGTACGCAACAAGTTTACGTGTGCATCAAACAAAGTCAGGTTGAATGAAGAAGTTTCCGCATGAATCTTCATCTTGGCTGCACAGCGACACTCGTTATCCTTACCCTTGTTTTCGCAGTCGCGCAGACACTCAGGACTGTAAGAAGCCACAATATTAGCCCACAGCATACGTGCAGCGCGGAATTTGGCTATTTCAAGGAAGTAGTTGGAACTGATACCGAAATTAAACTTAATCTTCTTGGCTACCATTGCAGCCGGCAGACCGGCATCAACCAACTGATTCATATATTCATTACCCCAAGCCAAAGCGTAACCCAACTCCTGGAAAATATAAGAACCTGCATTGTTTAATGTCAACGCATTCACATTCAACACACGGTATTTCGGAAGGGAAGCGGTAGCCTCGAGCAGTGCCTTGGCTGTTGCCACCATATCACCTTTTTCTTTACCTTTGGCCAGCATCTTGTTGAAGTAGTCATAGTTGATGGAACCCTGCAACTTCGTCAAATCATAATCCTTTTTCTGGAAATAAGCGACAAGAAGTTCCGCAAGTTCCACCACATGCCCTTGGCAGGTAGAGAAATTCAACTCAACACATTCTGCGCAGATATCTTTCAACAAAGTTTCAATATACTCTGCGTTCAATTCCTTGGCCTTTACATGGAAAGAGAGTGAATCTACACCTTTATTCAAGATATCCAACGCCTTGGCATTGGCCTCTTTGGGGCATTCCACTTTGATTTCCTGACGCACAAGCCATTCATTGTTATCTTTCTTGGTACCTCTGAGATAAGGGAACTCGCCGGGAAGAGCATCTGTCGTCTTCAAACCTTCCAGGTCCTCCATACGGTAGAAAGGTTTCACTTTAAATCCTTCGTTTGTCTTCCAAACGAGTTTCTTCTCGAAATCCGCCCCTTTCAGGTCTGCGGTAACTTTCTCCATCCACTGCTCAGTGGAAACGGGAGAGAAGTCGGAGAAGAGTTTTTCTTTACTGTCTGCCATAGTTTATTTAAAATTAAAATAGATGAATACTATTCATTTTTGTCATCAAGAGACTTGCAAATATAAGGAAATACTTAGAACAAAATCTTTTTTTAGAGAAAATTGCACTTACAGATGACTCCGCATCCATACGGATTCAGCGTATTCACCGGAAACACACCCTATTTTTGCAAAGTTGATATAGCAAAAAGTACCACAAAGCTTTTGTCACCTCCTTTTTATTAAGTAATTTTGCGCGAAATTTTAAAAAACGACATATTAAAAGGTACTATGAATTGGTTAGAAAGCTTGTTATGGGACCCTTCATCTGTCGCTCACATCGTTTGTTTGTATGCATTCGTAATATCTGTGGGCGTATTGCTGGGTAAGATTAAGATTTTCGGGGTATCGTTGGGGGTTACATTCGTCCTCTTTGCGGGTATCCTGATGGGGCATTTTGGCTTCACGGGCGAAACACACATTTTGCATTTCATCCGCGAATTCGGTTTGATTTTATTTGTATTCTGTATCGGTCTGCAAGTCGGGCCTTCCTTCTTCTCTTCCTTTAAGAAAGGGGGGATGCGGCTGAACATGCTTGCTGTCGGTATCGTGTTGCTGAATATCGCAGTAGCATTGAGCATCTACTTCATTGACGGAGGGATAGACTTGCCAATGATAGTAGGTATTCTCTATGGTGCCGTAACCAATACTCCGGGTCTGGGTGCCGCACAAGAAGCCCTGAACCAAATAAACTATACGGGAGACCCCATCGCATTGGGATATGCCTGCGCCTATCCGCTTGGTGTGGTAGGTATCATAGGTTCCATCATAGCCATCCGTTATATCTGCCGGGTGAACCTCAAGAAAGAGGAGCAGGAACTCAATACGCAGGAAGCAGATGTAAAGCATCAGCCGCACATGCTTCACCTCGAAGTACGCAACGAATCAATTTCCGGAAAGACCCTGCTCCAGATAAAGGATTTCCTGGGACGTCCGTTTGTCTGTTCACGCATACGCCATGAGGGGCACGTCAGTATCCCCAACCATGAAACGGTATTCCACGTAGGAGACCAGCTCTTCATCGTATGCTCCGAAGAAGATGCCGAAGCGGTAGCTGCCTTTATCGGAAAAGAAATACATGTAGACTGGGAAAAGCAGGACACCCCAATGGTTTCCCGTCGTATCCTCGTCACTAAGTCCGAAATCAACGGTAAGAAGCTGGGAAGCCTCCACTTCCGCAGTATGTACGGTGTAAATGTAACCCGTATCAACCGCTCAGGTATGGACTTGTTTGCTGATCCCAATCTGGTACTTCAAGTAGGTGACCGCGTAATGGTGGTTGGCCAGCAAGATGCCGTAGAGCGTGTAGCCGGTGTATTGGGCAACCAGTTGAAACGTTTGGACACTCCGAATATCGTTACTATTTTCGTGGGAATCTTCCTAGGAATCCTGCTGGGAAGCCTCCCCATCGCATTCCCGGGTATGCCGACACCGGTTAAGTTAGGTCTCGCAGGTGGTCCGCTGGTAGTGGCAATCCTTATCGGACGTTTTGGTCACAAAATGCATCTTGTGACGTACACCACCATGAGCGCTAACTTGATGTTGCGTGAAATCGGTATTGTACTCTTCCTTGCCAGTGTAGGTATAGAAGCCGGTGAGCATTTTGTACAAACAGTAGTAGAAGGCAGCGGATTACTGTATGTAGGCTATGGATTCCTGATAACCGTCATCCCTTTGTTGATAATCGGCATGATAGCCCGTTTCTATTGCAAAGTGAACTACTTCACCCTGATGGGTTTAATAGCAGGTAGCAACACAGACCCTCCTGCATTGGCATACGCCAATCAGACATCAGGCAATGATGCTCCGGCAGTAGGTTACTCCACGGTATATCCATTGACAATGTTCCTGCGAATTCTGGCGGGACAGATGATACTGCTGACAATGATGTAGGAGGAAATTAAGGAATTAAAATTAAAGGCTGCGCAATGTTGGTTTAACCCAACTACGCAGCCTTTAATTTTAATTCCTTAAAGTCTTAGCTTCTTCTTGACGAACTCTTCTATAAAGTCCACCGTAGCCTCAATACCTAATACGGAAGAATCGATACACAAGTGGTATGTTTCGGCAGCTCCCCATTTTTTGTAGCTGTAGTAGTTATAGTATTCGGCACGCTTCTTGTCCGCTTTGTTCATCATCTCCTCCGCTTCACGCTCAGAAATGGAATACATTCGGCAAATACGCTTGATGCGCTCCTCATTGGAGCAGGAAATGAAGACATTGGCACAGCGTGGATGTTCTCGCAGAATGTAATCGGCACAACGCCCCACAAACAAGCAGGACTTCTCCTCCGCCAATCTGCGTATCACGTCACTCTGCACTTTGAACAGAGCATCATTACTCAGGCAATTCGTGGCCGGGATAGCCCCGTCACTGACAAAAGGGAAACGCATGCCGAAGAGCCCTCCAATAATACCTTGTGAAGCTTTCTCATCAGCTTTCTCAAAGAATTCACAACACAGTCCACTCTCTTCAGAAGCCAACCTAATCAGTTCCTTATCATAAAAGTCAATACCCAGACGGGCAGCCAGTTTCTCGCCTATCTCCCGTCCGCCACTGCCCAGTTGACGGCCTATATTGATTATAAAATTATTGCCCATACGCTTATTCATCTATTGGTTTGCAGATAGCAAATATAAATATTCTTACGGAATATCTGCAGAAAGTAGGAAGAAAAATTCAGAGCCTCTCCCCCGACCTATCCCTACAAGGGAGAGGTTCTGAATTTGCGGAATTGACAAACCAACATCACCAATGCTATCAAACTTGCAAGCAAATCGGATACCGGCATGCTGTACCACACTCCTGCCACTCCGAAGAACTGCGGCAGGATAAGCAGGCAAGGAAGCAGAATCAGCATCTGTCGGGTAAGGGAAAGGAATATCGCTTTGCCTGCCATGCCTATGCTCTGGAAAAAGTTGGAAGTCACCATCTGGAAACCGATAATCGGGAAGAACATTACCGTAATGCGCAGTCCCGTGACCGAAAGCTCTGTCAGTTCCGCATCCGATGTAAAGATGCCCACTACCAGGTCCGGCACCAGCATACCGACCAGAAAGCCGAAAGTGGTCACTGCCGTGGCATAGATTATCGTCAGTTTCAGCACCTTGTTCACCCGTCCGTACAGCTTCGCCCCGAAGTTATATCCGGCAATAGGCTGCATACCCTGATTCAGCCCCATCACAATCATCACTACAATGAAAACCAGACGGTTCACGATACCGAAAGCCCCGATAGCCAAGTCGCCGCCATACTTCTTCAACCCCTGATTGATAATGATAACGATGAAGCAGGCTGCCAGGTTCATCAGGAAAGGAGACATGCCGATGGCGAGCGAATCGAATACAATCTTACGTTTCAGACGGAATATCCCCCGGTGGAAATGCAACAGCTCATCCTTATTGCTGAAAAGCTTGAACTGCCACGTCAAAGAGATGATTTGCGCCACAATGGTAGCGACGGCAGCACCACGTATGCCCCAGCCAAAACCATAGATAAACACCGGGTCGAGTATGGTATTGATAACCACCGTGGCTATAGTGGCGTACATCGCCTTCTGTGGATGCCCTGAAGAGCGCAGCACTGCATTCAGCCCCAGATAGAGGTGCGTAACGGCATTTCCCAAAAGGATAATCTGCATATAATCCCTCGCGTAGCCCACCGTCTGGTCACTGCCTCCGAAGAAATAGAGAATCGGGTCGAGAAAGAGCATGACAATGATGGTAAAGGCAATTCCCAGTACCATGTTCAGCACAAAAACATTGCCCAGCACACACTGTGCCGTGTCATAATCCTTCTGCCCCAGCTTGACGGAAATCAGTGTAGAAGCCCCCACTCCTACCAACGAACCGAACGCCGCAGCCAGATTCATCAACGGGAAAGTCAACGCCAATCCCGAAATAGCCATCGTCCCAACGCCGTGACCGATGAAGATACTGTCTACCATATTATATAAAGAGGATGCCGTCATTGCGATGATTGCCGGAACGGCATATTGCATCAAGAGTTTACCTATACTTTCCGTTCCCAACGCCGTGGGAGTCTTTTGTCCTGCCATATTATATACCTATTTCTTTTTAGCGGGTGCAAAGGTACTCTTTTTTTAAAACAGAACAGCAGAAAAAACACCTTAAACCTGCACACTATGCGGATGATTTATGCTATCTTTGCGATTCAATGATAAATCATAAGATATGATTACCATAATCATACCGTATGATTGATATAATCATACCGTATGATTGGCACATTCATACCGTATGAACCATGCCTGACCTACCGGTTGAGCCGGACACATAATAACAACAAGCCCCCATGGCATTCTATAAGAAAGTAAAACAAAAAGGCGACGACAAATGGCACCCAAGAGCCGTCACCAAAGGACATCCCTATACAACGGATGAAATAGCCCGATTATTGTCGGAAATGTCTACGGTAACCCCGGGAGATACCTATGCAGTATTAATGAACCTCGGAGAAGTGCTGGGCAAGCTGATGAGCTCGGGACACTCCGTAAAGCTCAAGGGCATCGGGACGTTCTACTACACCTGCCGTTCGGAAGGCACTGGGGTAGACACCCCAGAAGAAGTGAGTCCGGCGCAAATCACTGCGGTGCAGATACGCTTCATCCCCGAATACTACCGCGGGCAATGCGGACAAGTGACGGAACGCACCCTCCTCTCCCCGCACATCGAATGGGTGGATGCCGAAGGAGAGGGTTAATGTCACCCCCGTTCCCTATATTTCAAGGAAAAAGGTTCGCTATCTGAAAAATGTTTCGTACTTTTGTACCCAAATTGAGTGAAATATAGCGAAATGAACGTATTAGAACTAAGTGAACAAGAAATCATTCGTCGCAACAGCATGAATGAACTTCGCGCGATGGGCATCGAGCCTTATCCCGCAGCAGAGTATGTAACAAATGCTTTCTCTACCGATATTAAAGCTGAATTCAACGACGATGCAGAGCCTCGCCAGGTGTCCGTTGCCGGACGTATCATGAGCCGCCGTATCATGGGTAAAGCATCTTTCATCGAATTGCAGGACTCCAAAGGACGTATCCAGGTATATATCACCCGCGATGACATCTGCCCGGACGAGGACAAGGAGATGTACAACACCGTGTTCAAACGTTTGCTCGATTTAGGCGACTTCATCGGCATCGAAGGATTCGTATTTCGTACCCAAATGGGCGAAATCAGCATCCATGCCAAGAAGCTGACCGTACTTGCAAAGAGCATCAAGCCCCTGCCTATCGTGAAATATAAGGATGGTGTGGCTTACGACTCTTTCGAGGACCCCGAACTGCGCTACCGCCAGCGTTATGTAGACCTTATCGTAAACGACGGCGTGAAAGAAAAATTCCTGAAGCGTGCCACCGTCATCAAGACCATGCGTGCCGTGCTGGATGAAGCCGGCTACACGGAAGTGGAGACGCCGATTCTTCAATCCATCCCCGGTGGAGCAAGCGCCCGTCCGTTCATTACCCACCATAACTCTCTGGATATGGACCTCTACCTGCGTATCGCCACCGAGCTTTACTTGAAGCGACTGATTGTGGGCGGATTCGAAGGCGTATATGAAATAGGCAAGAACTTCCGTAACGAGGGTATGGACAAGAACCATAACCCGGAATTCACTTGTATGGAGCTGTACGTGCAGTACAAGGACTACAACTGGATGATGAGCTTTACGGAGAAATTGCTGGAACGCATCTGTATCGCCGTAAATGGCTGCACAGAAACCGAAATAGACGGCAAGACCATCTGTTTCAAAGCTCCCTACCGCCGTCTGCCCATCCTGGAAGCCATCAAGGAAAAGACCGGATACGACCTCGAAGGCAAGAGCGAGGACGAAATCCGCCAGGTGTGCAAGGAACTGAATATGGAGATTGACGACACCATGGGCAAGGGTAAGCTGATTGATGAAATCTTCGGTGAATTCTGCGAAGGAACTTTCATACAGCCCACTTTCATCACCGACTATCCCGTAGAGATGAGCCCGCTGACCAAGATGCACCGCAGCAAGCCGGGACTGACCGAACGCTTCGAACTGATGGTGAACGGCAAGGAACTTGCCAACGCTTACAGCGAGCTGAACGACCCGATAGACCAGGAAGAACGCTTCAAAGACCAGCTTCGCTTGAGCGAAAAGGGAGACGACGAAGCGATGTTCATCGACCAGGACTTCCTGAAAGCATTGCAATATGGTATGCCTCCCACATCGGGCATCGGTATTGGTATCGATCGTCTGACAATGTTGATGACGGGCGAATCCTTCATCCAGGAAGTGCTTTTCTTCCCGCAGATGCGTCCGGAAAAGGTTGTCCCCAAAGATGCTCCTGCACGATACACGGAACTGGGCATCCCCGAAGATTGGGTGGCTGTAATCCAGAAGGCCGGCTACAACCTGGTGAGTGACATGAAAGATGTGAATCCGCAAAAACTCCACATGGACATTTGCGGTATCAACAAGAAATATAAATTGGAACTGGCAAACCCGACCGTAAACGAAGTTGCTGACTGGGTCGGAAGAATTAAGAATTAAAAATTAAAGAATTAAATAGGCAAAATTAAAGATAGGAGGAAGGTGAAGGCGCGCTCCTTCACCCCCTTTTAATTTTTAGTTTTTAATTATTAATTTCGATATGAAACTACCCGGTAAGATAGCCATCATGGGCGGAGGAAGTTGGGCAACTGCCATTGCCAAAATGGTACTGGCCCAAGCGGAGTCGATAAACTGGTATATGCGGCGAGACGACCGTATTGCCGACTTCAAACGGCTTGGCCATAACCCTGCCTACCTGACGGGCGTCAAGTTTGATACCAAGCGTATCAACTTCAACTCCAACATCAATGATGTCGTGAAAGAATCTGATACGCTCATCTTCGTTACACCTTCCCCTTATCTGAAGGTTCACTTGAAGAAACTGAAGACTAAGATTAAGGATAAATTCATCATAACTGCCATCAAAGGTATTGTACCCGATGACAACTTGATTGTCTCGGAATATTTCACTAAGGAATATGGCGTCCCGGCTGAGAATATTGCTGTATTGGCAGGTCCCTGCCATGCGGAAGAAGTGGCTCTGGAACGCCTTTCTTACTTGACCATTGCTTGTCCCGACACCGACAAGGCTTGCACCATTGCCCGCAAACTGGCCAGTTCATTCATCAAGACCTCTGTCAGTAATGACGTTGCCGGCATTGAATACAGTTCGGTGCTGAAAAATGTATATGCCATTGCAGCCGGTATTTGCAGCGGTCTGAAATATGGCGACAACTTTCAGGCTGTGCTTATGTCCAATGCCATACAGGAAATGAACAGATTCCTGCAAACGGTACATCCACTGAACAGAAACGTAAATGATTCCGTTTATTTAGGTGACCTGCTGGTGACGGGATATTCCAATTTCAGCCGTAACCGCACATTCGGCACGATGATTGGCAAGGGATACTCCGTGAAAAGCGCGCAGATTGAGATGGAAATGATTGCTGAAGGATATTACGGTACAAAATGTATCAAGGAAATCAACAAGCATTATCATGTCAACATGCCTATTGTAGATGCAGTATACAACATTCTGTATGAGCGTATCTCGCCGACGATTGAAATCAAGCTGCTTACCGATTCATTCCGGTAAGCGCGAAAAAAGATAAAACGAAATACTGAATTTAAAACCTAGAATATTATGATTAGTTTGAACATTGAAAAGACTCTTGGATTCA
Organism: Bacteroides sp. AF25-5LB; assembly: GCF_003602965.1. Classification (NCBI taxonomy): domain Bacteria; kingdom Pseudomonadati; phylum Bacteroidota; class Bacteroidia; order Bacteroidales; family Bacteroidaceae; genus Bacteroides; species Bacteroides sp. AF25-5LB. The sequence continues at coordinate 70,577 of NZ_QTMC01000001.1, forward strand.
TCTCCAAAGAAAACGTTTTCGCCTATGAAGCCCAAGTAAAGGCTGCACAGGAAGCATTAGAGAATGGTACCGGTAAGGGCAACGACTTCTTAGGCTGGCTGCACCTCCCCTCTTCCATCACTAAAGAGCACCTGGCTGACCTAAAGGCTACCGCACAGACGTTGCGTGACAACTGCGAAGTAGTAGTAGTTGCCGGTATTGGCGGAAGTTATCTCGGTGCACGTGCGGTGATAGAGGCTTTGTCAAACAGCTTCACCTGGTTGCAAGACAAGAAAACGGCTCCGGTCATTCTGTATGCAGGACACAATATCGGTGAAGATTATCTATATGAGCTTACCGAATACTTGAAAGACAAGAAATTCGGTGTTATCAACATCTCCAAATCCGGTACTACTACTGAAACAGCCCTGGCGTTCCGTCTGCTGAAAAAGCAATGCGAAGACCAACGCGGCAAGGATATGGCAAAGAAGGTTATCGTTGCCATCACCGATGCCAAGAAAGGCGCTGCCCGCGTAACGGCCGACAAGGAAGGATACAAGTCCTTTATCATCCCCGATAACGTAGGCGGACGTTTCTCTGTATTGACTCCGGTAGGCTTGCTGCCCATCGCAATAGCAGGTTTCGACATTGAGAAACTGGTTGCAGGTGCAGTTGCCATGGAAAAGGCTTGTGGAAAAGATGTTCCGTTTGCAGAAAATCCCGCTGCCATCTATGCAGCTACACGTAACGAGCTCTACAAGAACGGCAAGAAGATTGAAATCCTCGTAAACTACAATCCCAAACTGCACTACGTAAGCGAATGGTGGAAACAGCTTTATGGTGAATCCGAAGGTAAGGAAAACAAGGGTATCTTCCCTGCTGCCGTAGATTTCTCCACCGACCTGCACTCCATGGGACAATGGATTCAGGAAGGCGAACGTACCATCTACGAAACTGTCATCTCCGTGGAAAAGACACAGCACTCCCTGCAGGTACCTTCGGACGAAGCGAATCTCGACGGACTGAACTTCCTGGCAGGCAAGCACGTGGACGAAGTGAACAAGATGGCCGAATTGGGAACACAGCTTGCCCACGTTGACGGCGGCGTACCCAACATGCGCATCGTTATCCCTGCACTGAATGAAGAAAGCATCGGAGGTCTGCTCTACTTCTTTGAAATAGCTTGCGGCATCAGCGGTTACATTCTGGGAGTCAATCCATTCAACCAACCGGGTGTGGAAGCATACAAGAAGAATATGTTTGCACTGCTGAACAAGCCGGGCTACGAAGAAGAGTCCAAAGCCATCCAGGCAAGACTTTGATAAATCAGGAATTGAGAGTTGAGAATTGAGAAATGACTGTGCAATAAGCGCAATGAAAAGCCGTTTCCCGATTTTCAACTCTCAATTTATTTACCCTGCATTTCTTAATTTTTAATCCTCAATCTACCAAGTGTTCGAAAACTCTATCGCCCGTTATCTGGAAAAGCACGGGCATTCCAACATCCAATTGAAAGCAGTTCTTTTTGACATGGACGGCGTACTGTTCAACTCCATGCCCTACCATGCCGATGCCTGGCATAAAGTAATGAAACGCCATGGCCTGCACTTGAGCCGTGAAGAGGCATACATGCACGAGGGACGTACCGGAGCCTCCACCATCAATATCGTTTATCAACGCCAGTATGGCAAGGATGCCACTCCCGAGATGATAGAAAGCATCTATGCAGAGAAAAGTGCCGAATTCAGTACCCACCCGGAACCGGAACGTATGCCGGGTGCTTGGGAAGTACTGCAAAAGGTAAAAGCGGCAGGACTTACTCCGGTACTTGTCACCGGTTCGGGCCAACACTCCCTGCTGAACCGCCTTGCCCATAACTTCCCCGGTATGTTTCAGCGCGACCACATGGTGACCGCCTTTGATGTGAAATACGGGAAGCCCCATCCTGAGCCTTATTTGATGGGACTGGAAAAAGCCGGAGTACAAGCCAATGAAGCTATAGTTGTAGAAAATGCACCTATCGGAGTACAAGCCGGAACAGCAGCAGGCATATTCACTGTAGCAGTCAATACTGGTCCACTGGACAAGCAGGTATTACTGGATGCCGGAGCTGATTTATTGTTTCCTTCCATGCAGGCGCTTTGTGAGGACTGGGAAAGGTTGCAAACCGCATTAGATGCCAGTAATAGCCTTCGCCACAAAGATTGACGGCGACCCAAACAATAACAGTTGATTCGAGTTTATATAACAAAGTACTACTGCATACTTTATCGGTATACAGTAGTACTTTACTGATTTTTATAGTTTAATCAATATCTAACATTCTGCCGTATCGCTCTAAATGTCATTACTTGATGTACAGAAGGCATCTATTGTCTTTCTTCTTAAAACGCTCCAATCTACTCATTTTCTCCTTCTCGGTTTCTTTAATAGGGAACGTTATCCTACGAGTATCTTTATCATAATCGTACAATTCTCTGGCAGGAACTACATAAACAGATTCCGGACCGTCACCACACCATCCAAAGCCAAAAACATAAAACAAGTTTTTTATCGGACGGTTCAACAGATTAGAGTTCATATACCTTTCGTACTTTTCAATGTCTTTTATATCGAGATAAAAACCTATCTTACTTCGCCATTTACATTCTACAGCTATAATATCTCCAACTTCATGAATGGTACTCGTAGTGGTAACACACTCCATCAACAAATCCGGAGATGATGAAGACAGAGGTCTATAACCCTCAACGTATTTATCACCTCTCCAATCTAAAAGCCGCCAAAATATTTTCTTGTCACAAAGGTCCGGATAACCCTCTTTACTAATATTAGAGTTCTTCACAACCCATTCCTCAAATCTATCTCCCAAATATTTACTTTTCTTCCTTTCTTTAAAATATTGAAAGGTATCCATAAACCGATATTGGAAAACACCTACAAAATCATCGATAAACTGATTTAATATTTTCATAGCCATAATAGTCTATTGTGTCTTTAAATAATATTCATTGCAAACAAAAATTCATAGGTGAAGAGCCACAACACCCATTTTCAAAATAGATTTTTTTTTCATTTCCAAAAATAGAGTTTTTTCCCAATTCTTTCCAGATTTCCTTCTCATCTTTGCAATACAAAAAACAAATAAAGTATTAATTATTAAAAAATAGAGAAGTATGAAAAAGTTAGTTATGATGTTGGTTTGTATGTTTGCAGTGCATACAATGGTAATGGCGGATAATGATAAGCCGATAGAGGTGAGCCAGTTGCCCGCGAAGGCGCAGACATTTATCAAGACTTACTTTAAAGACCATAAGGTGGCAATGGCTAAATTAGAGTCGGGAATGTTTTATAAAAGCTATGATGTGGTGTTCACGAATGGGGAGAAGGTAGAATTTGATAAATCGGGAGAATGGAAGGAGGTACGATGCAGACAAAGTGAAGTTCCTGCACAGATTGTACCGGAAGCGATACGTAACTATGTAAAGACCAATTATCCGGATGCAAGAATTCTTCAGATTGAGTACGATGACAATGAGTATGAGATAAAGTTGTCTAATCGTTGGGAAATTACATTTGACTCTAAAATGAGGGTGATTGACATTGACGATTGATGACAAGAAAGATTTTTATAAAGTATCAAGAAGCTGAAAAGAGTTGCTTGGAGAGGGTTTCTCCAGGCAACTGTTTTTTTATGCACTTCCGTACGGTAGCAGGGCATATGGTGCTGCGCTCATTGTACAACAGTGGTTGTACTACTATTCCAATTGCCCGGAGTCAACGGCCCCGGCTGCACTTTTGCAGTTTTTTAATCAGTGTGTCCGGAGAAGGACACTCAACCTTCTCCGGAGCTGAAAATACTGATTTATAAGGAAACGGCGCTTCTCGGCGCTTTCTGCCGGAAGGCAACTCAGGCTATGACGCTTTCAGGATTTTGGCAGACCTCACCATGGTATAGGTAGTCCCCTTAGTACAATGGCCATATCATTCAGCTTACTGAAAAATAGAGTTTTTTTCAGAGAGGTTTGTTCGGCAGAGAAATTCCAACCACAGAACGGAAGAACAACGTTTTCAGTCCGTCATAAAATCCTGGAAGAGCAACCGTTCCATGCGTCTCTTCCGGGAATTTTTTTAATACCACCCGCAAATGCCGCTTCTCCATACGAGGAACTGCACTCCCTATAAAATCATCTGTCAGGGGAAAGTGGATCAGCTTCCTATCAGGACGCGGCTGAGTGGCAAACGCAACATACAGTTGCTTTCCTGAAAAGTCAACCTTATCTACCTGCCGTTCTACCTGTTTCTGAAAATATCCTTTATCCCACCATAAACTGGGGTCTATGGCGATGTATGTATCAAATGCACCGGGATAATTCAGCAAAACATGCAGCGTGAACAACCCGGCATAAGAATGTCCGGCCAACAAGTGTTGTCCATTCACCGGCAAGTCTTGTTCTACTGCGGGGCGTAGCTCCTCCGTCAGAAAACGGCAAAATTGTCCTGCCCCACCCCCTTCCGGTTTATCGCCCGGACGGACAGTTCCGTCACGCCGGGCAGCGGAACAGGTTGGCGTAAAGTCTCTGGTCCTGTCTGTATTCAGGACAGCCACAACGATACAGGGCGGTAAGGAAGAAACTTTGGAGGTGGAAAACAAGCGAGTAAAACCTACCACCGAATGAAAAAAAGAATCACCGTCCAGCAAATAAAGAACCGGATAACTTTCCTCTTTTTCACCAGGGCGGATTGCAGGTACATACACCCAATACTCCCTAACCTCATTCAAGACATGCGAAAACAAAGTGTGGCGAGTCCCGATAGAAATAGCTTCTTGCGCTCTCAGCGGAAAACCGAGCCAAGTGACAACTACCAATATGAACAGAATATGCAGGCTTCTCATTTCAATTCTTTTTTCAGTCTGCAAAGTTCGCAGAAAATAAGTTGACTACCTATCCCTATTTTTAGGTATTCTCACGGTTGAAAGCTTTCCGCAGAAATCAAAGGCTGATTAAGAAGGTTTGATGGGCAACTGAATTTCCGTCATCCATTCATCCACCGTTTCTTTGTTCCAAATGCCGTCAATATGGCAAAACCGGGGACGGTCAATAACCTCGTATCCATTTGCCTCGGCATACGCAAAAAGCTCGGCGAAAGTTTCGGGCATATGCTCATAAGCACCGTAATGGTTGACACAGAGCGCAACCGGTACTTCCGGAAGTTCCTTGAATTTAATCAGCTCCGAATCTTCCTTGCGTTCAGCCACCGCTTCAAAAAACTCGATATCAATATCAACCCCATATTCCTCATTATATTCCACCGTGAAACAATATTCCGGGGCAGGACATTCACAACCCAAACGGTACATTTCAGGCCCGATGATATTCGGACAAAGATTGAACAGCTCCTGATAAGAGTCTATTTTACGGCGATGGGTAGCAAAAATTCTTGAAGGGAGGGATTTCTTAAACACTTTTTCCATAACATTCTCTTGTTTATGGAGTAAATTTTCCAATTTGGCAAGTTCGGTCTGCCGCCATATCAAGTGTTCAATCTCGTTTTTGCAACGTTCTATTTTAACCTTCAACAATTCAGCATCCGGAAATTCCTTGCCATCGGCAAACAACTCGGATATCTCTTCGAGGCTGAACCCTAATTGCTTAAGGTAAACAATACGGCTCATACACCGGAGCTGGCTGATGTCGTAATAGCGATACCCCGTCCACTCATCCACTTCAACGGGTATCATCAATCCTATCTCTTCATAATGACGAAGCGTCTTAACGGTCACTTGGCAAAGTTTGGAAAACTCTCCGATTTTAAACTTCATTTTATTCTTCATAAACTCATGCGCATTTTGTTTATGATGCAAAGATAGGTCCTGCCCTTAGGTACGAGTCAAGAGATTGCTTCAAAAAAAAACACATATTTCACTATTCGCAACGGCAATAGGTATTTGCACCGCACGTACAACGAGGCAACAGCTGCTCGCTCAGTTCATTACGGTAAAATTCATACAGCTGCCGGTACATGATTTCATAGAGTGCGGCAACTTGTTGCTCCTGCTCACTTTCATTTTGAAAACGATTTTTAAAGGGATCTTCAAAATCAAAATGCGCCTGCTGCTTGGCATCCAGAGTGATAAATTTCAGTTCTTCTCCGGCTTCTTTACACAGGGTAATCACGTAGTCCCATGACCGATGCGTATAGGCCCCGACACCAGAGGGTTTCTTGCGAGACACGCTTAAACCATTCTGTTCCATCACATTGCACACGGCATCGGGAACGCAGTTCCCCTCCATAATTCCTGCCGTAGAGATATTCATTCCCCTGCCAAATGCATGCAGGAGTTCCTGCGCGATACGGCTGCGGCACGTATCTTCATTACTTATTAACAGTATATCCATTGTCCGTTACTTTTCCAGATTTAAATACTCGCCATCTCCTTCTTTCTTCATCTTCGCTTTACGCGCCAAGTCGAACAAGGCGGGGTTAATGTGGCAATATCCACCCGGATTTTTGTCCAGATAGTCTTGATGATAATCTTCGGCAGGATAGAAGTTCTTCAAAGGCTCTATCTCTACCACCAACGGACGGGAGTAGTTGGCAGCCAGCCGGTCAACAGTTTCACGAATAACGGGCAGGTCGGCGGTATCCGTATAATAGATACCCGTGCGATATTGTATACCTCTATCACCTCCTTGCTTATTGAGGCTGGTAGGGTCAATCGTTTTGAAATAAAGGTCGATAAGGAAAGGCAAGTCCACCTTATCGGCGTCATACTGTACTTTTACGGTTTCGGCAAAGTCCGTGGTGCCGGTACATACCTGCCGATAGGTAGGATTGGCTATATTTCCATTGGCATATCCCACCTGGGTAGCCTCCACACCTTCTATTTGTTTCAGGAAATGTTCGGTACCCCAAAAACATCCTCCTGCCAGATAAATCTCTTTCATTGGTTTCATGTCTGTTCTCCTTTCTGACCGTCCTTCCGGCTTACCGGCATAGGACAGACCAATCATTAACATTGCAAAAATAAATATTATTTGTTTCATACCTCTGCCTCTATGGAAATTATAACAAGAAAGAGAACCGTATGGTTGACTTTTCTGGATGTATTGTATAAAAAAGGACTCCCTTTGCAAAGTATTCATGCAAAGGGAGTTCCTTTCTTTGTGACCCCGGTGCGATTCAAACGCACGACCTTCAGAACCGGAATCTGACGCTCTATTCACTAAGCTACGGAGCCAAATGTGGATGCAAAAGTATAAAAAAATTAGCAGATTCCTAACATTCAAACGCTTTTTATATCAAACCGAGGAATATTTTTATTATTACTTTGAGAAGAACAACCGCAATTACACAAACATTTTGCTATTTTTTTTCACAAAATAGAAGCAAGTATTAATATTATTCCTATCTTTGCCGAACAATTTAATAGAAGTTATACTGAATAGATTTATGAGCTACCTGATAACACCTGAAGGTTACAAACCTTTATTGGACCTAAAACAGACTGAATTAGGGATTAAACAAATTAAAGAGTTTTTCCAATTAAACCTCTCTTCCGAACTGCGCCTGCGACGTGTGACAGCTCCACTGTTCGTATTGAAAGGAATGGGTATCAATGACGACCTCAATGGAGTGGAACGTGCCGTGACTTTCCCTATCAAAGATTTGGGTGACGCCAAAGCTGAAGTGGTACACTCCCTCGCCAAATGGAAACGCCTCACGCTTGCCGAATATCATATCGAACCAGGATATGGCATCTACACAGACATGAATGCCATCCGTGCCGATGAAGAGCTGGGTAATCTGCATTCCCTTTATGTAGACCAGTGGGACTGGGAACGCGTCATTACTGCCGAAGACCGCAATGTGGAATTCCTCAAGGAGATAGTAACCCGTATCTATGCAGCCATGGTGCGCACAGAATATATGGTATATGAGATGTATCCGCAAATCAAGCCTTGCCTGCCCCAGAAACTTCACTTTATTCATGCCGAAGAATTGCGCCAACTATATCCGGACTTGGAACCCAAATGCCGCGAACATGCCATTTGCAAGAAATACGGTGCGGTGTTCATCATCGGTATCGGATGCAAGCTGAGCGACGGAAAGAAACATGACGGACGTGCTCCGGACTATGATGACTATACCAGCAAAGGACTGAACGACCTCCCCGGACTGAACGGTGACCTCTTGCTATGGGACCACATCCTGCAACGCAGCATCGAACTTTCCTCCATGGGTATCCGTGTAGACAAGGAAGCCCTGCTTCACCAGCTCAAAGAGGAAGGCGAAGAGGAACGTCTGGAACTTTACTTCCACAAACGCTTGATGAATGATACACTGCCGCTTTCCATCGGCGGCGGTATAGGACAGTCCCGTCTCTGTATGTTCTATCTGCGCAAGGCGCATATCGGTGAGATACAAGCCAGTATCTGGCCAGAAGATATGCGCAAAGAGTGTAAGGAACACAATATACACCTGATTTGATATACGTTTATCCCGTCATATAATATAAAGTTCAACCCTCAAAAGGTTGGACTTTATTTTTTATTTTGTACTTTAGCATCCGAAACTACTAACAGATCCAATTATGAATGTTCAAATAGAAGAAAGCTGGAAAGCACATCTGCAACCTGAATTTGAGAAAGATTATTTCCGTACATTGACTGATTTTGTACGGGACGAATATGGGAAATATGCCATATATCCTCCGGGAAAGCTGATATTCAATGCATTCAACCTATGCCCTTTTGACAAAGTAAAAGTCGTGATAATCGGTCAAGACCCCTATCATGGTCCGGGACAAGCACACGGACTTTGCTTCTCCGTAAATGATGGTGTTCCCTTCCCTCCTTCCCTACTTAATATTTTCAAGGAAATAAAAAATGACATTGGCACTGATGCCCCCACTACCGGAAATCTGACACGCTGGGCAGAGCAAGGCATATTGCTGCTCAATGCTACCCTCACCGTACGTGCACACCAAGCCGGTTCTCACCAAAACCGCGGTTGGGAAACATTTACAGATGCGGCCATCCGCATTCTCGCCGAAGAAAAAGAGCATCTTGTATTTATTCTTTGGGGAGCCTATGCCCAACGCAAAGGGGCATTCATCGACCGTAACCGACATTTAGTACTTACCTCGGCACATCCATCTCCCCTATCCGCCTATAACGGCTTCTTCGGGAACAAGCATTTCAGCAAAACGAATGATTACCTGAGAGAGCACGGGGAAAAGGAAATCGTTTGGTAAACATCAATACCACTGAATATTACTCTGAGTCTGGCTTCTCTGTTCCCATTTCAAGTCCTGCAGGATACTTGCATTGGCACGAATGGTAAAGTTATAGTATTTCCATCGTCCGAAAGGTGATATGGCAGCCGTCATGCTGAAACAGTGTAGGTCACGTGTGATGTTAAAAGCGGTCTGCGTTATCTCCTTCGCATTGAAGTCATAACCGGAATTGAAGCTGACAGCCCATTTATTGGTAAGCTTGACGTTACCGTTTATATTAAGGGAATTCAGGCTGAATTTGTACGGATAGCGCATGTTCTTACGATTAATGGGCTTACTGGTGTCTTCCGTAATATTGAAACCGGTACTGAAGTTGATGGACCAAGGCATCTTGAATACCTGATAACCGTCAGCGTCGGCAGCAGCCTTTTCAGTCTTCTTCTTCGGAGTACCACCCTCGGTGGCTTCCCCCTCCATATCACCGTCTTCCTCCGTCGAAGCATTCTGATCCTGGTCCTGCTCCTCATCATCCTTCTGACCGGTGAAGAAGTTCCTTATCTTCTTCCACGAATCATTGTTCACAGTCCAACTGAAGGATGTACCATATCCAGACCAACGGCCAAAACGACCATAAGACCATTCTGTACGGTTACCGGGCACCACCCTTCCGTTCTCGTCAAACTCGTAGGCATAAGTGGCAAAGGTAGAGTTCATACTCAAAGTATAACTCTTACTCAACTTCAGACGAAGATTAAAGGTCAAGTCACTCCAAGGACGCACCTGGGCAGCTGTGTTGTAACTGATACCCATAGTCAAATCGTCAATCAGGCTCACCTTGCGGATAGAGTCATTCTTATCCTTGAACTTCATTTCAAGGTTGTTAGAGATATTGAAACTGATAAGTCCCTGCTTTCCCCCACTTGGCGGAGTGAATACCTGACCGGCATAATAAGAATACTGCACAGTATCACGGACACCATTCTGATCCTTTATATAAGAATCGTAATAGCCATAACGGGATGAAGTAAAATCGGGCGCAGCGCTGAAACTGATAGAGGGGGTGATGACATGACGGATCTGTATCTCCTTCTTCTTCATGAACAGCGGCTTGTACATGCCATAAAGTTTAGTGTTGATACCCAAACTGGCACTGTAGTCATACACACGGTGAAAACCGTAAGTCGTATCGTTTACCTCCTTGCCTTGCTCATCATCCCAGTCCTTCTTCACCTTGCGGGTGTACCAACGCTCTGTATAATTCACAGAAGGTGTAACATTGAAGTATTTGAATAAAGTAAACGTGGCACTTACAGGAATCTCATGCTGCATACCGTTCTCCCAATCGCGTATCAAGTTCTTTTTGAACAACAGATTGTCTTTCGTCTTGATGCTGTTCTTCAGACGACCGGTATAACGTACTGAAATCTTCTCATACCACCTTTCATCTCCAACAGCATGTTTACGTTTAAAAGGGAAAATAGTACTCAAGGAAATGGTCATGTCAGGCAAAGTCACAGCAATAGAAGAGTCTTTCATACTTTGTGCAATATTACTTGACATGGAAATATTCAAATGCTGATCAGGAAAGTTGCGCGAATAGCTGACACTGGAAGTCTTGGTATTCTGAGACATAGCCTGCGAATTGTACATATTGTCAATATTGGTACGCTCATAACTACTAGTAGCAAAGTTCACACTGGCAGAAAAAGTAGAATTAGGATTTGCTTTAGGATCCTGCCGATGAGACCACACCACTTTGAAGTCTTTGGCAACTGAGTAGTCGGGCAAGCCTTTGTCACCGGTCTTAGTCACCTGATAGCTCGCCTGAAGCAAACCGGAATATTTATAACGCTTCACATAGTTCGACTCCATATTAAGCGCCCAAGAGCCTTTCGTAAAGATATCCGCCCTCAGCTTCAAATCCATTTGATCACTGATGGCAAAATAGTATCCACCGTCAGTAAGACCAAAACCACGATTAGAGTCATCCATATAGGTAGGCATCAGAAAACCAGACTGGTAACTGCTTGAGAACGGAAAAAAGAAAAACGGAACGGCAAGAGGGAGCGGTACATCCTCTACAACCAGATAGGCAGGTCCCGTCACTACATTCTTTTTCGGACGCACTTTGGCATAGGTCATCTGCATATAAAAGTGAGGATGATCATGATGATCACAAGTCGTGTAACGCCCACTTTTCATATAAAGCTCATCATTATTTCCTTTTTTTGCATTGTTACCAGTCACATACCCTTCACCCTGCTGGCTAACAACATTACTGATAAGCCCTCTTTTACTCTTGAAGTTATAACGGATAGTGTCAGTTTCGTAAGAGGTGTCTCCATCTTTAAAAACCGGACGTCCTTTAGCTGTCCCTACAGAATCGACTACACCACGAGCAAAAACCGTGCTATTATCCATATCCATAGAAATAATCTCAGCTTCCAAATCAGCTCCTGGATAACTCACTTTCCCTTGACCGTAAAGATGAGCAAAACCACTCTGTGTAAACACAATGGAGTCATTGGCTTCATAAGCGACGGGAGCATCCAGCGCATCCTTCTTGGGAGGAGGGGGAGCTATCGTATCTTGTCGCAACGAGTCATTGGGCAATCCCGCCCCATGTTGTAAAGTGTCTCCCACCTGCAAGGTGTCGCCACGTTGCAATGAATCCGTCCGTTGGGTATCCGGAGGTACAACCTTCCCTCTACGATGCTGAGAAGCAGCTCCACCAGAGAGAAGAAGCAAGACGAATAGTAGTATGAATGATATGAATGTATTTGCTTTCAATGGCGTCATTAACTAATAGTTTACGCTTGGAGGGGCAAAAGTACATAATTTATACGGATAATCTCCCTTTTTAAAGAAATTTAGATTGCTACAAGAACTGTTCGCACCAATTATCAAAGCGCCGTACCCCTTCTTCACCATAACGTTCCAAACTTTTACGGGCTTTTTCTACACTTTTCTCCTTTTCCAAATGAGTTTTTGAATAAAACTTATCGGCAAAACAGATAACTTGTTCTTCCAAGCTGACCGGAACCATTTCACGATGAGGCACAGGCAAATCCTGCGCAATGATTTCCTTCAATGAAAGTCCGGCACCCGTATGGCGTTCACAAACCAAAGCATGGCGGGGATATCCTTCGCCACGCATCAAGTCGGCTCCCAAATAACCGTGACAGATATAAGGCTTGTCACCAAAACAATGGATACCTGCCGCATCTGTAAGAAAAATGCCTATATCGTGCAGCATGGCAGCCTCGTACAGAAAATCCTTATCCAATGAAAGTTCCGGATGGCGGTCGGCAATCCATAACGACTTGTCGGCTACGGAACGGCTGTGCGTCAACAGTATATGCCGCAACTCATTCTCTTCCGGATAATATTTGTTAATGATATCTATCGGATTCATTTTAAGTTATGAGTTATAAATTATGGGTTATGAATTGTCAATCACCCTGAATTTATACATACAGATTTCATTACGCATATCACAACTGCGTCTGTCTGTACGGAATATCTTTTCCAGATGATACGTCTGTTCCAGCTCTCCCAACATATTCTCCTCCTCCTTTACAGGAACCAACAAATATCCCTCCCCACTGGACGGACGTTCCTTTTCAATGTGCCGCATGCGGTCTTTCAGATAGAAGTTAACACCATAAAAGCTCATTTTCGAGTAAGAATAGACCATACCTTCCGGAACATACATATTGATCCTTTCAGCCAGATGTTTATCAGATTTCACAGCCAGCACCGTCGGTTGATAAACAGAATCCAATGATACGAAAAGACAAAGCATACATCCTGCTATACCATATAATAATGACCGGCTATCCGCACGCTTAACCACCATGCGTGATGTGCAGACAGCAGCTACTACGGGAAGCGCCACCAGGAGCCACTTGGGAACAGACAAAGCCACATCCTCCAACGCATGCATAAAGGCTACATTCTCAGCGGCATGACGTCCGCTTCCAAAAACGCTGTCGGGAACCAGGCCGAGACGAACTACGACAAAAACAAGCGTAAGCAACAAGCCCAAAGAAGCAAAGATGATTGCACAAATCCTGAAAACTCGTGCCCCCTTTTGTACCAAAGCCAACAGATACTCAGCTATCAGCACTGCCATAAACGGATAGATGGGAAGCAGATAAACACTCCGCTTACTCTTGGGGATGCAGTAAAAGACAAAGATTATCAGAATGACCAGCCACGTGAACAATTGTACCGGAGACTGGTTGCGGAAAGCAGTCCAGCCCTTCTTCAACCGCAACAGCAGGGTCTCCCCTTCCGGCAGACAACGCATATTTTTCCACTTCAAGCCAAACAAGGAAATTACCAGAACCAACGTCCAGGGGATCCACCCCCAAATCAAAGTCAGGAAATTATACCATATAGGATTTTCATGGGACTCGTAGGACATTTTGCCCATAAACCGCCCGGTATTCTCCTCCAGAACCAAATCGAGGAACGGTTGTCCACCTTGTCTGTAAGCTACGTATACCCAAGCTAAATAAGGAACAAAAGAAAGCAAGCCGATACCTGCCAACGAGAAAAACGCTTTCCAGAAAGAACGTCCGCGCAACAACTGATACACACCGATACATGCGCAAGGGAATATGGAGCCTACCGGCCCTTTAGTCAACGTGGCACATCCCATCAACAACACCGCAAGCCAGGGCACTCCGCGGCATCCCTTCTCATCCCAGCGGAACAGCAGACAAAGGGAAATAACGATAAAGGCAACCTGAACCATATCGACCCGACAAGCGACAGCTGCCCGATGCACCTCGAAAGAAGACAAAAGAAGAATAGAGGCCAGAAACGCCGTTTGAACGTTTTTACGTTTTGCCACAAAGGCAAAGAACATCAACTGCATGGCTAAAAAAGCCAATGCAGACGGGAAACGGGCGGAAAACTCCGTCACCTCTCCAAAAAGGGAAGAGACGGCGGCTATTGACCAGTAGAAGAAAGGGGGTTTATAAGCAATATCAGTACCATAGTTCACTGGAAGTATCCAGTTTCCACTTTCCAGCATAGAAAGGGCAACAATCGCCTCCCGCGGTTCCCCCTTGGAATAAAAAATTGTTTCTCCCAGAAAGGGAACAACCACAAGCACACTCAGCAGCGCAATAAACCAGAACGCCTTCTTTCTGTCCGACATACCTTATTTGTTTTTTTATGTTTTCTGGACGCAAAGATAGCGCAAACCGAAAGCAGATGCAAATTTATTTGCAATTTGCTGAGATGCAGCTTATTTTCGCAAAGCAAAATTACAAATAATTCTGAAACAATGCCTAACTTTGCCGCCCTAATGATAATGGCAACAGAGAGTAGATATTTAATGTTAAGATGAAGCGGCTGAAACAACTACCGGAATTTGTACGCTTCGTAATGGTGGGCATCTTTGCGACAGCTCTGCACTACGGATTGTATTTTGTATTACAACGGGTTATCAATGTAAACATAGCCTATACACTGGGATATGCTCTCAGCTTCATCGCCAATTTCTATCTGACTGCTTACTTTACCTTCGGCCGAAAGCCCTCATGGAGAAAAGCCTTCGGATTTGGAGGGGCACACTTATGCAGCTATCTGCTACACATGGGGTTGCTGAACCTCTCTCTCTGGATGGGCATCCCCAAACCTCTGGCCCCCATTCCGGTTTTCGCCATCGCCATTCCGGTCAACTTCTTACTCGTACGTTTCGTTTTCAAAAGAAAAGAGTGATAATTTGTTTTTCTCCCGATTTCTTACGAATATTGCAAAAAGATTTGTTCTATGATGGAAAACTCTCCCATACTCGCCGTTGTCGTACCTTGCTACAAAGAAGAGGCAGTGCTGCATGAAACCCATAAACGATTGAGCCAATTATTCGACCGGCTGATACAAGCCCGACAAATTTCCCCGGAAAGCTATATATTATATGTAAACGACGGAAGCACCGACCAGACATGGGCTATCATCAAAGAACTGCACCAGCATACGGCCTATGCCTGCGGACTGAACCTGGCAGGAAACGTAGGACACCAGAATGCCCTGCTGGCAGGACTCAATGCAGTAAAAGACCGTTGCGAGATAGCCATCTCCATTGATGCAGACTTGCAAGATGACATCCAGGTGATTCCGGACATGATAAACAGCTATAAAGCGGGCAATGACATCGTTTATGGCGTACGTAAAGAACGGAAGACCGACACTTTCTTCAAACGTAACACCGCTTTAGTCTTTTATCGGCTGATGAAAGCAATGGGGGTAAAATCCGTCTACAACCATGCTGACTACCGCCTGATGAGCCAAAGAGCCGTACAGCACCTATGCCGTTTCCGGGAACGCAACCTTTTTCTTCGCGGATTGGTTCCTCTCATCGGCTACCGGACGGACTGCGTGTATTACAACCGTGAAAAACGCTTTGCCGGAGAATCAAAGTATCCTTTCCGGAAGATGCTCAACTTTGCCATTGACGGCATCACTTCTTTTTCCGTCAAACCGGTCCGTATGATTTTTTGGATAGGCTGCATCTTTATTCTTGTGGCACTATGTGTCACCGGATGGACACTTCACTCCTACACACAGCATAACACCGTTCCCGGATGGTCATCACTGATGATTTCCGTCTGGTTGGTAGGAGGCGTGATACTTGTGTCCTTGGGAATTGTGGGCGAATACATCGGCAAAATATACATTGAGGTGAAGGATCGACCGCGCTACAATGAAGAAGAGCTTCTGATGCCATCCGGCAAAACAGAATAAAAGAAGCCCATCATCATTCTACACAAAAGTTTAAAAAAGGAAAAACACTTATCACGCTATCACACTATAATAAAGGTATAGGGAACAGTATGTGTCTTTCTTGCCGACAAGTTGGCAAGATTTTGCCACCCTATTGGCAAGACTTTGCCACCGCGTTGGCAAAAGTTTGCCAAAAGCATGGCAATGGGTTGGCAAAATTACTCTCTAGCAGACAATGAGTTAACATAACCATCAAAATCGTATCGTCACATCAGTTTACATCAAAAAGACACCAAATCGCTTGCGAAAGCGACATAAATGCCGTATCTTAGTACACGTGCAAGCAAACCATTTTGCTTACACATGATAAAAATCTGCTTATGGGAACATTAGGCTGCATCAATGACATGCTACAAAGGGATAAAGAGAACCGTGCTCTTCGCAAGCTGAGCAGAGGACGGATGCGGGAACACTACAAATACCTTGTAGACAGAAAAGGTCCTGAGAGAGCCGATGTAACCATTGAGGAAATAGAAAAAATCCGAAGAAATACTACTGAAAAGGAATTGTCAGATAAAGAACATCTATTCAGGGCAAAGACGATTCTTGCAGCATGTGCTTTAGTCTTGCTTTTATTGGGAGTACTTTGTTATAAATTGTTCTTATAAGCAGGTCTGAAACCAATTGGCAAGAAATCTACCCGGTTAAACTCATCAGCCATTGGCTGGCGATTGAAAGCAGATTTCCATGCTTCATAAAAAATTCGCATGCTTTTTATATTCGAAGCAGAGAATCAACAACTTGATTTTCCTAAACCAATAAATTAGAAATGAAAAGATTATCTTTGCAAACACAATAAATACATTGAAAGACTTTCTGTTAGAACATGGAACATCTAAAAGCATACATTTTAGCACTTAAAAACATGAATACAGATTTTACAATTAGAATTGCCCAACGGTCTGATGCCCTTGAACTTATGAGTTTGTTTCAAGAGACAGTCCTCCATATAAACAAGCGTGACTATTCAGAAGCAGAAGTGGCAGATTGGGCATCGTGTGGAAACGACCTCTCCCGCATAAAAGACATGATTAAGACACATTATTTTATTGTGGCAACCAATCAACAGTCACAGATTGTCGGCTTTTCATCCATTACCCACCAAGGATATTTGCATTCTATGTTTGTTCATAAAGATTTTCAAGGTAAAGGCATTGCTACCATACTTCTAAATGAGATAGAACGGTATGCAACCACAAGAGGAATCATGCGAATTACATCAGAAGTAAGCCTGACAGCCCGTCCATTCTTTGAGAAAAGAGGCTATATAGTAGAAGTGGAACAGAAACGCAAAGCCAACCAACTTTATCTCACCAATTTTTGGATGGAGAAAAGGCTGGCTGAATGAAATCGTATAACGGACGTATTCCTGCTTGTGGTGTCTTTTGTGGTGGTTGTCCCATATACACAAGAGAAAAAAGTCCCTGCAAAGGAGCAGAACAGAATGGCTCTCGCTGTGAAAAATGTAAAACATTCCATTTATGTTGCTTGGAAAAAGGAATAACACATTGTTTCCAATGTTCTGATTTCCCATGTACTAAATTCAAAAGATTTACCAAACGTTGGCTAAAATACGGACAAAACTTCATTGAAAACCAAAAGCTTTTAAAAAACGTAGGTGAAGTTAAATTTTTAAAGTATTATAATGAGAGAGTCCACGACCAGCTTACCAACAATGACAGAAAATCAGGAATAAAACAATAATTTTGTACCTTTCGAAAAACATGTGTTGTAAATGACAGATTTTAATTCATACATGGGCAATATAGACACTGATTTTTTTAGGGAACTGTGTTTAAGAAACGGAGAACTACGGTATTATAAAAGAAATGAGTTTATCCTCCGAGAGGGAGAAGTCGGTTCTTTCTTCGGGTTTATTGTATCCGGTGTAATCAAATATACCTGCATCAACCAAACTGAAAACAAAACATATAATGTAGGTTTTTCTTTTGCCAATGAATTTATCTCTGATTATCCCAATTGTTTATATAACATAAAATCTGAATTGAATATACAAGCAATAACCCCATGTAGAATCTACATCTGTTCTTCCGAATTACTTCTACAAGAATTTGAAGAGAACAAAGAAAATCAACGAATAGCCCGTATTGCAGCCGAACAATTATTTTTTCAGTCGTATTCACGTTACTTGGATTTGTTCAGATTTACATCGGAAGAACGCTATCTCCAACTTCTTAAAAAATGTCCAGAAATCCTACAAATGGTACCCCTAAAAGAAATTGCGTCTTACTTGAAAATAACCCCTATTCACATGAGCCGCATCAGACACAAACTGAGTTTTGACAGCAAAGAATAAACATAGGTTTAGAAATTCAACCTTTTAACAATATTCCAAGATAATATTGATTCTGTCAGGAAGTTCTCTTTTATTTTTGCCCTATCCTTTGGCTGATTCAGCGAAAGGCAAGAATGAAAGGAGTTAAAACATAGAGTCCTATATATGAGAACAAGAAAAGTATTTAGAATGCCACTTGATAAAATTCTTTGTTTATCAGCCAATGCAATATTAACCATTATTGCACTATGGAGTATTGCATCAGTCTTTTTCGAAAACGTCACAATTGATTCTATAATAGCCCGTTTCAGCGTGGCTTCTGCCTGCATGGCCAACCTATTTTCAAAACATCGTCTTATCCGGATAATATTCCTCATTATGGCATTTGTACTGATAATTGTTGCAACCACCCTCTATGTCCATAAAGCAAATAAGATGTAAAATACTCAGTAGTTATTCCGTCTCATTTTTCCTTTTCTTCCACAGCTGATAACTATTGATTATATTCTGCCACAGCACATACGATCCCGGACCGACGGAAGATAACGGATTAAGATAAGTATATGCCATCCAGATGGCAAGCACCGTATTCTTTTGCCCCAGCGCCTGCCCTCCGCTGATGCGCTCACCATAATGACCGCCGATTCTCTTTCCTAAATAGAATTGTATACAGCAGGTTATCAGTCCCGCCAGGGCTATCAGCAGTTCAACAAATATCGGTGCATCACTATTGACCAATGAACGTACCGTCTGCCCTGAGACAATGGCAAGAGCTACCGCCCACAAATAGAAGGCTGCATCATGGAAACCCAACAGAAAATGATGCACCTTCGGCACAAACGCACGCAGAAACCATGCCAGCAAGAAAGGACAAAGCAGCAATGGAAAGACTTTACTCAGAATTTTCAGGAATGCAACAAAAAAAGTAATGTCAGCATGAGGCTCCACCAACGGGAAAACCAAAGGAACAGCCACAGCCGCCAGAAGATTGGACAACAACGTATAGGTCGTCAAGCTGGATGCACTTCCACCCAGTTTACCGGTAATGACAGCCGCAGCGGTTGCAGTGGGACAAATGAGACAAACCATTGCACCTTCAAACACTTCCCGGTAGACCTCCTCCATAGGGCAACACACCAACAATACCGCAACAATCAAGCAAGAAACCGTCTGGAACAGCAGTAGCCATCCATGCCACGATTTGGGTTTCAGTTCATGCACCTCCACCTTACAGAAGGTGAGCAGAAGTTGGGAAAAAATCAAAAGCGGAGTCAGGAAAGCCACTAACACATTCACATAAGGTTTGGCAGGCGCCACAAAAGGAATGTCTGCAAAAAAGAAATATCCCAAAGTACCGGCAAGCATTGCCAAAGGCAACGTCCAGTTCTTTATAAAACGAACCAGCATACTTGATTTGCTATTTTAATTATCTGCCGCAAAGTTACGCATATTATCAATACATTGAGCCACTAACTACTCAAACACAGACATTAATTACACTAAAAATGAGAAGAAGAACAATAAAACTGAACATAATCCATTAGTTTTCTATAAATTTCCACTACATTTGCCAAGCGAAAAGGAAGCATTGTCTTTGCTACAATTATATGAAACTATACAGACGATACATATTATATATAAGTATATGCTTAGGGCTGCTTATCTCCCCCTTTTGCAGTGGCAGCGCTGAAGCGAAAGACTTTGTTGTCGTTATAGACCCCGGACACGGTGGACACGACCCGGGTGCAGTGGGAAAAATTTCCAAAGAGAAGAATATCAACCTGAATGTAGCACTCAAACTTGGCAAACAAATCAAGAAGAACTGCCCTGATGTAAAAGTTATCTATACGCGGGACCGGGACATATTCATCCCCCTGGACCGGCGCGCTGAAATTGCCAATAACGCCAAAGCTGATTTGTTCATCTCCATACATACCAATGCCCTGGCCAAAAACCGGACGGCCAAAGGAGCCTCCACCTGGACACTGGGTCTGGCAAAATCGGATGCCAATCTGGAAGTAGCCAAGCGCGAAAATGCCGTTATCCTCTACGAAAGCGACTACAAGACGCGGTATGCCGGCTTCAATCCCAACTCGGCGGAGTCCTACATCATCTTCGAATTCATGCAGGACAAATACATGTCACAGAGTGTGCACCTCGCCTCCCTCGTACAAAAGCATTTCCGCCAAACCTGCAAACGTACAGACCGGGGCGTGCACCAGGCAGGTTTTCTGGTATTGAAGGCCAGTGCCATGCCAAGCATACTGGTGGAACTCGGATTCATCTCCACACCGGAAGAGGAACGGTACCTGAACACTGAAGCAGGAACCACCTCACTTGCCAACGGTATCTTCCGCGCTTTCCTCACCTATAAGCGCGAGCAGGAAATCCGATTGAACGGAAGCAGCAATACCATTCTTCCGGAGGATGTACCCGAGCCCGTTCAAGAAGAAGGCAACGCAGCTACAGCGACACTGGAAAAGAATAATGCACCTCAAGCGGAGAGTAACCAAGCTGCCCAACGCCCACAAAGATCAGAAAATGCAGCCGTTTCCCAAACAGAACAGAGCGGCATCGTGTTTAAGGTACAGATACTCACTTCTTCACGTCCTCTGGCCAAGAATGACAAAAGACTGAAAGGAGTGAAAGACGTGGATTATTATAAAGAAGACGGAATCTACAAATATACGTACGGCGCATCACCCGATTACAACAAGGTGCTGCGCAGCAAACGTAGCATTACGGACAAATTCAAGGACGCATTCATCATTGCGTTCAAGAATGGAGAAAAGATAAACGTCAACACAGCCATCAGCGAATTTAAAAAGAACAGAAATAAATAACAAAAGATACATCATGAAGTATATTACAAAAGAAGTTAGAATAGGAATAGCAGGCATAGCTGCACTTTGCATATTGGTATACGGCATCAACTACCTGAAAGGGATAAATATGTTTAAACCCTCCAGCTATTTCTACGTGAAATTCCAGAATGTCAATGGGCTGACAAAATCCAGCCCGGTCTTTGCCGATGGCTTCCGCGTGGGTATTGTCCGCGACTTATACTACGACTATACCCAACCGGGCAAAGTCGTTGCCGAAATAGATGTTGACCCAGAGCTACGCATTCCCAAAGGAAGTACGGCAGAACTGGCAGCCGAAATGCTTGGCGGCGTAAAGATGAACCTGCTACTTGCCAATAATCCACGGGAGAAATACCAGATTGGAGACACAATCCCCGGCGTGCTGAACAACGGAATGATGGAAAAAGTTGCCACCATGATGCCGCAAGTAGAGAAGATGCTGCCCAAGCTGGATTCCATCCTCGCATCCTTAAATGTCATACTGGCCGACCCCGCCATCCCTGCAACCTTGCATAACGTACAAGATTTAACAGCAAGTATGGCCGTCACAAGCCGCCAGTTGCAAACTCTAATGAAGGATGATATTCCACAACTGACCGGCAAGCTCAATACCATTGGAGACAACTTTGCACTCATTTCCAACAACTTAAAGGAGATAGATTATGCTGCCGCCATGCAAAAGGTAGACGCAACTTTGAATAATGTAAAAATGATTACAGACAAATTGAACCAGAAAGACAATACCATCGGACTTTTGCTAAACGATCCTTCTCTATATAATAATCTGAATGCCACAACTGCCAACGCAGCAAGTTTATTGGAAGACTTAAAATCGCATCCGAAACGATACGTCCATTTCTCCCTATTCGGCAAGAAAGATAAGTAAAAGATTGGCATTATATAGATTTTGTCTAAATAATAAGTCCATAAAGGAATTAAAAGGAAAGCCCTCATTTGCTCTATACAAGGAGCGAAAAAGGGCTTTTTCCTGCTCTGGACAAAGAAGGAAAACAAGAGACGTAAAGCTACATAAATCACTATATGACAAAGTATTAGATAAATGCAATACACCCTATATAAGGAATATACTCATAGTAGTCGATAAGTAGCTGAAAGTAAAGAGCTTATTACTTTTCCTAAAAACGCAAGAAAAAAAGGATTTGTTTTTCTCGAATAAGATTGCCAATTTTGCAATCGTAGAAGTTATGCTTAATTAATAAATGTATTTATAGCCGTTATGAGTGAAATAGATCATGTCGGGCTGTGGAATCGCTGTCTTGAAATCATCAGAGACAATGTTCCGGAGCAGACATACAAAACATGGTTTCTTCCCATCATACCTTTAAAATATGAAGACAAAACGCTGGTCGTACAAGTGCCCAGCCAGTTCTTCTATGAGTTTTTGGAGGACAAATTTGTTGATTTGTTGCGCAAGACTCTCTATAAGGTCATTGGTGAGGGAACTAAATTGATGTATAACGTAATGGTAGACAAGAGTTCGCGGAAAACCGTTGACCTGGAGTCTACACAGCGTACCATCATACCGCAAAAACAAGTGATGGACAAAAGGATCCCACAGATTCCCGTCCCCGAACTTGACCCGCACCTTAATCCAGAATACAACTTTGAAACCTTCATCGAAGGCTACAGCAACAAGCTGTCGCGCAGCGTTGCAGAAGCTGTCGCTCTTAATCCGGCTAAAACAATCTTCAATCCGCTGTTCCTATACGGAGCATCAGGTGTAGGCAAAACCCATCTTGCCAATGCTATCGGAACCAAAATCAAGGAACTATACCCGGAGAAAAGGGTATTGTATGTATCTGCACACCTATTCCAAGTGCAATACACCGATTCCGTACGTAACAATACGACTAACGACTTCATCAACTTCTACCAGACCATTGATGTTCTAATCATTGATGATATTCAGGAATTTGCCGGCGTAACCAAAACACAGAATACATTCTTCCATATCTTCAACCATCTGCATCAAAACGGCAAGCAGCTTATCCTTACCTCCGACCGTGCACCGGTATTGCTACAAGGCATGGAAGAGCGTCTGATCACACGTTTTAAATGGGGAATGGTAGCTGAGCTGGAGAAACCTACCGTAGAGCTCCGCAAGAACATTCTGCGCAACAAAATACACCGTGACGGCCTGCAGTTCCCCCAAGAAGTGATTGACTATATTGCAGAAAACGTGGGCGACAGTGTACGTGACCTGGAGGGCATCGTCATTTCCATTATGGCACATTCCACCATATACAATAAAGAAATAGACCTGGAACTGACGCAACGTATCGTACGCAAGGTGGTGAACAGTGAAAGCAAAGCAGTAACTGTCGATGAAATCATCAACACCGTATGCAAGCATTTCGGATTGGAAACAGCCACCATCCACACAAAATCCAGAAAGCGGGAAGTGGTGCAAGCACGACAAATAGCCATGTATTTAGCCAAAAACTATACAGACTTCTCTACTGCAAAAATTGGTGCGCTAATTGGACATAAAGACCATGCCACTGTATTGCATGCATGCAAAACCATCAAAGAGCTGAAAGAGGTAGACAAATCATTCCGTGCGGAAATCGACGAGATTCAAGCCGTACTGAAAAAAGGATAAGAATAAAGGATTAGGGATAAAGGATTAAATGCAGCTAAGTATGCATTAGCTTAACCCCTTATCCCTAATCTTCCCTAATCCTTAATTTTCAAAATCCCTGCTTTTTCATTATCTTCCAAAGATTCTCCGACATTGTCTCACTGTCTTTCTTCGTATAACGCACATCTGTAAAAACCTGCGCCAGCGTTTCCTTATTGTTCTCCAAGATGAACTGCTTGTTCTCTGGAAGCGATTCTTTATAGGCATACAACCGGTCAATGTCCTGAGGAGTATAATCATGATAAAACTCTTCGTGTACAATGGCCTCCAGCGGTAAACGGTCCACTTGTTCCGGCTGTTCGGCAGGCCATCCCACTGTAACCGTCGTGATGGGAAACACTAATTCCGGCAACTCCAACGCTTCGACAATCATCTGAGGGTTATAAGTGGTAGTTCCCAGATAGCAGATACCCAACCCCTTCTCCTCGGCAGCCACGCAAAAAGTCTGTGCCACCAGCAAAGTATCGACAGCCCCCGTCACAAACCACTCAAAGTTGTTGTATCCCGGCTCAGCCTTACGTTGCTCACACCACTTGCTGAAACGGCGCAAATCTATGCAGAAAGTAAGCACTACCGGCGCCGTCTGAACCATCGGCTGATTGAAATGTGCAGGCGCCAGTTTGGCTTTACGCTCTGCATCACGCGTCACAATCACACTATAAACCTGCATGTTTCCGACTGTAGAAGCCCGGAAAGAGGTTTCAAGCAAATCATTTAACAAATCAGCAGAAATATCCTTCTGCTGGTATTTTCGGATTGTTCTCCTTTGTTTCAAGCTTTCCATTCTTTCTTTTTTTGCAAAGATAATGTAATCCACGAACAATTCATTCAAGAGTTCACACTTTTTTCATCATCATATATCCGGAATAAAATACATCTTTTCAACAAGAAATGAACAATTATTATCTTTACGAGCAGATAAAAGTAACCTTATGTTCGACTAAACCGAGAACCTTTCAGCCCAACAAGTTGTTAATAAATTCCATTTTGGAAAACTTATTCGTTTACTCAAAGCATTAAAACATTATAAACCAACAAATTAACACAAATCAGCAGAAAACTATCCACCGGTTAATAAAAACATTCATTTTAATTTTGCCAAATTGAAAAACATTCATAGCTTTGCAAATGCATTTGTTAACAATAAGTACAACTTCTACAATTTTACTTATTTGTAACTAATCCTAAGAGATACAACACTGTGGAAAAGAAAAATTATTCTTATGACGAAGCCTACGGAGAATCTTTAAAATACTTCCAAGGCGACGAGTTGGCTGCCAGAGTTTGGGTAAACAAATATGCAGTCAAAGATTCTTTCGGAAATATTTACGAAAAGTCTCCGGAAGACATGCATTGGCGAATAGCCAATGAGATAGCCCGCATTGAGGCCAAATATCCCAATCCATTAAGTTCAGAGGAACTTTTCGGCTTGCTCGACCACTTCAAGTACATTGTTCCGCAAGGAAGCCCGATGACCGGAATTGGAAACAACTATCAGGTAGCTTCTCTGTCCAACTGCTTTGTTATCGGTGTGGACGGTGAAGCGGATTCTTATGGTGCTATCTTCAAGATAGACGAAGAACAAGTACAGCTGATGAAACGCCGTGGCGGCGTGGGACACGACTTATCCCATATCCGTCCGAAAGGTTCACCGGTAAAGAACTCGGCACTGACCTCCACCGGCTTGGTTCCCTTCATGGAACGCTATTCAAACTCTACGCGCGAAGTAGCTCAAGATGGACGCCGCGGCGCACTGATGCTCAGCGTATCCATCAAACACCCCGACTCAGAAGCCTTCATCGATGCCAAGATGACCGAAGGCAAAGTGACCGGAGCCAACGTCTCCGTAAAACTGACCGACGACTTCATGCAGGCCGCCATCGAAGGCAAACCATATACACAGCAATATCCGATTGACGCCACAGAGCCGGCATTCCAAAAAGCCATTGACGCATCCGCATTATGGAAAAAGATTGTGCACAATGCATGGAAATCGGCAGAACCCGGTGTATTGTTCTGGGATACCATATTAAAGGAATCCGTGCCCGACTGCTATGCAGACCTGGGCTACCGTACCGTATCCACCAATCCATGCGGTGAAATTCCACTGTGCCCATACGACTCCTGCCGTCTGCTCGCCATCAACCTTTACTCATACGTAGTCAATCCGTTCAAGCCGGACGCCTATTTTGACTTTGAGCTATTCAAGAAGCATGTAGCTTTGGCCCAACGCATCATGGACGACATCATCGACCTTGAGCTGGAAAAGATAGAACGCATCATGAGCAAGATAGATGCCGACCCCGAAAGTGAAGACGTGAAACATACAGAACGCGTTTTGTGGCAGAAGATTTACAAGAAAAGCGCCCAAGGCCGCCGTACCGGTGTAGGCATCACGGCAGAAGGCGACATGCTTGCCGCCCTGGGATTGCGTTATGGTACTGAAGAAGCAACCGAGTTTTCGGAGAAAGTACACAAGACGGTGGCACTCAACGCCTATCGCTCATCCATAGAAATGGCCAAAGAACGCGGCGCATTCGAGGTGTACGACACAGAACGCGAAAAGAACAACCCGTTCATCAACCGCCTGCGTGAAGCCGACCCGGAAATGTACGAGGAGATGAAGAAGTACGGACGCCGCAACATTGCCTGTCTGACCATCGCCCCGACCGGAACCACCAGCCTGATGACCCAAACCACCTCCGGTATCGAGCCCGTATTCCTGCCCGTGTACAAGCGCCGCCGCAAAGTGAATCCCAACGATACGAACGTCCATGTGGACTTCATCGACGAAACCGGGGATGCCTTTGAAGAATATATCGTGTTCCACCCCAAGTTCGTGACTTGGATGGAAGCACAAGGATACAACCCCGCCAAACGCTACACGCAGGAAGAAGTGGATGCCCTGGTAGAGAAATCACCTTATTATAAAGCAACCTCCAACGACGTGGACTGGCTGATGAAAGTCAAGATGCAGGGACGTATCCAAAAATGGGTGGATCACTCTATCAGCGTAACCATCAACCTGCCGAATAACGTAGACGAAGACCTCGTGAACCGTCTGTATGTAGAAGCATGGAAATCCGGCTGCAAGGGCTGTACGGTTTACCGCGACGGTTCGCGTTCCGGTGTACTCATCTCTACCAAGAGCGACAAAAAGTCTGAGCTTCCCCCGTGCAAACCGCCTACGGTCGTTGAAACACGTCCCAGAATATTGGATGCAGACGTTGTCCGCTTCCAGAACAACAAGGAGAAATGGGTGGCATTCGTCGGCTTGCTGGACAATCATCCCTACGAGATATTCACCGGTGTGCTGGACGATGACGAAGGCATCATCCTGCCGAAGAATGTGGTGTCGGGCCACATCATCAAGAATGTGGATGAGCACGGAAACAAGCGTTACGACTTCCAGTTCGAGAACAAGCGCGGATACAAAGTTACCATCGAGGGTCTGTCCGAGAAGTTCAACAAAGAGTATTGGAACTATGCCAAGCTGATTTCCGGTGTATTGCGCTACCGCATGCCTATCGAGCAGGTCATCAAGCTGGTAGGTTCACTGCAACTGGACAGCGAAAACATCAACACCTGGAAGAACGGTGTGGAACGCGCCCTGAAGAAATACATCCAGGACGGCACGGAAGCCAAAGGCAAGAAATGCCCCAACTGCGGCAACGAAACACTGGTTTACCAAGAAGGTTGCCTCATCTGCAAGACGTGCGGAGCTTCCCGCTGTGGATAATCCCACGGCAAGCACAAACGTTTGCATAGGAATTTAAATGACTTAGATAACGGTAGCTGCATGATTATGAGGAATAATTTCTATACTTGCATAATCATTGCAGCTATTGCTATTTCTAAATCTAATATAATATGACACTAATATTCAATATCGAGTATCGCACCAGCTGGGGTGAAGAAGTCAAAGTCTTGGGTTCTATCCCGGAACTTGGCAACAACCAGCCCGACAAAGCCACCCCCCTGTACACTGTAGACGGCATTCACTGGACCGCGGAAGTGGATATCCAGATTCCCTGCAATGGAAGCGTCGAATACAGTTACCACATCTATCGAGATGGCAGAACCATACGGACAGAGTGGAACAGCCTGCCGCGTATCCTGCACGTTGCAGACAATCCGAAGAAAGTTTACCGCATAGAAGATTGTTGGAAGAATCTGCCCGAGCAGCAGTATTTTTATACATCCGCTTTCACAGAATCCCTGCTGGCGCATCGCGAACGCAGTGCCGCCCCGAAAAGCTACAAAAAGGGGTTGCTGATAAAGGCGTACGCCCCTTGCATAGACAATGACCACTGCCTGGCACTCTGCGGAAACCAGAAGGCGCTGGGTGACTGGAACCCGGACAAAGCTGCCCTTATGAGCGACATCGACTTCCCCGAATGGCAGGTAGAAGTGGATGCCGGCAAAATCAGCTTCCCGCTGGAGTATAAATTCGTCCTTTACAACAAGAAAGAGCGCCGTGCCGTGGCCTGGGAGAACAATCCCAACCGCTATATGGCCGACCCGCAGATAGCCGCCAACGAAACGCTGGCTGTCGGTGACCGTTATGTATGCTTCAATCTTCCTGCATGGAAAGGTTCCGGAGTAGCCGTACCCGTATTCTCCCTGCGCTCCGAGAAAAGCTTCGGTGTAGGCGATTTCGGCGACTTGAAGCGCATGATTGACTGGGCAGTTGCCACCAATCAGAAGGCGGTACAGATTCTGCCCATCAACGACACTACCATGACGCATACCTGGACAGACTCCTACCCTTACAGTAGCATCTCCATCTATGCCTTCCATCCCATGTACGCCGACCTGAAGCAGTTGGGCAGCTTGAAGGACAAGAAGGTGATGGCCGAATTCAACAAACGCCAGAAGGAACTGAATGCCCTGCCCGCCGTAGACTACGAAGCTGTGAACAAGACAAAGTGGGAATACTTCCACCTCATCTTCAAGCAGGAAGGAGAAAAGGTGCTGGCCTCGAATGCTTTCCGTAATTTCTACGAAGCCAACAAAGAATGGTTGCAGCCATATGCCGTCTTCAGCTACCTGCGTGATGCCTACAAGACCCCGAATTTCCGCGAGTGGCCCAAGTATGCCACCTACGATGCCAAGGAGATAGAGACATTGTGCCGGCCGGACTCTGCCGACTATCCGCATATCGCCATCTACTACTACATCCAGTTCAATCTGCACCTGCAACTGCTTGCCGCCACCGAACATGCGCGCGCCAACGGCGTAGTGCTGAAAGGTGACATCCCCATCGGCATCAGCCGCAACAGTGTGGAAGCCTGGAAGGAACCCCACTACTTCAATCTGAACGGCCAAGCCGGCGCACCGCCCGATGATTTCTCCGTGAACGGGCAGAACTGGGGCTTTCCCACCTACAACTGGGATGTCATGGAGAAAGACGGCTATGCCTGGTGGATGAAGCGTTTCCACAAAATGGCGGAATACTTCGATGCCTACCGCATAGACCACATCCTCGGCTTCTTCCGCATTTGGGAGATACCGATGCACACCGTACACGGGCTGTTGGGACAATTCGTCCCCGCCCTGCCCATGACGCGCGAGGAGATAGAAAGCTACGGACTGGCATTCCGCGAAGACTTCTTCCTGAAGCCCTATATCCATGAGTACTTCCTCGGACAAATCTTCGGCCCGCATACAGACTATGTGAAGCAGACCTTCATAGAGCCGACAGACACGTGGGAGGTTTACCGCATGCGTCCCGAGTTCGACACCCAGCGCAAAGTGGAAGCCTACTTTGCCGGAAAGACGGACGATGACAGCATCTGGATTCGTGACGGGCTTTACGCCCTTATCAGCGATGTGCTGTTCGTGCCCGACCGCAACAATCCGCACGAATACCATCCGCGCATCGGCGTGCAGCACGACTACATCTACCGCGCACTGAACGATTGGGAAAAGGCTGCCTTCAACCGGCTGTATGACCAGTACTACTATCACCGCCACAACGACTTCTGGGGACAGCAAGCCATGAAGAAACTGCCGCAACTGACACAGTCCACGCGCATGCTGGTATGCGGTGAGGACTTAGGCATGATTCCCGATTGCGTGGCATGGGTGATGAACGACCTGCGTATCCTTTCCCTGGAGATACAACGTATGCCGAAAGACCCGAAACAAGAATTCGGCCACACTGACTGGTATCCGTACCGTTCGGTCTGCACCATCTCCACGCACGACATGTCTACCCTGCGCGGCTGGTGGGAAGAAGACTTCCAACAGACGCAGCGTTACTACAACACCATGCTCGGACACTACGGTGCCGCACCGGCAACGGCCACGCCGGAGCTCTGCGAAGAAGTGGTTCGCAATCACCTCCATAGCAACTCCATCCTCTGCATCCTCTCCCTGCAAGACTGGATGTCCATGGACGGCAAATGGCGCAACCCGAACGTGCAGGAAGAACGCATCAATATTCCTGCCAACCCGCGGCACTACTGGCGCTGGCGCATGCACCTGACACTGGAACAACTGATGAAGGCAGAAAGCCTGAACGAGAAAATAAGGAGCATGATAGAAAGCACCGGAAGATAAGAAAGGATTCTTAACAAAGCATTATTTTAGGCACGGATTACATGGACAATCACGGATAATATTGAAAGCAACCGTGATAACCCGTATAATTCCGTGCCTAAAATAATTCGATAAGTTTATTCCGACCCTCACATAATTGTATTCTATAAAAAACAATTTCGCGCTATTTTTATATTTTACAGAATACAATCCGCAACCTGAATCGTAATAACCGGATACCGATTTGCCCGTACCACAAAATATCAGTAAGTTTGCAGAAAACAATCTACAAGTAATGACCAGTTATATTTTCCTTGACACCCTTCGCTTCTTCGCCCATCACGGCGTGGGCGAACAAGAAACCGTGGTAGGCAATGAGTTTACCGTCAGCCTGCGCCTGCAAGTTGATATCCGGCGTGCGGCAGAAACGGACGACGTAGCCGACACCGTGAGCTATGCCGATGTACATACAGCTGTGAAGGCAGAGATGGACATTCCTTCCAAACTATTGGAACATGTATGCGGGCGAATTATAAACCGATTGTTCCACGACTTCCCACAGATAGAAGAAATAACCCTCAAGCTGGCAAAGCGCAATCCACCGATGGGCGCGGATATAGAGGCTGCAGGAGTGGAAATATGCCAACGCCGCGGAGAATGACAGATTGCCGAATCACCCCATTCACTATTGATACACAGACACTTCCCACTGCAAAGACACTGCATGCTTTTTGCAGTGGCGCTGCAAACGGTTTGCAGTAACACTGCACATATATTTGCAGTAGTACTGCAACAGCTTTGCAGTGACGCTGCAACAGATATGCAGTAGCACTGCAAAATGTATACAGAAGTTCTGCAGTGAGCATGCAGCAACTTTTCTGCCGTAGAATACCACCATTGATACCAATATTCCGTACCTTTGCCCCATCATCAACAAAAAGTCAATGAGAAACGCTATACAACGACTGGCATTACTCCCCATCGTCGCTCTCTTCCTGCTACCGGCCGCTTGCCACCGGACGGACGGATGGGCAGAAGCTTTATTGAACAACGCCGACTCATTGCTGACAGCAAATCCGGACAGTGCTCTGCGACTGCTGGAGGCACTGCCTGCAACCACCAAACTTACACGTCGGGAGTCTGCCTGATACGCCCTGCTGCTGGCACAAGCCACAGACAAATGCGAAAAACCTCTGCTACCCTGCGACTCGCTACTGGACGTGGCACTGGATTATTATGACGATGACGAGCGCGAACGAGCCGTGGCACTTCTCTATAAAGGAAGACTGGAAGTGGAAATGGAACAAAGCGAACGGGCCATCGGCTTCTTGCTAGAAGGACTGGAAATCATAAAGAAATTCCCCCAAGATATTGAAACCAGAAAATATCTATTCAGCTCATTGGGAAACGAATACTTTGATGCACGGCTGTACGAGAAAGCAGGAAAGGCGTATCAAGAACTTTACAAATGTTGCACCACGGATAAAGACAAGTCGATAGCATTGAACAGCCTTGCCTCTTTTTATGCTGTAACAGAAAAAGAAGACTCTGCACTTATACTTCAATGCAAGGCTTTGGAATACGCCCAAATATCGAAAGATTCTGCCATGATTGCAACAATAGCCCTTAATCTCAGTGTAGAATATTCCAGTAAAGAAGCGAATGATACAGCCTTATATTATGCGCGAATGTCCTTACAATGGCTTCCCGGAAACAAAAATAGAAGTGATTATCACGCCAATATTGGCAATATATTCTTGGATAAAGAAGAAAGAGATTCTGCCATATATTATATAAACAAAAAAATAGAAGATAGCACAAATATAAAAGGACGGGAAAATGCTCTATTAAACTTATCTTATATAAAAGAAGAGCAAGGGGATTATCAAGCAACCACAGAATTACTATATCAGTTTGTAGACATCATTGACTCAATATATTTCACCGAGCAATCCAATAAGATACAGCAACTTATCCATAAGTATGACTCCCAAACAAAAGTAAAGGAAGAACAGTTTAAAGGACAAAAAAACTAAGGACAGCGATCGCATGTTTCACATTCTGCTGCTTCCTCATTGCCCTCTTCTATCAACATCGCATAAACAAAAGAAAAAGGCTGCAACTCATCAATGAGCAAAACCTGAAACAAGCCCAAGAAAAGCTCACTTCTTTGGAAACCACCATCGAAGAGAGTCACCGCATTGTAGTTCTATTGCAGAGGGAGCATTCTACATTAATGCAAGAAAAAGAAAAAAACAATCAAGAAATACAAGAGCGGGAAAACCAAATAAAGAAACTGAAAGAAGAAAAACTGGCTTTGCGCAACTGGCTGTTCAAACAAAGCGACATATACAAGAAGATAATAAAACTCTCCAAACAAAACGTGTCAAGTAAAAAAGAACGAAGTGTACTGACAGATGCAGAACTGAAAAAACTAAAGGAAACCGTATTGGATATTTATACTGATTACATAGCTGGCATAAAAGTCCAATATCCCAAATTGACAGATGAAGACTTATTATTTCTCTGCTTAGATGAAATTGGGTTCTCTTCTCAAACAATATCCCTTTGTTTTGGCAATATCGACACACATGCCCTTGCCCAACGAAAATACCGCATGAAAAAGGAACGGATGTAGCCAAAGAATAAGTAAGTGTGATTATTCTAAACACAATACATCTGCAAATCAACACCTTACAAAAAAACAAGTGTGATTGATTTCATGCTTCCATTTTAGTTTTTCCCTCTAACTTTGCCGCCATAAATCGATAAAACAACGAATAATGAAAGCAAAGTTATTTATGATTCTTTTAGTGGTACTCTTTATTGTACCGATAAGTGGAGCAGTTAATAAGCCAAGAAAACGCCCAGTCCTTTTGAGGAAACATGAAACACGCAAAAATGTGCTTCCACGCATCCCTATAGACTATACTATAGATGTAAGCAATAACGATAACTGTCCGCAAATACTATTTCAGTTTCCATTGCATGAATCCGACATCACCGTAGCAGATAAAAATGGGAACATCGTAATCAACGAACAACAAACCTCCATTTACGAAAGTAAAGCATTGTATATCTATACGCCTGAAGATTATCCTTATACAATAGAAATAACCTCCCCTGCTGTAGACATCACGGGAGAAATCACATTAGAGGAAGAGGATTAACCAACATATTATTTACATTTTAAACAATTAATCATGAAGAAAATTTTATTTCTTGCAACCATCCTATTGGCTAATATTTCATGCCAAGAGGAAGAAATCAACACACAAATCGAGCCTTCTGTACCCCAATCTAAAAACCTTCAAATTGTGCAAATCACCAACCAAGGGGAAATTATTCCAATCAATGGAACTACAACCAGAAGTTCTGTAGAAGGAGAACTTGCACTACGATTCATTTCCGAGTCCGATTACCAATCGACTATAACAGAAATCAGCCACATGACTGCTAAAGAAAGATTGGAATACGTAGACAACTTTATCTCTCTGCAGAAACTTGCCAACGAAGCAGACATGGAATTAGATGAAATAGGCGCGGTAGCAACCAGCGAAGCCGACTTCAGAAAGAGATATGCCCAATACGTAGAAAAGTACAGTGAAAAACTGATTACGAACAAATATGATGTAGAAGACTTGACACTGTACGTTCCCGATGGCGACAACCTCTCTACCTACCTTATCAATGAAAACAAAAAAGTAGTGATAGGCAATGAAGTCAAAGAAATTTCACTAAACAATGACATGAGTAGTTCTGAGAAAGCAGTATTTGCTGCTGATACGAGAGCCGGTGCAACCAACAGATTTGATTTCAAAGAAACAGTAGGTAAAAAGAAAACAACCGGAAATATAGAAATTGACAGCAGAGCATACATCAATGTACATGTAGGCTGTCAAAAGAAAATGTGGTACAGATGGAAAAGAGACGACAATAGAGATATCTATTATCAAGTCGCTGCAAGTCCTATGGCATATAGATATATAGGTCCTTATGGACAAGAACTTTACACCAATAACATACAATACTTTGCTTACCATAATGATGGCGACAAGCATGTAACTGTTGGCAGCTTACAGCCCGGAGGAAAATATCTTTCTGGAACGTTACGAGTTTGGACTGACAACTCTGTTAGTAATGTCAAAGATTCTGTAGAATATAACAACGTGTATGCACTCTATGAAAATAAGCTGGGAAAATTCAAACTTCCCAAACTTAACAATAGTGAATCTTATGGGGGAGACTTTTATATTGTAAAAACAAACTAAGTCAAAAAAGACATCGATACTTAATTTTATCTTACACTATCTGCCATTCTTCTTTATACAGAATGACAGATAGTAAGTGCTATAAACCAACTATAATTACCGATTTACATAATCAATGAAAGCAATCATAACTTTTATCTTAGGAGGAGTCTTCTGCTGTATGCAAGCCTCTGCCCAACAAGTCAAATTCGGCGTTGAAGCCGGCGGCAACTGGTCGCACTACAAAAACGATAAATCGAAAGCCGAACAAGTGGGAAGCATGGGAGGCGGTTTCCAACTGGGCGGAACCGTGGACTATGAGTTCAAGCACCATTGGATGTTGATGTCGGGACTTACCTGGATGCAAACCCGAAGCAGTATGAAGCTGTTCAATGCCAGCGTGCCTTACTTCCCCGATACGGAAATAAAGATGAACCACTTGAACATCCCCATAAAAATAGGCTACAACATCCGTATCAACAAAAACCTCAGCCTAATACCCTACATCGGTGTCTACGGCTCCATCAACTTCAATGCAGGTAAATGCGACGTAAAGAACCCTTATTATACAGGAGAAACCAATCATTGGAAGCCTATGGACGGGTATTCATACATCGTGCCGACAAAAGCAGACATCCCGTATGAATATGAAGCTACCATAGACGCTTTCCACCGTTGGAATTATGGTGCGGTGGGAGGCATGAAAGCAGTAATAGCAGGCAGATACACCGTTTCACTCCAATACTACGAATCCATAAAGAAAGTACAGAAACAATGCAACCTACACAACTATGGTTATCAGCTCAGCGTAGGCTATCAATTCTAACACAAAAACTAAAGTCTATAAGAAAGTTGCACATCCCTTGTGTCGGGTATGTGCAACTTTTATAATCGGTTTAAATTTATCAGCTTCAGCATCATTCACCTTATCTGTTTTTCGTTCAAACATCTTTCACCAGAAAGCTCTGTCAATCAATTACTTCCTTGTAAAGGTGAAGGTTATGAAGCACAATGAATGCCTATTTTTTCCGTTTCCGCTTCTTTGCCGATTCCACCGCTTCGGCCACCACCGGCTTATTTGCAAACCGCTTGGTGTAGTTGCTGTAATCGGGAACAGTGCGTTCATACGTCGGGTCGACAAACAACGGGCTGGAAATGATATGGTCTGCCGTACTGCGGTTGCAGCAGAACACGATGTTCTCCACACCGGCAAGGCGAGTCAACGCCTTCACATCCGTATCGTGCGGCTGAAGGGTCATGGGGTCGGTGAAAAAGAAAAGATAGTCAATCTCTCCGTCCACAATGCGCGAGCCCATCTGCTGGTCACCGCCCAAAGGACCGGATTTAAGGATAGTGAAATCCCACTCCACATCAGGATGTTTCTCCCGGAGGGCTTCGAGGATAAGGGTACCCGTGGTGCCCGTACAATAGAATTTATGCCCCATCAGCAATTCCGAGTTCCACAGTACCCACTCGATGAGGTCTTTCTTCATGGCGTCGTGTGCCACTAATCCGATTTTTCTAATTAGTTTTTCCATAATTCAAAACCTTTAATAGATTGAACAATTATAAAAGGCAACAGTTCCTACAATTGGGAAAAGAATTTCTTTCCATGCAGATAAAACTGCGCCAATATACTGCTTTTTGTCCGTTCCGGTATTACGGCAAGCGTAGTTTTTTTCAGATTCTCTTTGCGGGACGCTGCCAATGAAGCGCGGAAGGAGTGGTAGGCACGGCGCGCACGGAATACGGCCAAAGCATTGGGAAACTGGCCTTTCAGCATGAAACTGAACGCAGCCACATAATCGAGCACCACACGTACACGCATCACGGACGCCAAGTCCTCCTGCGGCAGATTCTTATAAAGCATGACAAGGTTATTACGAAAATTGAGGAAGGTCTTGCGCGGATTCTCCTTCTTCAAAGTGGCCCCTCCCACATGAAATACCACACTCTGCGGTATACATGCCAACTGTCTGCCACGGGCACGAAGCCGCCAACATAAATCTATCTCCTCCATGTGGGCAAAAAAACGTCCGTCCAGCCCACCCGCTTCCCGGTAATCCGCCAGACGGATGAACAGAGCCGCCCCCGTAGCCCAGAAAATGGGTATCACCGTGTCGTATTGCCCCTTGTCCTCTTCTACCACGCCCATAATACGGCCGCGGCAGAAGGGATAGCCATAGCGGTCGATGAAACCTCCCGCAGCTCCGGCATATTCAAACTGCCCCTTGTTACGCCAACTGCGTATCTTCGGCTGGCAAGCGGCCGTCTCCGGATAGGCATCCATATACTCTGCCAACGGGACAAGCCAGTGCTCGGTGACCTCTACATCGGAGTTGAGCAGCACTACATATTCTGCCTCCACCTGCTTCAATGCCAGATTGTATCCGTCGGCAAAACCGTGGTTCTCTTCCAGCAGAATCAAGTGCACAGAAGGAAACTCACGACGGAGCATTGCCACGGAGGCATCCGTAGAGCCATTGTCCGCCACATACACCACAGCACCATCCGCCTCCGAAAAACGCACAACAGAGGGAAGGAAGGAACGGAGCATATCACATCCGTTCCAATTCAATATGACAACAGCAATCTTATCCATGTTGCACAGCTTCTTTTCGTTTCTTTTTCCAGCGTTTATGAGACCAGAACCAATAAGCCGGTTCGCGCCGGATGGTCTGCTCCAGACGACGGGCGAAGCACTCGGTTATCTCGCCATCCGCCGTCTGCTTGGGAGTTTCGGTAACCAAGTCGAAGAGCACTTTGCAATATCCTCTGGATGTCCGTTCCAATTCACAATAAAAGACGGGGAAGTCCATCAGCTTGGCAATGCGCTCGGCGCCATCCATGAACACGGTGTCCTGATTCAAGAAAGTAGTCCAATAATGGGCCTCGCTGCGGTTGGGCGACTGGTCTGTAATCAGGCCGATGGCTATCCGCCTGCCTTCACGGCGAAGCTTTATCACTTCGCGTGCCGTGGAATGTTTCGCCACATTATATCCTCCGAACCGGGCGCGGATATGCTTGAACATCTCGTCCAGATACTTATTGCTTAGCGGTTTGTACACCTGCACCGGGATGTCGCCCGGATGCATGATGGCCCCCATGCCTATAATCCACTCAAAATTGGCATAATGGGGAATCAGCAGTACAATGCCTCCATGCTTCTCTATCATGGCAAGGTATTCTTCCTTATTATCATACTTCATCCGGCGGCAGAGCTCCTCGAAAGACATGCGCAGCATCTTCACCTCTTCCAGCATATAATCGCAGATATAATGATAGAATTTGCGCTCTATCTCCATCAATTCGGTTTCCGACTTCTCCGGAAAGGAATTGCGAAGGTTGCGGCGAACGACTTTCTTCCGATAATGCACGACGTGGCGCATCAGGAAGTACAGCCCGTCAGACAACGCATAAAGCACCCGGAAAGGCAGAAGTGCCACAAGCCACATGCCCGCATAAGTCAGCCAATAGACAATTTTTGATTTCACTTCGTCAGTTATGAGTTATAAGTTATGAGTTATTTGTTGCAAAGGCGGCATTCCTCATTCCATTGCTCCCAAGAGTGCGGTGCCGTCGGCATTGAAATCGCCCAGGCGCACAGACACGAGCTGGTTGTCCAAGGCAGCATCATGAGGGACTTCCACACGGATATAATTGGGAGTGAAGCCGTGCATCGGCAGTCCGGGTTTGGGACGTTCCAGCAACACCGGCATCGTCTGCCCGATATGGCGCGCATAAAAAGCACAGGTCTTTTCGTCCGAAAGCTCCAGCAACTGCTGGCTCCTGCGGTGCTTTTCTTCGGGTGCCACCACGTGGTCTATCTTTAAGGCCTGCGTGCCGGGACGCTCCGAATAGCTGAAGACATGGAGCTGCGTCACGTCCAGGCTCTTGATGAACTCATAAGCCTGCCCGAAATACTCCTCCGTCTCTCCACGGGTACCCACAATCACGTCTACCCCTATAAAGGAATCGGGCATCACTTTCTTTATCTTCTTTATCTTCGAGGCAAACAAGGCGGTATCGTAACGGCGTCGCATCAGCTTCAGCACCTCGTCACTGCCCGACTGCAGCGGTATATGGAAATGAGGCATGAAATGCCGGGAACGGGACACGTATTCTATGATTTCATCTGTCAGCAGATTCGGCTCGATGGAGGATATGCGGTAACGCTCAATGCCTTCCACCTCGTCCAGCGCCTTCACCAAATCGAAGAAAGTCTCACCGGTAGACTTGCCGAAGTCTCCGATATTGACGCCAGTCAATACAATTTCCTTTCCACCTTCGGCAGCCGCCTGGCTGGCCTGCTCCACCATAGAAGCAATGCTGCCGTTACGGCTACGTCCGCGGGCAAAGGGAATGGTGCAATAGGAACAATAATAATCGCAGCCGTCCTGCACTTTCAGGAAGAAACGGGTCCGGTCGCCACGCGAACAAGACGGGGCAAACGAACGTATATCCTTCAAAGCGGAAGTGTAGGCCTCGCCGGTCTCGTGCTTCTGCAGATTGCCCAAGTAGTGAAGCAAGTCCTTCTTCTGCTCGGCTCCCAGCACGACGTCCACACCTTCTATCTTTGCCACCGTCTCCGGTTTCAGCTGGGCATAGCAACCGGTCACCACGACAAATGCACCCGGATGTTGCTTCACCAGTTTGTGGATGGCCTGGCGGCACTTCTTGTCCGCCACTTCCGTCACCGAGCAGGTATTCACTACACAAATATCCGCTTTCTCACCCTTGCGCGCCGTACGTACGCCCGCTTCCCGCAAAATTTTACCGATAGTAGAGGTCTCCGAGAAGTTCAGTTTGCACCCCAACGTATAGTAAACCGCCGTCTTATCTTGAAATATATTGGTATCTATCATGAGCTTATAAACACATTTATGCTGCAAATATATACATTATTAATCTATTTTTCCTACTTTTGCACACTCAACTAAAATTTGTGCAATGATACAAGAGAACTTTATCAAACTATACGAGCATAGTTTCCGCGAGAATTGGGACCTCCCCTGCTATACCAACTATGGAGAAAACGAGAGCTATACTTATGGCGAAGTGGCACAAGAAATAGCCAGACTGCACCTTATTTTCAAGTACTGCCAACTGCGCCGCGGCGACAAGATAGCCGTCATCGGCAAGAACAATGCCCGCTGGTGCATCGCCTATATGGCCACCATCACCTACGGCGGTATCGTAGTCCCCATTCTGCAAGACTTCAACCCCAATGATGTCCATCATATCGTAAACCACTCCGAATCGACGTTCCTCTTCACCAGCGATGCCATTTGGGAACATCTGGAAGAAGAACGGCTTACCGGAATTCGCGGTGTGTTCTCGCTGAGCGACTTCCGCTGTCTGTATCAGCGGGACGGCGAAACCATCCAGCGTTTCCTCAAGCATCTGGGCGATGAAATGGAAGCGACCTACCCGAACGGGTTCCGCAAGGAAGACATCGTTTACACGGACCTTTCCAACGACAAGGTCATGCTGCTGAATTATACCTCGGGCACCACCGGATTCAGTAAGGGCGTCATGCTGACGGGAAACAACCTGGCCGGCAACGTCACCTTCGGCATACGTACCGAGCTGTTGAAGAAAGGGGACAAAGTGCTCTCTTTCCTGCCTTTGGCACATGCATACGGCTGCGCATTCGATTTCCTTACCGCCACGGCCGTCGGCACACACGTCACACTGTTGGGAAAAGTGCCTTCCCCAAAGATTCTGATGAAAGCTTTCGAGGAAGTGAAACCCAACCTGATTATCACCGTCCCCCTTGTCATTGAAAAGATATACAAGAATGTCATACAGCCCATCATCAACAAAAAGACCATGAAATGGGCGCTCAGCATTCCCTTGCTCGACGGACAGATATACGGGCAAATCCGCAAGAAACTGATTGACGCACTGGGCGGACGTTTCAAGGAAGTCATCATAGGAGGCGCAGCCATGAACCCGGAAGTGGAAGAATTCTTCCACCGCATCAAGTTCCCCTTCACCATCGGCTACGGCATGACTGAATGTGCCCCTCTCATCAGCTATGCTCCCTGGAATGAATTCGTCCCGACTTCCTCCGGACGGGTACTCGACATCATGGAAGCCCGTATCTGCAAGGAAAACCCGGACGACAAACTCGGCGAAATACAAGTACGTGGCGAGAACGTGATGACGGGTTATTACAAAAACCCCGAAGCCACCAAAGAAGTCTTCACCGAAGACGGATGGCTTCGCACCGGCGACTTGGGTACACTGGACGACGACAACAACCTATACATACGCGGACGCAGCAAGACCATGATTCTCAGTTCCAGTGGACAGAATATCTTCCCCGAAGAGATAGAAGCACGGCTCAACAACATGCCTTTCGTCCTGGAAAGTCTTGTCATCGAACGGAATAAAAGACTGGTGGCACTGGTTTATGCCGACTATGAAGCCTTGGATTCTTTAGGGTTGAACCAGCCGGACAACCTCAAAACCATTATGGATGAGAATCTCAAAAATCTGAATAATAGTGTGGCAGCCTATGAAAAAGTAAGCCAAATCCAACTTTATCCAACAGAATTTGAGAAAACGCCCAAAAGAAGTATCAAGAGATACTTATACAACAGCATTGCCGAAGATTAATATGTTGTAAAACATATAGATAGGGATAAAAACAGCCGAAGCTCCAAAAAAAATATAAAAAAAGTTGGGGTTTCGAGAACAACATATTCAAAAAGTACATACCTTTGCAACGTTTTAATAAAGCAATTGATTGTATTACGTTTTAAAAGTAAAGAAAATGAAAAAATTAGTTTTGATGGCTGCAGCTATCGTAGCAGTATCTTTCGCATCTTGTGGCAACAAAGCAGCTAACGCTGAACAAGCAACTGCAGATTCTATCCGTATCGCTGACTCAATCGCAGCTGTAGAAGCAGCAGCAGCTGAAGCAGCAGCAGCCGCAGCAGCAGCTGACACTGTAGCAGTAGATAGCGCAGCTGTTGTAGCTGAATAATTTCAGTACAACACTCGAGAGAATTGAAAGTCTGACGTGCATACAAGCACACCAGACTTTTTTTATGCCCTATCCTCTCATTCTTTTCCCTTCCAATTGTTAAGTCTTGGTCTTATTTCACAAAAAAGGGTATAATATGGCAGATAAATGATAAAGTATAGTGCATATACCAAATAAAAAACGTTACTTTGCATCAACAAAACAATAAGAGGTTTATTACGATCTGCGTTTCATTATGTCTCTCCTCGATTAACCACATTGAGAATTTTCATTTCTGACTACAACTTCCTAAGACTCCTTTATTGAATTATTAATTTTTTATTTTTGTATTTTATGAATATGTACATTGGAAACCTTAACTACAACGTTAGGGAATCAGATTTGAGACAAGTAATGGAAGAGTATGGAACAGTAGAATCAGTAAAACTGATTATGGACCGTA
The DNA here is from genome assembly GCF_003602965.1 of Bacteroides sp. AF25-5LB. Classification (NCBI taxonomy): domain Bacteria; kingdom Pseudomonadati; phylum Bacteroidota; class Bacteroidia; order Bacteroidales; family Bacteroidaceae; genus Bacteroides; species Bacteroides sp. AF25-5LB. The sequence goes on from NZ_QTMC01000001.1 coordinate 112,646, forward strand.
ATACAAACAGATCAAAAGGTTTTGCCTTCGTGGAGATGCCCGAAGCTGCTGAAGCCCAACAAGCAATCAACAAACTGAATGGAGCAGAATATGTAGGCCGCCAGATGGTAGTAAAAGAAGCATTGCCAAGAAACTAAAAATTATTGACTGACAATAAGCAAGGGCATATCTTAATAATAAGATATGCCCCTTCTTTGTTATTTGCATTTTTCCTTTATCTTTGATAAAACATACGTTCAAAAAAACATGAAAACAAAACTGATAGAAAAAGCAAAACAAATAAGCACTGAATATAAATTTGGAGACTTCTTCCGTAACTTTCTTGCTGTCATATTGGGTATTATCATCACCTTTGCAGGAAGCGACTGGATTACAGAACACAATGCCCAAAAAGAAGTGAAGGAATCCATACTATTGGTAAAAAGTGAATTGCAAACGAACCGTGAAGATATAGCATATATAAAAGAATTAGTAGAACTGGAACAAAAAGGCGCCTTATATCTATTGGAATACAAAGGTAGAATACAGGAGGCCGACCCGGATTCTTTACAAAAATATGATAGATTACCCTTCCAAAGCATTTCTTTTAATGCAATGTACGACGCATTGGAAATGCTCAAAGCTTCCGGCCTCATTCCCAAAATCAAAAACAAAGAACTGACTGTGCAAATTTTGACCGCCTACGCTATAGTCAGGAACAGCCAAAGCGCTTTCGATTCATACGGCAACATAAAACAGCGTTGCCTGGAAGAGTTGATGAAAGTCCCCGATGTCAAAAAAAGAATGAATTCCACCAACTATATTGATTGGAATTTCTACTTCAAATATCCAGAAGGAGTCGCTCTCATACAGCAAATCCCCCAAATACAAAGTACTGATATTTACCAAAATCATTTGAAAGCAATAGACAAAGTCATTGCAGCCATTGATGAAGAATACAACCAATAAAATCTCAATCACATACTTATGAAAAACAAGCTGAAAAAAATCTTTGTCTGCCCCACCGTTAAAAGGCGATTGGGAGATTTTATCTGTAACTTCACAGCAGTTGTATTAGGCATCTTACTGACCTTTGCCGGCAGTAACCTCATTGAAGAACATAAAAAACAGAAAGGACTTAAGGATGCACTATTACTGGTCAAAAATGAGATGTTACTCAACCGGGGATACATGACACAGATGATGGAAAGAGAAGAATTTGAAAAACAAGGAGCTTCATATCTGCTTCAGCACAAGGAAAACATTGCAAAGGCAGCACCCGACTCTTTAGAGAAATATGGGAATTTACCCTTTCAGACACAGACCTTCATTTACATTAACGATGCAATGGAAATGCTTAAAACGTCCTCGCTCATGTCTGCCATCAGAGACAAGGAACTTGCGACTCAAATCATTAAAACATACAATGCAATAAAAGGCTCCTATGAAACCTTTAATTCATTTATGGAAATAAAGCAAAAGAAGGTTGATAAATTAATCAATAAACCGGAGGTACAAAAATTCTTGACCAATGATGCAGATTACTCAACAGCAGAAGAATGGACTTTTTTCTTTAAATTTCCGGAAGGAATCCAGTTAATTCAGCAGATATATTTCACCCATGACAGTCCAACCCGTATGTACAACAGATTTATCAAGCAGATTGATGAAACGGCATCTGCCATTGACGAGTTCTACAAATAGTGGCCAATTTGCGATTCAAACAAACAAAAAGCCCCATTTCTTATACAAAGAAATCGGGCTTTCTATTTATAGCGTACTTATTTATGCTTCTTCAGCAACCACCTCAAAAGGAACTTCTACAGAAACTTCCTTGTGCAACTTAACGATAGCCTTGTAGTTGCCAACTTCTTTCACAGCATCCTTCACAACGATAATCTTACGATCGATATTGTGACCCAATTTAGCCAGCTCTTCAGCAATCTGGATGTTACCAACAGAACCGAAAATAGTACCAGTGGAGCTAACCTTAGTAGCAATCTTCAATGATACACCTTCCAGCTTAGCAGCCAGTTCTTCAGCATCCTTTTTGATTTTCTCCAGCTTGTGAGCACGTTGTTTCAACTCTTCAGCCAACATTTTCTTTGCAGCCGGTGAAGCGATAACAGCTTTACCGGTCGGGATGAGGTAGTTACGACCGTAGCCAGACTTTACTGTTACGATGTCGTTCTTATAACCCAAGTTTACGATGTCTTCTTTCAATATAATTTCCATACTTTCCTCCTCCTATTATTTCATCATGTCAGTTACATAGGGCAGCAACGCCAAGTGACGTGCTCTCTTCACAGCTTGAGCTACACGACGTTGGAACTTCAAAGAAGTACCGGTAATACGACGCGGAAGGATTTTACCTTGCTCATTCAAGAATTTCTTCAAGAATTCAGGATCTTTGTAGTCAATGTACTTAATACCGCTCTTCTTGAAACGGCAGTATTTTTTCTTCTTAACGTCTACTGAGGGTGGAGTTAAATATCTGATTTCTGATTGAACTTGTTGTGCCATGATTAATCCTCCTTTTTAGTTGATTTAACACTTCTTCTCTTCGCAGCATATTCAGCAGCGTACTTGTCTTGTTTGAAAGTCAAGAAACGGATAACGCGCTCGTCACGACGGAAGTTTACTTCCAATTTTTCAATGACAGTAGGTTCTGCATTGAACTCAATCAGCTGATAGAAACCGGTTGACTTCTTCTGGATAGGATATGCCAGCTTCTTCAGTCCCCAGTTTTCTTCATTTACAATCTCAGCACCTTCAGCAGTAAGGATGCCTTTGAATTTCTCTACCGCTTCCTTCATCTGAACATCAGACAAAACGGGAGTCAAAATGAAAACGGTTTCGTATTGATTCATACTCGTTTAATTAAATAAATAAATTATTCGTTTTAAAAATGCGGTGCAAAGGTAGACATTTTATTTTGAACTACAAACATTTAATGTTTTTTTGTGTAGGGATATAGGAATTGTCTTCAGCTTGCCTTATCTTTGCAAAGTTGTTTAAACAATAATTTCATGATAGAGCAATTTAACTTTGATATCCGCCTTATCTTTGCCATACTGAACGGCAAAGTGTCGGCTGCCATTAACCGCAAACTGTCCCGTAACTTCCGTCAGAACGGTCTGGAGATTACTCCGGAACAGTGGACTGTCCTCATCTTCTTATGGGAAAAGGACGGGGTGACACAACAAGAGTTGTGTAATGCAACTTTCAAAGACAAGCCCAGCATGACGCGCTTAATAGACAATATGGAGCGTCAGCATCTCGTCGTGCGCATATCGGACAAGAAAGATCGCCGCACCAATCTGATACATTTGACCAAGGACGGCAAGGAACTGGAAGAACGTGCGCGCGTCATTGCCAACCAGACCCTCAAAGAAGCCTTGAAAGGCATCACCATCGAAGAGCTCAGTGTGAGCCAGGAGGTACTGAGAAAGATTTTCTTCAATACCAAGGACTAAGATATAGGGATTAGGGCTTAAGGATTAGAGATTAAGGGAGGAGAAAAAAGGGGATGAAGCTTCATTTTTCATTCCTCATTCTCCATTCTTTATTAAAATATGGATTTTTTGCAAAAATAATTTCGCTTGTTAAAGAATTATGCTTTTCTTTGTGACAAGAATACGAAAGAATATAATAATCTAATTAAAATACACACACATGAAAGGTTTATTAAAAAATCTGGGATTGATATTAGTCGTAATAGGAGCTGTAATCCTGGTTGCATGTTCTTTTACCGGCAATGTTAACAACAATGCCATCTTGGGCAGTTCTGCCGTTTTGGTTGTAGTGGGATTGATTTCCTACATTGTCATCAACAAGAGAATTGCCGACTAATATCAAAAGGAAAGAAATAAAGAAGGCGGTTTGCATATACATGCAAGACCGCCTTCTTTATTTTCTCTTCTTCTCTTCCTCCCAAGCCAAGTCTCATCAAGACTCAGCCTCCGGAGTAATCAGTTTATATCCCTTTCCGTGAATATTGATGATTTCAATTGAATCATCTTCTTTCAGATGCTTACGCAACTTCGTGATATATACATCCATACTACGTGCATTGAAATAGTTGTCATCAATCCAGATAGTCTTCAATGCAAAATCACGCTGCAAGATTTCATTGGCATGTGCACAAAGCAAACCCAGCAGTTCAGATTCCTTGGTGGTCAGTTTGGTCTGCTTCTCAGCAGTCGCCAGAATCTGTTTCTGCGTATCGAATGTAAACTTACCAATCTTATAGATGTTGCTCTCCTTGTTCTTCTTTCCGCGAACGCGTCTTAGAATAGCTTCAATTCTGAAAGTCAGTTCTTCCATACTGAAGGGCTTGGTGATGTAGTCATCGGCACCAATCTTGAAACCTTCCAAAATATCTTCCTTCAACGTCTTTGCCGTCAAGAAGATAATTGGAATTTCGGCGTTGGCCGCACGCACTTCCTGCGCCAGTGTGAATCCGTCTTTCTTCGGCATCATCACATCAAATACACACAAGTCATATTTATTCTTCAGGAAAGCCTTGTATCCTGCCTCTCCATCGGGATATAACTCGGCGGCGTAACCTTTTGCCTGTAAATATTCTCTCAAAAGCATGCCAAGATTTTCATCATCTTCGCACAATAAAATACGCAGTTTCTCGTCCATATCAATCAATTTTTTAATAAAGGTAATGCAATAATAAATTTAGTTCCTACGTTCAGTTCACTTTCTGCTCGGATAGTTCCCTTATGATCCATGATAATCTTCTTCACATAAGCCAGTCCCAAGCCGAAGCCTTTCACATCGTGCAGATTACCTGTATGCACGCGATAGAACTTCTCGAATATCTTTTTCAAATTCTCCTTTTTGATGCCGATGCCGTTATCTTGGATGGAAATCATCAGTTTGCCCGGCTCATTCCAGGTCTTCACCGTCAATTGCAAATCCGCATCCGGACGTTTATACTTCACCGCATTATCCATGAGGTTGAAAATCACATTAGTGATATGCATCTCATCAGCAAAGATCACGGGATCTGTAGCTTCAAGCTCCGATTCAATCTTTCCATTATAACGCTCCACTTTCAGCGTAAACGTATTGATAACACCTGTTATCAGTTCATTAGCATCCAGTTCCTTCATCTTCAATGTAGCCTTCTGGCGGTCAAACATTGACATCTGAAGCACTTTCTCAACCTGGAATCTCAAACGCTTCGTCTCATCGTTTATAACACCCGATATATGCTGGAACATGGCCGGAGACTTGCCCACAGCCGGATCTTTCAACATTTGCGCCGCCAACGAAATCGTTGAAATCGGTGTTTTGAATTCATGCGTCATATTGTTGATGAAATCATTCTTCATCTCCGTCAGTTTTTTCTGGCGGAATACGATGTAAATCGTAAAGATGAACGTCACCAGCAGTACAAAAGTAAATATCATCGACGGTATCATAAACCTGACCGAATCAAAGATATAATCCTTCTTTCCCGGAAAATGTATCTTGACGATACTCATACGGGCAGGCGGATCATTCAAAAACAATGGCTGCGAATAAGAACTTTCACTCCCAACATCACTATAATCCGAACAACGGTATACTTCTCTACCCTCCCGGTCTATCACCTTAAAATGATAGTCCATATCACCGAGACCATTTTCTATCAGACCAGCTTTAAGATACTGGTCCAGACTTTTGAAATTAACACGCTCTTCAATCGGCTTGTCACTGGCATTATATACCATCTGCAACACAACCTCATCTACCAATGCACGCTGGTAAAGATAGCGATTTTTAAGCATCTCTATCTGCGAGCGTGAAGTCTGGGGAATTGTTTTTACCCCATGTTTGCGTGAAATCATTGCTCTTGGCAATTCAGAAGGCTCATTGCTGAAAGTCTTCAATTCCACCGAAGAACGGACACTGCCATCCGGAGCTGTCATCACAAACCGCTGGGTCCGCATCACTCCGCTACTGCTTTGCGATTGCTCCCATGCTTTCTTTTCCGCCTCGGAGATATCCTCATTCAGCCAACGCACAACCTCCGCGGACTCCGCCTCTTTCGAAGCAGCCATCAACGCACGTTTCACCGCCTCCTCAAATTGTCCGTTACGCATCTTCACCATCTCCTCAATATAGCCAATCTGCAAATACAGCAAACTGAGGAAGGAAAGACCCATAACAACACCTAATATCCATATAGTTGACTTTTTCATAGTCACAAAATTAACACTCCCTAATTAACACTCCTAACCAATTAACCTGATTTAACCGGACGTTCTCGTAAATTAACCGAAGACCATTTTTTAGGTTGTATTATGAGCATTATAACAAAAACACAAGTCTTTGGTTTGCAAATTTAATAAAAAATTAATCATTCAATTCACAATTCCACATGTTCTTAATCTACGTTAATGAAAAAAGCCGTCATTACTTGCCATGAAGTAACAACGGCTTTAACAATTGTTATATTAGCAGCCGGTAGTTACAACAGCCAAACTACCAACTCCTGAAAGTCATTCTTCAGCTTGCTTAGCCTCAAATTCCTTAATCAGTTTATCCTGCACATCACTCGGGACGAGTTCATAGCTGGCAAACTTCATGATGAACGAAGCACGTCCACCGGTCAGTGAACTAAGTGCCGTAGAGTAGGATGACATTTCCTTCAAAGGTACTTTGGCACTCAATTTTTCGTAACCGGCCTCGCTGCTCATACCCATAATCATGGCACGGCGTCCCTGCAAGTCACCCATCACATCACCCATCTTGTCCGACGGAACAAATACCTCCACGTCATAAATGGGTTCCAGAATCTTCGGGCCTGCATTCTTGAACGCTTCGCTGAACGCGTTCCGTCCTGCCAGCATAAAGGAAATTTCATTGGAGTCAACCGGGTGCATCTTTCCGTCATATACGATGACACGTACATCACGGGCATACGAACCGGTCAACGGTCCCTGCTCCATACGTGACATGATACCCTTCAAGATGGCCGGCATGAAACGTGCGTCAATGGAACCACCCACAATACTATTGACAAATACCAGCTTGCCACCCCATTCCAATGGAACGTCTTCGGTACCCTTGACGTTCATCTTGAACTCCTGACCATTGAATTTATAGGTTTCGGGCAACGGCATACCTTCGTAGTAAGGCTCAACAATCAGGTGGACCTCACCGAACTGGCCTGCACCACCCGACTGTTTCTTATGACGATAATCCGCACGGGCAGCTTTCGTAATCGTTTCACGATACGGTATTCTCGGTTCTTCAAACTTGACTTGTAGTTTCTCGTTGTTTTCCAGACGCCACTTCAAGGTACGCAAATGGAATTCACCTTGCCCGTGTACAATAGTCTGACGCAATTCTTTAGACTGGTCTATCACCCACGTCGGGTCTTCCTCGCGCATACGGTTCAAAGCAACCATCATCTTTTCCGTATCCGACTCGTTCAGCGGCTTGATAGCACGTGAATATTTGGAGTTCGGATATTTAATGAAGTTGAAACGGTTTTCAGAGCCCTTACCGTTCAATGTATTACCGGTATGTACGTCCTTCAGTTTCACCGTACAGCCGATGTCACCGGCTACCATTTCCTCTACCTTGATACGGTTGGCACCGGCACAAGCATAAATCTGCGCAATGCGTTCTTTGGAACCACGGTCTGCATTGGTGAAGTCATCACCTTCGTGCACCTTGCCACTCATAACCTTGAAATACTGGACATCACCGATATGCGGTTCAACGGCAGTCTTGAAGAAATACAAGGAAGTCGGTCCGTCAGAATCCGGCTTCACCACCTCACCGCGTGTATTGTGCACCGGTGGCATTTCGTCCACAAACGGCACCACATTACCCAGGAATTCCATCAGACGGCGTACACCCATATCCTTACCGGCACAGACACAGAATACTGGGAACATACCGCGTGAAGCCAGTCCCTTGCGGATACCTTCGCGCATTTCGTCTTCTGTCAAAGAGTCCTGCTCAAAGAATTTTTCCATAAGGCCTTCGTCATGTTCGGCTGCAGCTTCTACCAAAGCCTTGTGCATCTCTGTAGCCTTTTCCATTTCTTCGGCCGGAATCTCTTCAATAGTGGGAGCGCCACCTTCGGGTCCCCACGAATATTTTTTCATCAAAAGTACATCAATCAACGAATTAAAATTCGGTCCGGTAGCCAGCGGATATTGCACGGGCACCACCTTCGGACCGTATATGGTTTGCAACTGCTCAAGTACCATGTCATAATCGCACTTTTCATTATCGAGCTGGTTTACCAGGAAAATAACCGGTTTGCCCAGTTTCTCGGTATAGCGGAAATGGTTCTGCGTACCTACCTCAGGACCGTATTGTCCGTTCAGCAGCAGTATGGCAGTATCAGTAACGTTGAGCGCCGTCATGGCAGCTCCTACAAAGTCATCACTACCCGGACAGTCAATGATATTCAGTTTCTTACCGTTCCACTCCACATGGAAAACGGTGGAAAACACAGAATAACCGTATTCCTGTTCCACCGGGAAGTAATCGCTGACTGTATTCTTGGCAGTAATTCTGCCGCGACGTTTTATAATACCACTCTCAAAGAGCAGCGCTTCTGTGAGAGTGGTTTTACCCGAGCCGTCATTGCCAAGGAGGGCAATGTTCTTAATTTCATTCGTCTGATATACTTTCATGATATATTAAGATTTTAAGTGAATAACCTGACATACGATGATGCCGTTAACTTTTTGTGAGGCGCAAATTAGGCATTAATTCAAAGAAAAGCAACATCGGGAAGCATGTTATAAAACACAATACCCCCTACCTATAACTTAAGAAACAAGTGCAAACCAAATAGAAAAGACAGAAAAACATCACAAAAAGGAGAGATTATAGCTCTAATCTCTCCTTTTTGACACATTTACATACCCTCCATTTCTCAACTTTCGCATATCTTTGCCCAAAACATAAACGATTTATTAATTATCTAATACCGAATTCTTAAATGAAAAGGAAAATTATTTGGAGTTTTGCATTGCTGGCCTGCCTTTGCTGCCTGCCATCTGCAAAAACAAAAGCACAAACGAAAAATGCCGCAATCATACCAGGGGAAGTATGGAAAGACACCGACGGCAATCCCATCAACGCCCATGGCGGCGGCCTTCTTTACCACGAAGGAACCTACTATTGGTATGGCGAATACAAAAAAGGAGAAACCATCCTGCCCGAATGGGCTACGTGGGAATGCTACCGCACCGACGTAACCGGTGTCAGCTGCTACTCTTCGAAAGACCTGCTGAACTGGAAGTTCGAGGGTATTGTACTTCCTGCCGTGAAAGACGACGAGAAACACGACCTGCACCCCAGCAAGGTGCTGGAACGTCCCAAAGTGATTTACAACGAGAAGACAAAGAAATTCGTCATGTGGGCGCATGTGGAAAGTGCTGACTACAGTAAGGCATGTGCCGGCGTAGCGGTCAGCGATTCTCCTACCGGAACATTCACCTATGTAGGCAGCTTCCGTCCCAACGGTGCGATGAGCCGCGACCAAACAGTGTTCATTGATGATAACGGCAAGGCATATCAGTTCTACTCTTCGGAAAACAACGCTACCTTATATATAAGCGAGCTAACGGATGACTACCTGAAGCCCACTGGTCGCTATACACGCAATTTCGTGAAGCAAAGCCGCGAAGCACCCGCCGTATTCAAGTATAACGGCAAATACTATATGCTCTCTTCCGGTTGTACCGGCTGGGATCCCAATGTTGCCGAGCTGGCTGTAGCCGACTCCATCATGGGGCAATGGACTACCATCGGCAATCCATGTACCGGTCCTGATGCAGACAAGACCTTCTATGCACAAAGCACTTACGTGCAGCAAATATACGGAAAAGGAAATGCCTACATTGCCATGTTCGACCGCTGGAAAAAGAAAGACCTTGAGGACTCGCGCTACGTATGGCTCCCGCTTGAATTCGGCAAGGACGGAACAATCACGATACCCTGGCGCGACAGCTGGGACCCGCGTACCCAATGGGAAGGACAAGGCGACTTCTCTGCCGGCAAAGGAACATTCCTATTGAACGGCAAGCCGTTTGTCTCAAAGCCGCAGAACTGCACTATCCACGCATCCCCAAGGCCTATTGGGACCAACGCATCAAAATGTGCAAAGCACTGGGCATGAACACAGTCTGCCTCTACGTCTTCTGGAACTCTCATGAGTCTCAGCCGGGTGTATTCGACTTCACCGGGCAGAATGACTTGGCAGAATTCTGCCGCTTGTGCCAGCAGAACGATATGTATGTCATCCTGCGCCCAGGGCCCTATGTCTGTGCCGAATGGGAAATGGGCGGACTGCCCTGGTGGTTGCTCAAGAAGAAGGACATACGCCTGCGCGAATCCGACCCTTACTTCATAGAACGTGTAGGCATCTTTGAAAAAGCCGTTGCCGAGCAGGTAGCCGACATGACCATACAGAACGGAGGTCCCATCATCATGGTACAAGTAGAGAACGAATACGGCTCCTACGGGGAAGACAAAAGTTACGTATCGCAAATCCGCGACATCGTACGCGCCAATTACCCCGGCGTAGCACTGTTTCAATGCGACTGGGCGTCCAACTTCACCAAGAACGGACTCCACGACCTGGTATGGACCATGAACTTCGGTACAGGAGCCAACATCGACCAACAGTTTGCACCGCTGAAGAAACTCCGTCCTGATAGCCCGCTGATGTGCTCCGAATTCTGGAGCGGCTGGTTCGACAAGTGGGGAGCCAACCACGAAACCCGTCCGGCTGCCGACATGATTGCCGGCATTGACGAGATGTTGTCCAAAGGCATCTCCTTCAGCCTCTACATGACCCACGGAGGGACCAACTGGGGACACTGGGCAGGAGCCAACTCACCCGGATTCGCCCCCGACGTAACCTCTTACGACTACGACGCCCCCATCAGCGAATCGGGACAGACCACTCCCAAATACTGGGAATTGCGAAAAGCATTGTCCAAATACATGAACGGCGAGAAGCAGGCTAAAGTTCCCGCTTTAATCAAGCCCATCCGTATTCCGTCTTTCCAATTTACAGAGATGGCTCCTTTGTTCGACAATCTTCCTGCTGCCAAGAAAGACTGCAATATCCGTACCATGGAGGAATATAACCAGGGATTCGGAAGTATTCTCTACCGCACCACACTGCCCGAGATGAAAACCCCGTCCCTGCTCACTGTGAACGATGCGCACGATTATGCCCAAGTTTTCCTAGATGGCAAATACATCGGCAAACTGGACCGCCGCAACGGTGAAAAGCAACTGGAATTCCCCGCCTGCCCCAAAGGTGCACGCCTCGACATTCTGGTAGAAGCCATGGGCCGCATCAACTTTGGACGTGCCATCAAGGACTTCAAGGGTATCACCCAAAGCGTAGAACTTACCGTAGACATCGACGGCCGTCCTTTCACCTGCAACCTGAAGGATTGGGAAGTCTATAATCTCGAAGATACATACGATTTCTATAAGAACATGAAGTTCCAGCCCATCGGCTCACTGAAAGATGAGTTAGGACAACGCATTCCGGGTTGCTACCGTGCCACCTTTAAGGTGAACAAGCCCAGCGACACATTCCTAAACTTCGAGACTTGGGGCAAGGGACTTGTCTACGTCAACGGGCACGCCATGGGACGCATTTGGGAAATCGGCCCGCAACAGACCCTCTACATCCCGGGATGCTGGTTGAAGAAAGGCGAGAATGAAGTGATTGTCTTCGACATCATCGGTCCCAAAGAAGTTAAGTCCGAAGGACTGAGCGAGCCATTGCTGGACCAACTACTCGTTACCAAACCGCTGACACACCGCAATGAGGGTGAAAATCTCGACTTGTCCGGTGAGCAGCCCGTCCTCTCCGGCAGCTTCAATCCCGGCAACGGTTGGCAGGAGCGCAAATTCGACCAACCCGTCACCGGACGTTATGTCTGCCTGGAAGCCTTGAGTGCACAAGATGGAAAAGACCTGGCTTGCATTGCCGAAATGTATCTGCTGGATGAGAATGGGGAACGTCTGTCACGCGAACCCTGGATTGTCAATTATGCCGACAGCGAAGACGTATCCCACGTCAACTGTTCTGCGGACAAAATCTTCGACCTCCAGGAATCAACCTATTGGAGCACAACAAAAGACACTCCATACCCGCATTCTGTCGTGATTGACTTGGGTAGTACCCGCACCCTGACCGGCATACAATATCTACCCAGAATGGAAAGCGAGGTACCGGGTGGAATCAAAGACTTCAAGGTTTACGTAAAATCCAAGGCTTTCAACTATTAAGTCGGACTTACATACGCTAATAGATTATTTAGACATGGATTACACGAAAAATCAATCAAACAGATTTTCCGTACAATTCATCGTCTACCACAGCCGGCATTGCCTTCGTACTGCGCAAATGCACAAAATGGGTACGCTTGGCAAACTTCCTTGCCAGTTCATGGGTATCATTCTGTTCCCGGTACCCAATGAACCGACATAAAAAGTCAGGCCATTATGAGGATTGTCCACTGCCCTCAATATCGAGGTAATATCCGCCTCGTCTGTCACAATACGCGACCCCCAATACCTGAAAAGGAGGGTCATTAGGGTGTATCACATATTCATCCCATATTCTTCGCACACCTGCATGATGACAGACAAGAAATAACGCATATTTCGCGTAAAACCTCCCAGTCTATCCCTTTGTATAGCGCCAGCAAACGCTTGAATAGGAAATGTCTCATCTTCCTAGGAATGTTGCAAGTCCGTGCGAATCCAGTCAATCACCGGCATTAGGTTGTAACATACCGTCTGGATGCCTGCCTTGCCGAGATTGGCAAGAGTTATCTTGTCCTTCTTGCCAAACCACCTTTTTGCAAAAGTAAGAAAGAATATGGAAACTGTCCATTCTGAATAGATAGATTTGTTTATTCGCAATGAAAACAATATCTTAGCATCTCATTACAAAAATAACTCTTATGCAAGACATTATAAACGGACGTTGCGGCTGGTGCGGAACCGACGAGCTGTATGTGAAATACCACGATGAAGAGTGGGGAAAACCGGTAACAGACGACAAAACACTATTCGAGTTCCTTGTATTGGAAAGTGCCCAGGCCGGACTGAGCTGGATAACCATCCTCAAAAAGCGGGAAGGCTACCGCAAAGCCTTTTGCAATTTCGATGCCTCACAAGTGGCGCAAATGACTGACGAAGACGTGGAACGGCTGATGCATTTTGACGGCATCGTGAAAAACCGTCTGAAAATTAAGTCGACCATCACCAATGCACGGCTGTTTCTTGCCATACAGAAAGAATTCGGCAGCTTTTACAACTACACGTTATCCTTCTTTCCCGATCGGACACCGATTATCAACCACTTCCAGTCATTGAGTGAGATTCCGGTATCGTCTCCCGAATCAGATACCATGAGCAAAGACATGAAAAAACGGGGATTCAAGTTCTTCGGCTCTACCATCTGCTATGCCCATCTGCAAGCTTCGGGATTTATCAACGATCATCTGACAGATTGCATTTGCCGGAAAAGGTAAGTTGTATCATGATATAAACGAAGAAATATACAAAAGCAAACAAAGCATCAATAGCAAAGCGGTCGCCTTTCCAATGGGGAGGGCGACCGCTGCTGTGTTATGAAACCAGTGGTTTAGTACGCAGTAAATGTTATTCTATTCCGATGCTGTGGCGCACGGGAGAAAGGATGAACGTAAACTCATAATCAGCGTATGGCACCAGGTACTCCGGACGCGCAATACGTCCCCAGCTGTCCTCACAACCCAGACCAGCTTGTACCTTGTCGATACAGAGATTAGTCAAATCAGCCTCTTCCACTTCTTGCGAGTGTCCCTGCTGCTTGTCCAAACCCTCGTCCAAAGACTCGATGGTATAGTGCAAGGCCGATGCGGAGAAGGGGGCTTCGGCCACAATCTTAATGCCATTGCCAGACTGATTCAACATCTTCCACCAGCGGATATCGGTCTTTGTTCCGTTTTCCTGCGGACGGATATAAGGATAGAACTGCTCTGTCACGCTCTGGCGATAGATGCCTAAATCTGTGCAATGGTTACGGTCGCTATAGTTCTCAACCGGACCGCGTCCGTAGTATTCGACTGTTTCGAAACTGCGGGGCATGGGCATCTGCAAACCGAAACGGAACATGTTCGAAACTTTGGCGTTTTTGTCGGCTATCAGCTTCTGGGTTATCTTGATGGCACCGGCATTGTTGATGACATACGTCAAGGCCAGCTTAGCGGAAACACCTGGCATATCGTAAGCTGATTCTACTATGACCTGATTGTTCTCCGTACGCTGGTTGAAAGAAGTCAACTTGATTTCCGGATTCTTCCAAACGATGTACTTGCGTTGCAGGCCCGCACCGAAATCATTGTCGGTCGGAGCACGCCAGAAGTTGGGCGTCAAGGCCTCACCGTCCTTAATCATATTCTGTCCGTTCACTTCGTACTTGGTCAGGTAACCGTTGTGCTTGTTGATTTCTACCCGGAACGCATCACCTGAAACGATGAGATACTTCCAATCGTTATCCTGCACTTGGGGAGCCACCACCTCTACATTGCTCTGCACGCAGTTCTTCAGTTCCATGGAAGGAGCCTTGTAGGGATTGAGTGCCAGCTGGTCCTTGGCCACCACATGGCCGGCGGGAAGCAGACCCTCGCGGTTCTTCAGCTTATAGGAAACGTTCAGCAGCCATTCGGTACATTGGCAGGTCTTGCCCAAATCCAGTTTAATCTTGGCTGTCTGCCGAGGAGCTATATTCAGATTATCCACGCGACCGGTACGAATTGCCTTGCCGCCTTTCAGCACCTCCCACTCCATGTAATAGGCAGAGAGGTCGCGGAAAAAGTACTCGTTGAACACATTGATTTCACCGTTCTCCAAGTCGGCCGGAGTAGTCCAGATGTCCTGATAGATACGCCCCACTTCGTACATGTGAGGATTGGGCACACGGTCGGGGCTGATAAGACCGTTATCGCAGAAGTTCACATCACTGGCATCGAAGCGGTTGAAGTCGCCGCCGTAGGCATAAATCATCTTGCCGTTCTTGCCCGTCCAACGGGGAGACTGGTCAACGAAATCCCAGATAAAGCCGCCTTGGTATTTGGGATACTTGCGAACCAAATCCCAATACTCCTTGAAGCCTCCTTCAGAATTGCCCATGGCGTGAGCGTATTCGCACTGAATGAGAGGTTTCGTCATGGAGGCATCCTCACAATACTTCCGGCAGCCCTCATAACCATAGTACATAGGGCAGTAAATGTCAGTCTTGCCTGTCTTACCGGCTTGCTCGTACTGGCAGGCACGGCTGGGGTCTTCGGCTTTCACCCAATCGTAGGCGGCCTCGAAGTTAGGACCATAGCCGGCTTCGTTGCCGAGCGACCAGAAGATGATGCTGGGATGGTTGAAACTGCGCTGCACGTTGCGCTGGTTGCGTTCCAAGTGCGCTTTTCTATAATCATCACGCTTGGCAAGGGTCTGCTCGCCGTAGCCCATGCCGTGAGACTCGATATTCGCCTCTGCCACTACATAGATACCGTACTGGTCGCAAAGGTCATACCAAAGATTGTTGTCGGGATAATGGCAGGTGCGCACGGCGTTCAAGTTGAACTGCTTCATCACCTGGATGTCCTGCAGCATACGTTCGCGAGAGATGACATAACCGCCGTCCGGGTCCATCTCATGACGGTTGGCGCCCTTGAAGAGGACGGGTTGGCCGTTGACAAGTATCTGTTCTCCCTTCAGTTCTATCTTGCGGAAACCTACCTTTACGGGAATCACTTCACTGCTGCCTTGCAGGGTGGCACGCAGGGTATACAAGTAGGGTGTTTCTGCCGTCCATTTATGAGGATTCTCCACATTTATCAGGGCAGTGCCACTGCCTTTGGCAGCAGCTGTAGCCACCTGCTTTCCGGCAGCGTCCAGCAGTTCAAGGCTGACGTTACCGCCACCCTTCACATCGAGCTGCACTCTCAAGGAACCGTTGCGGTAGTCGGCATCCAGGTCGGGAGTGACGCGGATATCCTGGATGCGTTTCTTGTCGCGGGCATAGAGATAGCAATCACGCCCTACACCGCTGTAGCGGAAGAAGTCCTGGTCTTCGAGATAGGTACCGTCGCACCAGCGGAATACCTGGAAGGCAATCAGATTCTTCTGGCCGGGCTTCAAGTAAGGGGTCAAGTCGAATTCGGCTTCGAGCTTGCTGTCTTCACTATAACCTACATAACGGCCGTTCACCCACAGATACATATTGGAGGTGACAGAGCCGAAATGGGCGATGATGTCCTTATTCTTCCAGTCGGCGGGCACGGTAATCTCACGGCGGTAAGAACCTACATGATTGTTCTCGACGGGCACCTGCGGCGGGTTGTTCTGGAACTGGTTGCGCCAGGCGTAGCCAATATTCACATAGATAGGATCGCCAAAGCCGTTCAGTTCCCACACGCCGGGGACGGGGATGTCGTTCCAACCTTTGTCATTGTAGCCCACACGCCAGAAGTCGGTAGGGCGAGCATCGGCATCCTTCACCCAGAAGAACTTCCAGATGCCGTTCAGTGTCATGAAACGGGACGATTGTTCTTTCAAGCCCCGGGTGGCGACATCGGCCGACTCGTAGGCGAAGTAGTTGGTGTGCATGGGGGCACGGTTCACGGCGTTGACCTCAGGGTCGAGCCATTCTTTGAAAGACTGTGCGCTGGCAGACAAGGCCAAGGCTGCAAACAGTCCGGTAATAAGATGTTTCTTCATGATGATTAGTTTAAAAATAGTAATAACAGCATAGGGAATGCTCCGAATGCTGTTACAAAAATAAGGCGAATCGGGCTATTTCAAGAGGAGAATCGGCCCAAAAAGGATGAATATTTGCTCACGGAAGCAATTTTCCACGGCTCATGCCCCGGAAAGGGGAGGGAAAACTAACTGTATGCCATCTCCCTCCACCTTTCGGAAAGGGATGTCAATGCAGGCGGTAGACGCTGAATGAACGGGGCTGCAGCTCCAAGTCGAGGGATTGCGCGCCGACTTGCACCGGGCGGATACGGGGAACGAGAGCTTCTTGTTCCAAGGTATTCACCGTACGCCAGTCACAGTTCTGCAGATACGTGCACGAACCGCCGATGAGTTGGCGTTTCCTCAAACCGTTGAAGTTAACTTGCACTTGGGCCGGGGTACTGCCTGCGTTGACCAGCTTCAGAATAATTTCTCCCGTAGGGGCATCAAGGGAGGCCGTAGCATAGAGGCTGTCTTGCCCAGCCACCGGCTTGCCGTCCATCTGCAGACGGAGAACGTCGGTACCGGCATTCATTCCATACATCTGCTGGACGTAATAGTTCGGGGTGCGCATCATGCGGAGGTTGTCGAACCAGATAAGGTCCGGATTCCACTGCCAGGCATCCACATGGGCAAAGAGCGGGGCGTAGGTGGCAAGGTGCACCACGTCGGCGTTGCGCTCCAGCCCGGTCATGAAGGCTGCTTCGGAGAGGGCGGCAAGGAAATTGTTGGTCTTGCCCGTGGGGTGGTCGTGGGAGGCATACTCGCCGGCAAAGACTTTGGGGCCGCGGCGGTCGTAGCTGTCATAGCGGGCGGCATTGGCAAAGAACCAGTCGGGGGCCATGTAGTAGTGCTCGTCCACCAGGTCCACACCGATGCGTTTCATCTCGGGCCAGAGGTAGTCGAACTTGTCACCATCGGCGTTGGGGCCGGAGGAGCCAACAATCTTGATGTCGGGATAGTGGGCGCGGATGGCTTTGGTAAAGACTTCCAGACGCTCGGTATAGACCTTATCCCACTGTTCGTTACCGATGCCAATCATTTTGAGGTGGAACGGCTCCGGATGTCCCATCTCGGCACGCAGCTTTCCCCAGGTGGAAGTAGCGGGGCCATTGGCGAATTCGATAAGGTCGAGGGCATCCTGCACGTAGAGGTCGAGCTCGTCGAGGGGCACCACTTCGTTGCTCTCGTACTGGCAGGAGAGGCCGCAACTGAGAACGGGAAGCGGTTCGGCTCCGAGATCCTCACTCAGCAGGAAGTATTCGTAGTAGCCCAGACCCAGACTTTGGAAATAGTCGGGGAAAGCCTTGTGCTTGAAGGTGTAGTTCCAGCGGTTCTCATTCAGCGGACGGTTCTCCACCGGGCCCACGGAGTTCTTCCACTGGTAGCGGGTGGCAAGGGTGTTGCCCTCGATGATGCAGCCGCCGGGGAAGCGGAAGACGCCGGGGTTGAGGTCATAGAGCGCTTGGGCGAGGTCGGCACGCAGACCGTTCTCTCGGTTCTTCCAGGTCTTGACGGGGAAGAGCGAGATGTGGTCCATGTCCACCGTACCCTCCGTCAGCAACACCACGCGCAGACGCGAGTGGGCATCGGTGAAGGGGGAGCGGAGGAGGACGGTCTGCTTCTGCCAGCTGTTGCCGCTGATTTCGATTTCCTTGGTCAACAGATTCTCGCCGCGGGAGTTCAGCAACTCAACGGAGAGCTTCATGGGGCGAGCATCGGGAGTGCGGGCATAGGCAGTGAAACGGTATTCCTCGCCTTGCTTGAGGCCGATGCCACGGAAACCTTCGTTGTCGAGCCCGGCACGCAGCCGACGGCCGTCGTTGACGATGCGCACGTAGTGGGGATTGCGGTCGAAGCAGGGCTCGGCGTCCTGCACCGTGACGTTGCCAAAGGGTACCCAGCCAACGAAGGGCTGCGGGAACTCGAAGGAGCGGTTCTTCACCAGTTCAGCGTAGAGTCCGCCGTCGGCACCGAAGTTGATGTCTTCGAAGAAGATGCCGTACATCGTGGGCTGTATCTTGGCTGTCGGCCGGGATACGTTAACGGTCATTACATGTTGTGCCTGCGCACCCAAGGCGCAAGACAATAAAAGGGTGGTAATCAGTTGTTTCATATAAGTAATGTCAAATGTTATAGTAATACGGAAACAGTTTACAAAAATAATAAAATCTTTAGATACAGATACATAGTTTATTCCTGCAGTTCTGCCGAAGCGGCTCCCACTTCTATCGGCAGCCACACTTCCATCCGGCCTTCACCACGATGCGCCCAAGCATAATAAGGAATCAACGTCAACTTCACATCCTTCGCGGCAAGGCGGCCCGTGGCGTCATAGCTCAAGGCTTGCGCACGGGTGGTAATTTCGTTGATACCGCCCAGCAGGTCGGGGTGCTCCACCACTTGGAACTTCGGATGCCGGTTCAGCAGCAGGGTGGAGATATCGAAATCATTGTCCGGCCACTCGGCGCAATACACCAGCGGACCACACTCTATGGCCACACGGCCACGGTCGGCGGCAACCTTGTCATTGGCCTTCACCACACGCGGCTGCATATCAAAATAAATTTCCACTACATCTCCTTTCTTCCAGCGGCGGTCGATGCTGAGGTAACCCTTCTGCAGTGCTCCCTTCACCTCCTGACCGTTGACAGACACGCGGTAGGCAAGCTCCTCTCCGTCGGCATACGAATACAAGCCACCCGGTAGCACACTTCCGCGTACCCAGCCCGGAATACGGACATTCATGACGAACGGCTGGTTGCCCTTTGCCACTGTCAAGCGGATATCACCGTTCCAGGGATAAGAGGTTTCCTGCTCCAGCACCACATTCTTCCCGTTCACCTTCAGCTTGGCCCGGTTGGAGAGGAACAGATTGACATACACCTTGTCATCCTTCACCGCATAGACATAGCCCGGCAGCGAAGGGATGAAGCGGCTGATGTTGCTGGGGCAGCAGGCGCAACCGAACCACGGCTGGCGCGTAATCGTGTGGTCGGCATTGAAACGGTACTTCCCGTCGCAAGCCAGCGGATTGGGATAGAAGAACCGTCCGCCGTCCAGCGAAACACCGGAAATCAGACCGTTGTAGAGCGTACGTTCCAGCACGTCAAAGTATTTGGCATCACCGTGCAGCAGGAACAGACGGTAGTTGGTATAAACATTGCCGATGGCGGCGCACGTCTCGTTATAGGCCGTCAGGTTGGGCAGTTCATAGTTGTCGCCGAAGGCTTCACCCTCATGGCGCGCACCGATGCCACCGGTAATGTATATCTTCTTGCCCACAATGTTCTCCCAAATGCGATCGATGGCACGGACATAAGAGCTGTCGCCCGTGATAGCGGCCACGTCAGCCATGCCCGAGTACATGTAGCCTGCGCGCACGGCATGTCCCACAGCCTCATCCTGCTCCAGCACGGGCTTGTGCGACTGCAAATAGATATCCTTGCGCGCCGTAGTACCGCGTGCATCGAGGAAGAACTTGGCCTGGTCGAGGTATTTCTTATCGCCCGTCACCATATAGAGGCGCACCAATGCCATTTCAGCAATCTGGTGTCCGGGAATCACACGCTTCTGTCCGGGACCTTCGCCGATATTCTTGCATACACAATCGGCATAACGGATGGCTATATCCAGAAAATTCCGCTTGCCAGTAGCTTGGTAATAGGCCACAGCCCCTTCCACCATGTGTCCCAGATTATAGAACTCGTGGCTCAGATTCTCCACCTCCGACCAGCGCTCCGGCCCCGACCAGTTGTGCGGATGTTTCGGGTTCATCGTGCGGGCCGTATAGAGGTATCCGTCCGGCTCTTGGGCAGCGGCAACGATGACGAGCACGCTGTCGATATATTTTTCCAGTTTCTTGTCCGGGTAAGTCTGCAAGGAATAGCTTGCCCCTTCAATCGTCTTATAGACATCCGTATCATCGAAGGAAAAGCCCTCCACCTTATATTCGTCACTGGGATGAGCCGCTTTCACAAAGTTCTCATAGCGTCCCGTCTCCTCGCATTTGCCGAAAGCCAGCGGAATGGTTACCTCACGGTTTGCCTTCAAGCGTTGTCCCCAGAAACTGTCGGTCACCTTGACCGAAGTGAAAGGCACCGGGTCGATGGGATAACCCGAATGCAAAGACTGCTGCTTTTGTGCCGATGCATTGCCGGCTATGGCTGCAACAAATGCCAATGTCAATAATTGCTTCATATCTTTTAAGGTATTGAGTTATTATGTTTTCAGGCACGGAATTACACGGATTTTTTAATTTCAACACAGAGCCACAAAAGCACAGAATTTCTAATCTCTAATCCTTAATCCTTTATCCTTACTTTCCCTAATAGTCCTGATTGTGAATCATCCAACCCGGGTCCACGTAATAGTGTTCGTCTACCATGGGCACACCCAGTTCCTCCTCCCCACACGGTGCGGCGCGCATCGCCATTGGCATACTCTATCAGATCCAGCCCCCAGGGACCGAAGTCGGAGTTGACAAAGGAGTTGCCGTCTGCCACACTGAACCATCGGTTGCCATCGGGACTCCAGGCTAGTTTCAAACCGCCACTGCCGTCGGCATGGGAGTAGGAAAAGAGGTAGACTGAATCGGGTTCATTCGCCACTCCGTTCATCACAGCCCACAAAGGAACAGTCAGTGTCAAGAACAGACACAAGGACAATAATTTCAAGAATCTATTCATGGTATTAAGTAGGTATTAATCATTTACATTTAGTTCGATAGTCACAATCAGCCGTATTCTGAATGCCATTCAGTCGTATAGTGAATAGGGTTCAGTCGTATAGTGAATGCCATTCAGTATACGGCTGAATTAGGCCAATTATAGACACTTGATAATCAAATATTTAAAAAATAAGTAATCCGTCATAATATATCATTACAAAACAAGGGTTGCTCCATGCCTTCTTTATTTCACGATTACCGCCCCTCCCTGCGGCCGAACCGTGAGTTGCAGAGAACCATCAGTCTTTATCTTCTGCAGCTTTAATTGAGGCTGCATCTTCTTGTCATCACTATACAGAGATACCTCTTGTCCTGCCAGCATAAGAAGGTCAAGTTTCAGTTTCAGAGGTTCCGTCGTTGCATTGACAGCGGCTATGTACCACGTGTTGCCATGACAACGGGCAAGAACAATATGTCTCCCTGGATAGCCGTCAATGAAACGGGTCTCGTCCCAAGTAGTGGGCACTTGTTTCATAAAGTCGAGGCAGATTTGCGGAGCATCCGTCAGGTTATTGGGCGCCAAAGCAAAGTTCTGAATGGGGTTTTGTATAGAAAGTCTTGCCATCCTCGCAACGGAAGATATGCGGGTCGCGGACTCCCCTGGTGGAGCTGATGACTTTTGAATCGATTACCGGTTCATTATCATTTAATGCCCAGTAGGTATAACCGTCCATGCTTACAGCATAGCGGACAGCTTCTTCATCGCCACTATTCCCAGTGAAATAAGCTACATAATCTTTTTGGGGAAAGGATTTTTGCCAGGAATATCCCGGAAGTGCAAACAACGACAATAGCATTGCCGCCAAAAGCATCCGGAAAGTGTTTTTCATCCGTACAATCATAATCTTTTTATATTAAACCTTTTAACGGGTGTAAAATTAACACTATATACATTATAATACAAAGAAAGTGTATATGTTGTGTAACATATACACTTATTTACTCTCTCAAATCAGTCGGCATTCAAAAAACGCACCATCTCACAAGCTGCCAGCAGAAATACCCCTACCCCAAAGTTAGCAGTAGAGTGGGCATCAACCACTTGTCCGTGAATGGCTTTCTCGCCAATCGGCTGTACATACCCTATGCGACCATCGGGCTGCAAGGCTACAGTAGTCAGATAATTCCACGCCTTTTTCTAGGTCCATGCCTGCGGAGCATCTGTCCAGAACGGATGGTCAGCGGACAAGCCCAGGGGCAAGGCACCTACATACCACTCTTCCACCTTGCGCAGAGCGGAGACAATACGCTAAGCCTCACTCTTAGCCCCAGCCTTGCGCAGGAAGCATTCTACCGTAGACGAGAACAGCAGCCAGTTGGTATAAGGAGGGTTCACACGGCGCAACCGGGTGAACTCTTCAATGTAACGCCGTTTAGTCAAACTATCCAGAGGCACCCACAAAGCATCGTATCCTCGCAGGAAGCTTTCAGCAACATAAGCGGCATCGACCAGCAGCTGCCCCTCTTTCCACCAAAGCAGGTAATCCTGGCTTTCAGGGTCTACCGCCTGCGCATAACTTTTCAATGCCCACTCGCGAAGTTGCCTGCGCTGTTTGCCTTCGGCAGTGTCATCGTCCGGCAAAGAGAACCAGGGCGCCAACCCCGCCATCAAACGGCCGAAGCATTCCATATAGGTCACCCGTTTGTCGCGTCCATCCCAAGTGGGGCTAAGCTCCACCTGCATATTTTCCTGGAGCTTCCCTTCACTCATATTGCTTAGTCCGGAGCAGCCATTTGATACAACACCCCGACCCAAAGTTCGCGGTCTGTCACTTCCTTCTCTTTTTTCTTCTTGGCAGCCATTTCCTGAACGGGCAGCAATAAAACTGCCACCAGCAGCAGCCATAAGTAGTTACTTTTTCTCATGATATTATTTAAGTTTGTTTTTCAATACTGCAAATTACCCCATTCCCGGTAATTTCGGGGGCACTATTGTTTCAAAAAGGGGTAAATATCGGTCATTAGTGCCCCAGAAACTCAGAAATCACAAGAAAAAAGCCCAAGATTAAATCATTCCACGACGGAAATGACTAAAGTATTTACCGTTATATTTGTTTCTGCATGAACTGCACCAGTACAAAGGCAATACAATAAGCTATAATCTGTTCAAACCAAAAGTCAAGTCCTTCAAACATATTACCCATTATTTTAATAGACACCTATTCCTTTTTCTGATAACAAAGAAAAGGAATTTATTCGGAATAATGAATTTCCATACAACTCAAAAAATGTTCTATTTTTCCGGATTACAGACAAAACTAAGAATACACACCAAGACACTGACTCCTTCCATATTACATTAAATGTCCCGAAAACCGATATATTCTCCTGCCAAAAGACTATTTTTGCAATAAATATCCATAAGCATACCATGGCAGGCATCTATATTCATATACCTTTTTGCAAGACACGCTGTATCTATTGCGATTTCTATTCCACCACTCGCAGCGAATTGAAGCTGCAGTACATCCATGCCTTGTGCACTGAACTGAAAACCCGCAAGGGTTATCTGAAGGAAGAACCGATAGAGACCATCTACTTTGGCGGAGGAACTCCCTCACAGCTCGCCCACGAAGATTTCGAGCAGATATTCCGGACTATCAAAGAGGTGTATGGAACAGAACATGCCGAAGAAATTACCCTCGAGGCCAATCCCGACGACCTGACGGAAGAATATGTGTCCATGCTGCGTACCCTCCCCTTCAACCGCATAAGCATGGGAATACAGACATTCGACGACCCCACCCTGAAACTGTTGAACCGCCGGCATAATGCCACGCAAGCCATCGCAGCCGTACACCGCCTCCGCCAAGCCGGCTTCCGGAATATCAGCATCGACCTTATCTATGGACTGCCGGATGAAACAGACCAACGGTGGGAATGCGACCTGCAACAAGCCGTCGGCCTTGATGTGGAGCATATCTCCGCTTATCATCTGACTTACGAAAAAGGCACCCGCATCTACGAAATGCTGCAAAGCCACCGCATCAGCGAAGTAGATGAAGAGAGTAGCCTGCGCTTCTTCTCGGCGCTCATGGACACCCTGAGAGCCGCGGGGTATGAGCATTATGAAATATCCAACTTCTGCAAGCCCGGCATGTACTCACGCCACAACACCGCTTACTGGAAAGGCATTCCGTATTTGGGCTGCGGCCCTTCCGCCCACTCCTTCAATGCGGAGACAAGGGAATGGAACACAGCTTCTCTGGAAAGATACATAAAGTCCATTGAAGAGGGACAGCGTTCCTCCGAAACAGAAATCCTGGATAAAGTGACCCGTTACAATGAATACATCATGACTTCCCTGCGTACCATGTGGGGAGTCTCCCTGACATATACGGAAGAAGCCTTCGGCACGGAATTATGCCAATATTGCATGAAAATAGCGGCTCCATACCTCCAAAGCCACAAACTGGAGATGCAGGCAGACCGCCTGCGCCTGACCCGGGAAGGCATCTTTGTTTCGGACGGCATAATAAGCGACCTGATGTTCATTGATTAACAGCAAAACCGGGAGACTGCATGACCGAACAAGAAGTCAGACGCTACTTGCGCCAAATGAAGGAAGAAGACTCGGAACGGGCTTTTCACAGTTTCTACAATCTGTGCTACGACCGTTTGTTCCGTATTGCCTGCTATTTCGTGAAGTACGAAGAGTGGGCGCAAGAAATTGTGCTCGACGTCTTCATGAAGCTTTGGGAACAACGCGCCCGGTTGCCGGAAGTGAACAACATAGAGGATTACTGCTTTATCCTTACCAAAAACGCCTCCCTCAATTACCTGGAAAAAGAGAACCGGCACCCTACACTTTCGTCCGAACAGCTTCCCGAACTTTCAGACCAAGCCGATTCCCCCGAAGACACTCTTATCAGCGAAGAACTGTTTGCCCGATATGTCAAGGCGCTCGACCGCCTGCCGGAGCGTTGCCGTGAAGTATTCATCCGCCTGCGCGAAGAAAAACAAAGCTATGCACAAGTGGCGGAGGAGCTAAACATCAGCACAAAGACAGTAGACGCGCAACTGCAAAAAGCACTCACAAGACTCAAGGAAGCATTGCTGACGGAGTGAACTCTGCTTCATCTTCCTTGCAAGAAGCCGCGTATGCATGTATGAGATGTACATCTCGAGCTGCATGAGATACACATCTCGCACAACATGAGATGCACATCTTGAGCACACCTTCCCTATTGATTGAAACAGAGAAACAAGGAAGTCATACGTAGGCAGGACGGACTTTCACGGACAAAGAGCTTTAGATTAACATTATTTCAGGATATAGGCATAGGGAATTTCTGAAAAGCAGCTGTCTTTACATGCAGAAAAGGAGCCATAGGCTCTTAATAAATTGCCAAAAATGAAAGTGAATAACGAGAATTTCGACAAAGTACTGAACAGACTGGTTGCTTCTACCCGTTCCCCACGAGGACGCTTTACGGCAGAAAACAGCTGGAAGCTGTTGGAAAGCCGTTTGCTAAAGCGCCGCAGCATGAAGCGGTTCTGGATGCGTACAGCCAGTGCCGCAGCCGTAGTCCTGCTCTGTGTAACGAGCTGGGCAGCCTATCAGTTCTTATACGTAGCACCACAACGGGAAGCCATTCCCACAGAAGCCATACATACTACCGAGGAAACCCAAGTAATCCATAGCGTACTGACATTCAATCAGCAACCCTTGCAGGAAATCGTCCGTCAACTTTCCGAAACGTTCCGTACCGATATACGTATCGAAGGAGACAGCCTGAAGAACTATCATATGACAGCTACCTTCCGCGAAGGGGAGAGTCTTACAGAAATCCTCGACCTACTGAAGGACGCCGGTAACTTTACCTATAAAAAAGAAAACAACACCATTATCCTTACTACTAAACTTAACTGACAATGACCAGCTCTACTATCTGTTCACACCACCGCATCAGAACCGTACTTCTGATGTGTGTGGTTCTTTTAAGCTCCTCACTCCATGCACCAGCACAAAACAAGGAAACACGTATAAACCTGAATATCCGTAACGCAACTTTAGAGAGTTTCGTGAAGCAACTGGAAAATGCAACCGGATTCTCCTTCATCTATGGGGAAGAAGTAAAGCTCACGCACCGCATCACACTGGAGATGAAACAAAAGAACATCAGTGAGATATTGCAACGTGCCTTTGAAAACGAACCCATCACGTTCGAAATATCCGGAAAGCACATTCTACTCCATAAGCGGCCCGTGCCGCAGAAACCCGTTAGCCGTAAGTTCACCATCAGCGGATACGTGACCGACGGAGCGTCTTCCGAGACGCTGATTGGTGCCAATATCCTTGAGAGTCGTCGTTCCACAGGTACTGCCACCAATCCTTTCGGTTTCTATTCCCTCACCTTGCCGGAAGGGGAAACGGAACTGGTTTTCTCCTACCTGGGCTACGAAAGCCGGCATAGCCGGTTCGAACTGACGAAAGACACCTTACTCAACGTCAGGCTGGACAGCAATAACCAGCTGGCAGAGGTCGTGGTACTCTCGGACAAGCGGGAAGCCGGCATAGAAAGCACAGCCATGGGAGCGCATGAGATACCGATGACACAAATCAGGCATACCCCGTCCATATTGGGAGAAGCCGACCTGCTGAAGACCATTCAGCTGATGCCGGGTGTGCAAGCCGGCATGGAAGGTTTTGCAGGCATGTATGTGCGAGGGGGAGGTCCCGACCAAAACCTGGTTATGCTGGACGGAATTCCAGTTTACAACGCAGACCACCTGCTGGGAGTATTCTCCATCTTTACGCCCGAAGCGGTAAAGAACACCACACTCTTCAAAAGTTCTTTTCCTGCCCGCTACGGCGGGCGTCTTTCGTCTATAGTGGATGTACGGACCAACGACGGAGACATGCATAAATACCACGGCGCATTCAGCATAGGCCTGCTGACGGACAAACTTCATATCGAAGGCCCTATCTGGAAAGAACGGACCTCCTTCAGTTTCAGCGCACGAGCCATCCCCACCCTATTCTTCAAAAATCTCATTGTAGACAAAGACGACACCTATTCCGACAAATACAACTACTATTTTTACGACGTCAATGCAAAGGTCAACCATAAGTTCAGCGACCGTAGCCGCATCTTCCTCAGTTTCTACAAGGGGAAAGACCACTATCATTATGACAGTTACTACCACGGTGACAATTACGACAAGAGCATTAAGAATTATTCCAAGGACAACAGCCATCTGAATTGGGGAAACACCATCGCCTACGGCCGCTGGAACTATGTATTCAACAGCAAGCTGTTTTGCAACACCACCGTCTCATACAACAAATATGAGATGGGGCTGGACGGAAACATGGAAGATACCTATACTGTCGCCAATAAAGTACAAGACAGATACTATTACTCCTCCAAGTTCAACTCCGGTATCCGTGACTGGAGTGCGCGTATGGACTTTGACTACACCCCCATACCACAGCACCACATCAAGTTCGGTGCAGAGTACATCCACCATACGTTCCGTCCGGGAATAGCTACCTCGAAAATACAAGATATAGATAATGGCGCCCTCCAGGAAGATACGGTTTACAATACCAGCAACAGCCATGCCATGCGCGGACAAGAAATCTCCCTTTACGCCGAAGACAATTTCAATGTAAACACCAGGCTCAGTCTGAATGCAGGTGTACGCACATCGCTGTTCCACACACAAGGGAAAAGCTACTATTCGCTGCAGCCCCGTCTTTCCGCCCGCTATGACCTCGGACAAGGATATTCTGCCAAAGCATCCTATACGTGCATGGCACAGTATGTGCATCTGCTGTCCTCTACTCCGCTGTCTATGCCTACCGACCTCTGGGTACCCATTACCAAAGACATCAGTCCGATGTATGCCAACCAGTTCTCCATAGGAGGCTACTATTCCGGACTGCCGGGTTGGGAGTTCTCCGTCGAGGGATATTATAAACAGATGAAACACATACTTGAATATCAAGACGGTGTATCCTTCTTCGGCACCTCTACCAACTGGGAGGAAAAAGTAGAAACGGGCGAAGGCCGCTCCTTCGGTCTGGAACTGATGGCACAGAAAACATTGGGTAAGACTACCGGCTGGCTGGCATATACCCTATCCAAGACCGATCACCGTTTTAAGAACGGTACCATCAACCAAGGCCGATGGTTCCCCTACAAATATGACCGCCGCCACAGCATCAGCCTCAATCTCAGCCATAAGTTCAGTGACCGCATTGATGCAGGAGCTTCCTGGATATTCAATACCGGTGGATGTATCACTATCCCCGAAAAGGCAACAATCATCATCAAACCCGATGGCTCTATTGAGGAAACCGGCTACATCTCCCGGCGTAACAATTACCGCCTTCCCGCCAGCCATCGTTTGAATCTCGGCGTCAACTTCAACAAGAAGACCAAACATGGTATTCGTACCTGGAATATCAGTATCTACAATGCATACAATGCCATGAATCCGAATATCGTTTACAGCAAATACCAAAATAGATACAACGTATACTACGATGATTTCTACGAAAGTATTTATCATGGAAATACCGGACAGAAGAAAGCTCAAACTGTCATCAAGAAAATAACAATACTGCCTTGTATTCCTTCTGTTACCTATACTTATAGATTTTAAAAACAAATCCGGCATATGAAAACAAAAATGAAATTACACCTTATTATATATATAACTATTGTAAGCTTCCTAACAGCCTGCGAAAACGAAATTCCTTACAATCCCGGACAACAAGATCCGCAAATCATCATGAACGCCTTGCTCGAAACCGGACAAGCTGAGAATGATGTCTATCTCCACTTAGGCGAGGGCTATAGCATTGAACATTTGAACGAAGCAACTCTTTCCCTCTACATCAATGGCAAAATAGCAGAAACTCCGAAAGCGGTTTCCCCGGAAGAAATTTATGGGCATCTGGAAGGAGAACTTGATAAGGACGTTTATGAATCATTACTGAAAAGTATACGTTTCAAGAAATATCGTCTGACCAGCACACTGCATCCCGGTGACAACATACGTCTGGAAGCCACTGCCGAAAACGGAAAATACCATGCCAGTGCCGAAGTCACCGTGCCACAACCGATAGAGAGCCTGCACGTGGATACTTGCCTGGCCTACCTGCGCGAGTACAGCGGGAAAACCCTTTACCGCCAATACAAAATTACATTGCAAGACCGCCCCAACGAGAAGAACTACTACCGGCTGGACATTTGGAATGACCGTAGTTACTATTGCAAATGGAAAGAATATCTGGAGGATGAAAACGGCAGCCTCATCAAAGTGGAAGACGAGGACGGCTCTTGGCATTGGGCCTCCATACCTAGAGACACTACCATCCTTGCTCCCCGGCAGAACGAAATCATCAACCGGGAAGATGTTATACTGACTGACGGCCACCCCAGCAACTATGATGATGAAGAAAATGAATTGTTTCCCACCATCAATAACAAATACAACATATTCAATGATAACACTTTCCGTAACTCTTATGCCACATTGAAAGTATACACCCCTCTCTACCAAGATTATTATCCGATAGAGGGACACTACTACGACCATATATCCCGCAAACAAACCATCACCGTACGGTTGCTTAGCATCACTGAAGCCGAATACCGCTATCTAAAAGCCTTAAACTGCCTGGATGATGGGGATTACGACGATGCTTTAATGGAACCTATCAGTCTGCCTTGCAACGTCATAGGCGGATTAGGCTTTGTGGGAGTCTGCTCTGAAAGCAGAGTAATCATAGAATTACCCGAAACTATTTGGCAATAACATTTTGACTAATAAAAATCCTTTTATCCATTACTACAAATATAAATTCAGTTAGTCCACATTACATTCGTATTACAAAAAGTATCTAAACAAAGCATTTTCACACTATAAAATTGATTTAAGTCAAGAAATGAAGGTATAAACTACACTTTTTCCCTTATTCATTTTTGTGTTATAAAACATATACCTACATTTGCATAGATAAAAGAAAAAGCTAAGCGCTTAGAGAGTTTTCAATAGGTATTAGATTGAAATTAGTTTTTAGGAATAACAATTAAAAAGTAGGTATTATGAAACGTTTAGGATTAACATTAGTGGCAGCAGTCTGCCTGACTGCTACAACATTTGCAGCAGAAAACCAGCCTACAACTGCAAAATGGGAAGGTAACATCAACATAACAAAGTTGAGCAAGTATTTGAATCTGGATTCCAACCAGCATGAAGAAGTGGCAAACATCTGCGAATATTTTACAGAACAGATGGAACGCGCTACAAATTCCAAGAAGAATCAGGAGAAGTTACTCCGTAATGCAGTTTATGGTAATCTGAAGTTGATGAAAAAGACTCTGAATGAAAAGCAGTATGCCGATTATGCCAGAGTATTAAATGTCACACTGCAGAACAAAGGTATCGAAGTGAAATAAGCTTCGCTTCTGATGAATACGAAAATTGTATTTGATAAATAAAAAGGCATTGGACTTTAAAGGTTCAATGCCTTTTCTTTACGTCAACGCCACCAAAGTCTGCGGCGTCAACTCCCTAACCAAATAATTCTTATCACTTTACAAGCAGAATCTGTCTTGCAGTTCTTTCTTATACTTTCTGGAAACCAGCAGTTCCGTCACTTTGTCAAATGGTGGATAAAGCATACATTTGCTATCCTTTATAATCATCAGATAATCAATATTGATAATATATGATTGATGTATCTGCACGAAACTGGATGAATATTGAGTAATCTGCTCAGCAGTCATTCCGCGACGCAGCACCAATGGCGGCTGGTTGTTTAGTATCACCTCCCACTGCTTACGCTCGGAGCAATAGCGAAAAAAACCGATTTCAGCCGGACGCAATGCACGCATATCATTGGTTGGCGTAAATACGATAAATGTCTGTCCGGCATGCAACGGCGCACCAATGGGATATGACATTCTCTGCCCAGCTTCTGCCTGCTCTACAAAACGTGCAAGAATATCCCGAAACTCCTGCTCTTCAAAAGGTTTCAACAGATAGTCGAACGCAGCCTCCCGGATAGCCTGAACCATATACTTATCATAAGCCGTATAGAAAACAATCCGCATGTTCCATGAAACACTGCCACGTATTTCCTGCAGTAGTTCCATTCCTGTCATATCCGGCATTTCCACATCCAAGAACAACAAATCCGGCTGTACCTTGGCAATGAGTTTTTTCCCTTGCTTGCCATTACGGGCAGTTCCCTTCAAAGAAAAGCGTGCATCCTTTCCCAATTCAAAACTCAGATTCTCAAGAGCCACCTCATCGTCGTCAACTATTGCAACCTTATATTTATCCATGTTTCTTTTATGTTTTTCTTTTCGCGAATATATACATAATCCTGCTCCCATACAAAGCAACAAGAAGCCATTTACGGACTATTTATCCGTAAATATGCCTATCCTTGCAAAAAACGAGATTAAACGGTTCTTTTAAATCCTGTAATCGTAGTTGTCTGGCAACCAGAAAGTCACCTCACATCCCATCTCACCACTCTGTAGAGAGACATTGTGCACTGAAACATCAATGGCCTCCTTATTCTTATTGTTGAGAATCTGAATGGTCTGCATAATGACTTTCATTCCCGTCCCCGTGCCCCGGTTCCGACTGTCTGGACGATAACCGCCACCATTATCCGTTATCTTTATACAGATACCGTTTCCCCGGCGACAGACCGAAACCCAAAGATTACGTTCACCTTCCTTCTCGCGCAACGCATGCTTCACTGCATTTTCAACCGGAATTTGAATCATCATAGACGGAATCCTTATTTGCTCCGGCTGCACATCCTTTTCTATCTTCAGTTCCGAATGAAAATCCGGACCTAAAGAACGGCGTTCCAGATTAATATATGTTTTCACAAAATCCAGCTCCTCTGCCAAGGTTACACACAGTTGTTCCGCCAATTCCAGATTGCGACGCATCAGTTTTACCAGCGACGAAAGCTCTTGCTTTTCTTCTACATTCCGCTCCGCCATCTCCCAGTTCAGCACATTGAAGATGAAATGAGGGGACAAGCGGTTACGGATATTCTCCAGACGAAGTGTAGAGACTGTGCGATGATTCCGTGCAAGCAACAAAGCACGTTTCTTTTTGCTGTACAGATAAAGAAAAACCGCCGTCAATATAGATACAACAGCTACAGCAAACACGACAAACTGTGTCTGCCTCAGCACCAGCACCTCGTTTTTCTGCTCCTGAAGCAAAACCCGATGTGCCATCAAGGTAGAATCCTGCTGATAACGCAAAGTCAAGTCTGCCGTACGCATCCGGACACGCTCATTCCTGATAGAATCATCAAGCAGGTTGTTCCTCTGCAGATAGTGATAAGCCCTCTTGTAGTTGCCGGTTTCCTCGTAAAACTGCTGAAGGTATTTATTACGGATATGTACCATATCAGGGTCGATGCCCGGAGGAACTACACTCTCGGACAATAAACGGCGTGCTTCTTGAAAGTCTTTCTGAAGCAGGGCTAATTCTATTTTCTGCGTATCGATATAATATAGTGCAGTACTCACCCCCATTTCCTCAAAAAAAGGTTGGCATTCATTTATATATTTAACAGCCAAATCAACCATATTCAGTTGAAGATAACAGTCTCCTAAATTCAACCTCCCCAGATTAAGTTCAAAACTCATATCATCATATCCTTCGACTAAATCAATAACCTTTTGGAAATATTTTATCGCTGTCTGGTAATCCTCCCTATAATAGTAAGAAGTCCCTCTATTATTCAAATAAATATATTTTTCATAAGGCAGCATATTGTCATAGCTTTCCCCTGCAAGATTGTAATAGTAATCACACTGTTCAAAATCACGCATGGTAACATATACTTGTGCCAAACCATAATAAATGGGAGGTTTCTTGGTAGAAGCCATATGCAAAGAGTCGCACATCAACAAAGCTCTCCTATACCAAGCTGCCCCTATATCCAATTTTCCTAAACGGTTATTCGCATCAGCAAGATTCATCAAAATATCCGGCACCACTTCAATCCTAGTCCCTCTCATCCGTAATTCATAAGCCTTCCGGAAGCAAATTTCGGCAGAATCCATATTCCCAACGCGTGCAAAGATATTTCCCTTCATATTGAAACATTCAGACTCCAAATCTGCCATTTGAGAAGAACTATGCTGCCTTTCAATAAAGTCATGTATCTGCTGGATTACGATTTGCGCCGAATCAAGCTGTGAAGTAATCAAATATGTTTTCAGTGTCATTGCCAGATAATTATATTTGACCAAGCTATCCTTTGCCTCTTCCATCTTTTGAAGAGCCTTCAACCTCACCTTTCGGGGCACAATGGCCACAGAGTCTCCATTTATACGGGAAAAATCCTCAAAAGCTCTCATCTCTGTGTATACGTCCTCTTCATCTCCGGGCGCACAAGCCCCTAGAAACACAAGCCCTAATATCCAATAAATGTAAAATCGAATTCGCTTATCCATCCTCTCTCCCATGTTTCCCGTAATTAGATTATTTATTCAATACATCTACAAACTTAAAATATTTTTGCGAAATGCCGTCAAGTATAAGGCGTATTTCTCAGCCATAAAAGAGCATACGTTACCGCTTTATTAAAACGAAACAAAAAATCACATCATAGTACAATATTTAGCTAATAAGCCATCAAAAATAATGAATAGGGCATTCCAACGTTTGAACTGCCCTATTCACTATTCAAATACTTGATTTTATTTAATCGTCACCATCGTCGCCCCAAATCCGTACTCCTGGAACGAAGCATCCTGGTGGCGGCAATTGGAATATTTACGTTTCAACTCATCCAATAGCGCTTTACGAAGTACACCATCCCCCTTGCCATGAATAAAGACGATGCGTTGTTCGCGCTTTTTCTTGTATTGTTCCATCACTTCACGAAACTTGTCCAGTTGGTAATTCAATATTTCACTGTTGCTCATGCCGCAGGTGTCATCCAGCAACTCGCCGATATGCAGGTCAATCTCGACAATCCCATTCTTGCCCCCACGTTTGATGACCGTCTGCGGTTTGGATGGAGTATCTGCCGTTTTTTTCTGTATCAAAGCCTCCTTCAGTTCCTCTGCCGAAACATACACCTGCTTGGCAGGCTGGTCATTCCGGACAATATCATACACCAAGGCCGGTGTTTCAAAGAAAACCGTCTGCTGGAATGTATGCAGTTTATAGAACTTTACCATATCTATGCGGACTTCCACACTGACAGCCGGTTTCATTGTGAACGCACGGTTATCTTTGAATGCCACCAGCTGTACCATCACACGTTCACGGTCGTTCAACTCGGACTTTTCGAACTCCTCCAGCAGAAGTTTCGTATTCGGCTCTATCAAACCATGCGAACGGACTGTCCAGGACTTTCCTTCAGCACTCGAATAGGTATAATACATATAATAATTACTGTCGTTCACCAAATATGCCTCGAAAGGTGTAGTGCTGACAGCCTTGATATCCTCCGGAACAAAAGCCAGAAAAACATTCAGGATATCTCCGCCTTTCATCTCGGGCTGACGATAAACAGATATCTGCGGTTTCTCCAAACGGACCGTTTGAGGCTCTGAAACCTGAGACTCCATAGCAGACGGCCTTGCCGCAGTAGCAGTCGTACGCAATTGTTGCTCTTCTTCCCGCTTCTTCTTGGCAGCCGCTTTGGCTGCCGGAGTGGGGATATTATAATCATCGGTCTCTATCACCACACATTCGTTTATGGGCATCGGTATGTCAAAACCGTCGGCATCTTCCACCAACACGATGTTTTTCCCTTGAAATCCTGTCACAACACCACCCCCAACTTCGCTGAGGAAACGAACTTTATCTCCTATCTTCATAGTAACGTATCTTTTAGTTTGTCTTTTCCTACTTTCTTCCTGCAAAGTTAGGAATTATTTCCCTTATTCTTCAAATCTTCCCAAATATCCGTACCTTTGCAGCCGATATAATAAAGAGAAAGCCATCATGAAAGAAGACCCCAGACATATCAGAATCAGCGAATTCAACTACCCATTGCCTGACGAACGCATTGCAAAGTTCCCATTGTCCGTACGTGACCAGTCCAAACTGTTATTGTATCGCCACGGAGAAGTTTCAGAAGACAGATTCACTTCACTGCCGGAGTATCTGCCATCGGGAAGCCTGATGATATTCAACAATACCAAAGTCATCCAAGCACGCCTGCATTTCCGGAAAGAAACGGGAGCACTGATTGAAGTATTCTGCCTAGAACCTATACAGCCGAACGACTATGCCCTCAACTTCCAGCAAACCGAGCATACCGCTTGGCTCTGCATGGTCGGCAACCTGAAAAAATGGAAAGAAGGCATGCTAAGACGTGAGATGACCGTGAAAGGCAAACCACTCACCCTGACCGCCGAACGGGGCGAATGCCACGGAACCAGCCATTGGGTAAACTTCCGCTGGAATAATCCGGAAGTGACTTTTGCCGACATTCTCGAGGTCTTCGGTGAATTGCCCATCCCTCCCTACTTGAACCGGGAAACCCAGGAAAGTGACAAGGAGACTTACCAGACTGTCTATTCCAAAATCAAAGGTTCGGTGGCTGCCCCTACAGCGGGACTGCATTTCACCCCACGCGTATTGGACGCATTGCGCAATAAAGGAGTAGAATTGGAAGAACTGACACTCCATGTGGGAGCCGGAACCTTCAAACCGGTGAAAAGTGAAGAAATAGAAGGGCATGAAATGCATACGGAATACATCTCCGTCTCGCGCAACACATTGGAAAAACTCATAGCGCACGACGGCAAGGCAGTGGCCGTAGGGACAACTTCGGTGCGCACATTGGAAAGCCTTTATCACATCGGAGCCACCTTACTGAATAATCCCGAAGCCACGGAGGAAGACTTGCACGTCCACCAATGGCAACCTTATGAAATGTCTGCCAAGGCTGCCACCACCCCTGCAGTAAAAGCCCTGCAAGCCATTGTCGCCTATCTTGACAAGCATAGTATGGAGACTCTGCATACCAGCACTCAAATCATCATCGCCCCGGGATATGAATACAAAATCGTGAAGGCTATGGTGACTAATTTCCACCAACCGCAAAGCACCTTGCTGCTGCTCGTATCAGCTTTCGTACACGGCGACTGGCAGAAGATTTATAACTATGCACTGGCACATGATTTCCGCTTTCTGAGCTATGGAGATTCATCATTATTAATACCCTAAACACAATGAACCACGATAACAATCAAGAGATGTTCCCCCTTGTCGACGAACAAGGCAACATCATAGGTGCCGCCACCCGTGGCGAATGCCATAACGGTAGCAAACTGCTGCATCCGGTAATCCATCTTCATGTATTCAATTCCAAAGGTGAGCTGTATCTGCAGAAACGTCCCGAATGGAAAGACATACAACCGGGGAAGTGGGACACCTCCGTAGGCGGACACGTCGATTTA
Organism: Bacteroides sp. AF25-5LB; assembly: GCF_003602965.1. Lineage (NCBI taxonomy): Bacteria > Pseudomonadati > Bacteroidota > Bacteroidia > Bacteroidales > Bacteroidaceae > Bacteroides > Bacteroides sp. AF25-5LB. Next base: position 149,567 of record NZ_QTMC01000001.1, read on the forward strand.
GGTGAAAGTGTAGAGATGGCGCTGAAACGCGAGGTACGCGAAGAACTCGGCATTACCGACTTTGTTCCCGAAACCGTCTTGCATTATGTCTTCGAGTCTGCCCGCGAAAAGGAACTGGTCTTCGTACACAAAACGGTCTACGACGGTGAAATACATCCCAGTGACGAGCTGGACGGAGGACGTTTCTGGAGCATTGATGAAATCAAAAAAAGCATAGGCAAGGAAGTCTTTACTCCAAACTTTGAAGAAGAGATAGAGAAAGTCATCGAATTGTAGCAGCAATAAATACTCCCTAAAAAAAGTCCCACTCTCCAAAAGAAAAGTGGGACATATAACAGTCATTACAATCAGTCTTATTTTGCCAGGTCTTCAATCACCTTCATAATCTGCTGACCGATTTCCTCGGCAGCTTCTGGTGTACCGGCCTCACTATAAACGCGGATAATCGGTTCCGTATTGCTTTTACGCAGATGAACCCATTTGTCGGGGAAGTCAATCTTCACACCGTCTATATCATTGATTTCTTCATTCTTATACAGCTCCTTCACCTTGGCAAGAATAGCATCTACATCTGTTTCAGGAGTCAAGTCTACACGATTCTTTGCCATGAAGTATGCAGGATAGGATGCACGGAGTTCGCTCACCTTCTTGCCTTCGTGTGCCAGATGGCTCAAGAACAAGGCAATACCTACCAAGGCATCACGTCCATAGTGGCTGGCCGGATAAATTACCCCACCGTTTCCTTCGCCACCGATAACGGCACCTACCTCCTTCATTTTGGTAGTTACATTCACTTCACCTACGGCGGAAGCGTAATATCCTTGCCCATACTTGCGAGTTACATCGCGCAAGGCACGGGTCGAACTCAAATTGGATACCGTATTGCCCGGAGTATGTTTCAATACGTAGTCGGCAACAGTAACCAGTGTATATTCTTCACCGTACATCTTGCCGTCTTCGCAAATCATTGCCAGGCGGTCTACATCAGGGTCTACAACAAATGCAACATCTGCCTTCCCTCCTTTCATCAGGTTCATGATGTCACCCAAGTTCTTTTCCAGAGGCTCGGGATTATGCTGGAAGTTACCGGTCGGTTCGCAATAGAGCTTCTCTACGTGCTGAACACCAAGTTGTTCAAGTAGTTGCGGCAGAATAATACCACCTACAGAGTTTACACAATCGATGGCTACACGGAAGTTTGCCTTTCGGATAGCTTCCACGTCTACAAGGTCAAGCGCCAATACGCTGTCGATATGTTTCTGGTTGTAGCTTAAATCCTGACGGTACGAGCCGAGTTGGTCCACTTCGGCATAATCGAATTCTTCGGCAGCTGCAATGCGGAGTACTTCCTGACCTTCGGCAGCGTTCAGAAATTCGCCCTTTTCATTCAACAGTTTCAACGCATTCCACTGCTTGGGATTGTGTGAGGCAGTCAGGATAATACCTCCACTGGCACCTTCCATGGTTACAGCCAGCTCGGTAGTCGGAGTAGAAGCCAAATCAATGTCCACTACATCCCAGCCCATACCCATCAAGGTACCGACTACTACGTTCTTGACCATCTCGCCAGAGATGCGGGCATCACGCCCTACCACGATTTTGTTACTTTTTACAGTACACGTCTTACGAATCAGGGTAGCATAAGCTGAAGTGAACTTCACAATGTCGAGCGGATTCAATCCCTTGCCGGCACCACCGCCAATGGTTCCGCGGATTCCAGAAATAGATTTGATTAGAGTCATAGGTTAATGATTTAAAATTTATAGGTTAGTTCCAAATTTGGAATTTATGTATATCGTAATAATAAGGATACACTTGTTGCATGGCAGTCTGTTGCCCCATCTTAGATGGTACAATCAGTTTCACATGCGCCCCATCACGTACATAATTCAAAGCGACCAACCAACCGGCAGGCACGGACGATCCATAATATGCAAGCATATATCCTTGTGTAAAAAGTCCGGCTATAGATGAAGAAGTAACCGTATATCTGAATTCATCCACAACTGTCGGATTATTCAAATTAGATGAAGTCACCGCCTTTTCTATCAATCCATATTCTTCATAACGCACCAAAACCAAATCATTCGGTTTAACTGTATCTGCAGGATTCGTCGAACCTTTATCCACAATCTGCATATACACCCCGCTTGCCAGCTGCACATACTCATTCCTGCTTACATCCGTTGTCGAATCTTGCGCATAGAATTCACTTTGAGAAATAACGACAATACTACTGTCTTTGATAAACGCTTTGATGGCATCTTTTTCTTCCTCAAGCATTTCGGCATAAGTTTTAGAATTATCGCATGCCTGGAAGGCTAAACAAACTGCAAGTAAGGCAAAAAAGAATAAAGTAAGTTTCTTCATTTCTGTTATTTAGTAATTTCGTACAAAAGTATCTGATTTCCTTGAAAGTTGAAAGCTGCGGATAGAAAGTTCGTAACTTTTAACCTTTACAACTGAACTTTTTTTATCCTTTGGCATTCAGCAGCGGTTTGTATTTCTCCAAAGCCTGCTCAAAGACCTTGCGGGCCTCATCCATCGTTCCATAAAATTCACCGCCGGAAGCATTCAAATGACCACCGCCGCCAAAGAACTCGGCAGCCAGCTGATTGCAAGGGAACGTACCGACCGAACGTAAAGAAATCTTTATCATCGGCTTCTCCGTATCTTCACGCAGGAAACAAGAGAAAATCACCCCTTTGATGCTCAAAGGAATGTTCACAAACCCTTCACTATCTCCACGCACATAGTCAAATTGGCTTTGTTCGGCTTTAGTCAAGGAAATTAAGGCTGCATGATAGTCCGGATAGACCTTCATTTGTGACAAGACATATCCCATCAGGCGCAGACGGCTTTCTGAATAAGTATTGAACACTCTGCGGTAAATCTCGTCCTTATCAATACCTTTCGACAACAGTTCGCTGATGATGAAATAGATTTCCCGATTATTGGAATTATAGGTGAACCCGCCGGTATCGGTCATCATGCCCGTATAGATACATTCCGCACCTTCCCTTGAAATGTCACTGAAATAGCCCATACGGCAAATCAGGCGGAAAACCAGTTCCGAAGTGGAAGATATCTCCGGATGGGAGATGATAATCTTGCAGAAATCCTCTGGATGGAGATGATGGTCTATCAGTATTTTTCTTGCCGGGGATGCAAGAACAGCGTCACCCATGGCATCTATACGATGGATAGCATTAAAATCCAGACAACAAATGACATCCGCCTCGGCAATCAGCTTGTCGGCAAACTCCTTGTAGCGGTCGTACAGAAGGATGTCCTTGCTCCCGGGCATCCATTTCAAGAAGTCGGGGAAAGCGTTCGGCACAATAACATTCGCCGTCTTTCCCTGCGAACTGAAGAAGTGCCACAAGCCCAGAGAAGAGCCGATGGCGTCCCCGTCGGGACCTACATGTGAAACGATTACTATCTTGTCTGCACGGTCAAACCATTTGGTGAAATGGTCTATCTTGGATTGTTCTATTACTTTGGTCAACATATTTTTATTTACTATTTGACGATTGACTATTTACTATTTGGCGTTTATAACAAATTGAAGGGGCAAAAGTACGAAAAGTTTGTGATTTATAACAATATGCGGTAAGAACCTTTTTGAGAAAGAAGAAGATAGGGAATACCTAAGCGAACGCAATTATTGGCAATCTTATTCTGATAATAGTCTGAAAGAGAAGCGTCAAGTACCACCATCCCTATGGAAAAGAGCGAAGTAAGTTCCTCTATCCCACCTTGATACCCCTTGGAGACATACAGATAATCAACTAAAAGGGGACGGGAAGAGTTCTTGTTTCTCCAACGGTTGTCGGAAAGAAGACAGATGCACTTACCGGCATAAGAGACAATCTGGTTGCGCATGGATAAGCCGGGAGTTATATAATCTCCGGTAACCAGTCGGGGAGTCTCCAGATGCAGGCGGTTCCAATGCGGAGAAAGGGCACGGCACAAACGCGGCATATCCGGCAAGCTATCGGTACATGCCAACCAAGAATGACGGTTGTCTGCCATACAATGGACAACGGGACAACCTCTCACGCTATAAAAAGCAATCCCCTGCCGGGGAGCATTGGACATGATGGAAAGGGAATGCCAGGAAACCACTGCCAACAATGCCAGCAACGCAAAGCAGACTCTACGTACCGTAAGGCGTAGAAAGCCATAATATGCCATCCCCAAGAACAGATAGACGAGCAGAACGCCCCATATATCCAACCAAATATTATCGACAGCAGCGCCGGGAAGATGCTCTATCCAGCGAAGCACTTCATTCTGGACATGTACCAATGCCTCTACTACCCTTGCAAACAGATGTTGTACAAAAGGCAGCGGCGTAAGCATCAACAGAAAGACCGCCGAATACAGAACGAGTGACACCATGGGAATTACCCAAAGATTAGTCAACAGAAAATGAGTGGAAAAACGGGAGAAATAGACAATGACCAAAGGGGCCGTACCCAGCTGAGCTGCCACAGACACTGTCATAAGTCCCCACAAATATCGCAGGAAACAATTGTCAACCTTCCAAAGGGCATACAACTTAGGCTGTACAAGTACAATAGCTGTAACCGCCGAGAATGACAACTGAAAACCGACATCAAACAACCAGGCCGGCTTGCACAGCAGCATCAGGAAAGCAGTTGCCGCCAGCGTATTCAGAGTCAGCGGCTTTTCCGGCTGCAAACCGGCAAACGCCAACAAAGAGAACATGACAACCGACCGCACCACCGAGGAGGACAATCCCGTGAAAAAAGCAAAACTCACCAAGAAAAGGACCAGAAGCAAAAGCAACAAAGGTTTCAACCGCCGCCATCGCCTCCACAAAGGACGAAGCACAAACAAGAGCAAAGCATACAGAAAACCTATGTGCAACCCCGAAAGTGCCAGTACATGGCTGGCTCCCGAAACGGAGTAGGTCTCCACAATATCATCACTCAGTTCCTCTTTATCCCCCACCGTCAACGCAGAAAGCACTGCCAATTCATCAGCTTCAAAGCCCAAACTCCGGTATAAGCCAACCACTTTCGCCCTATAATCCAGTGCCACCTGGCTGACAGTGCGAGAGGCATTATGCCCCGTCTTCCGCCAATGTCCGTCAGCCACGTAGGCCGTGCCGCTATAGCCTTTCCGCCTCAGGTAGCGAGCATAGTCAAACTCGTCGGGATTATCATTGTTTGCCGGAGGAACAAGCCGGGTAGATACCAGCAACTCATCACCACTGCGCAAAGTGGCCGTAGCAGAATCTTTCGGAAAATAAGCCAGAAAAAGATGATTCCGGGGGCAACCCGTAACTGCATCCTGCTCTACCTCTCCCAGCAGGACAACCCTGCACAATATGCTGCGCTCCCTCTCTTCGGGATGCTCGCGGATACAAACCCTATAAACAGCAGGTTTGCCCGAAAAGGGAAATGCCGTCTTTCCCTGCTGCCAATTCATCAAGCAGAGCCCCGTACCACCCAAGAAAAGGTATACCGCCGCTCCATACACCCATCCGGTATGCTTGTATCTGCCTATGATAAAAAGAAAAAGCAGAAAACCTGCCACATACTCCCATGCAGAAAGCACGTGTGGAAACGCATCTCCACACAAAATACCAACTACCAACGGCATCAACAGTCGAAGGAAAGGATGCCGTTGCCAGCTGTCGATTATCAATCCAGAAGACGGATTACAGATTCCTTAATGCACGGATGGCCTCCTTCGGATCGGGAGCTGAGAAAACGGCATTGCCTGCCACCAGTACATCTGCTCCAGCTTCTACCAGACGCGAACCGGTTTCCAAGTTTACGCCACCATCCACTTCTATCAAGGCCTGCGAACCAGTAACCGTAATCAATTCACGCAACTCGCGCACTTTATCAAGAGAATGCTCTATGAACTTTTGTCCGCCGAAGCCAGGATTTACGCTCATGATCAGCACCATGTATACATCATTAATAATATCCTTCAACAAGGACACGGGAGTTGCCGGATTAATCGTTACTGCCGGCTGCATCCCTGCTTCGCGAATTTGCTGCACCACGCGGTGCAGATGCGGACAAGCCTCATAATGCACATTCATGACATGGGCTCCCAGAGCCTTCACCTCCGGAATAAACTTCTCCGGCTGTACAATCATCAGATGCACATCCAAAGGTTTCTGCGACAGTTTTGCCACATACTTCAGTACCGGGAATCCGAAAGAAATATTGGGGACAAACACACCGTCCATGATGTCGATATGTACCCACTCTGCCTCACTTTCGTTAATCATTTCAATGTCCCGTGCCAGATAACCGAAATCGGCAGAGAGAATAGAAGGGGATATGATTGGTTTCATAATGCTGTATTCTAAAGTTTACGAACTTTGTGATGTACAAATATAGATAAAAGATTTAAGTCGGCCTAACATTGGAAGTCAAAACTCTCACTGCAAACTTACTGCATACCTTTTGCAGCGTCACTGCAAACGTGTTGCAGTGCTACTGCAAAGCAGTTGCAGTCACACTGCATATTAGTTGCAGCAACACTGCAAAGCGGTTTGCAGTGACGCTGCAAAACAAATGCAGTAGTTTTGCAGTAGGAAGTTGATGAATGACAATCAGTTATTTCATCACACATTCTTCCGTCAACCGGAAGCCGCGCAGCAGTTCATCCGTCTTCAGTCTCTTCTTGCCCGGAAGCTGGAGGGAGCGGATGCCGACAAAGCCATCTTCGGCAGCAACGCGGATATAGTTTTTCCCGTCTGTCTGCAAGGTTCCGGGAGCCAGTTGATGGGATTCCCCTATCTTCTCCGTCTCGAAGATTTTTACTACAATAGATTCTCCACTGGGCTGGACCAACTCCGTCCAAGCGGCAGGATAGGGAGAAAGGCCGCGTACAAAATCGTAAATACGCTTCACCGGACGGTTCCAGTCAATACGACAAGTATCTTTGAAGATTTTCGGTGCCGGACGCAGTTCACCCACTACGGCCATTTCTTCTTGAGGAATACTTTTCACCGTACCGGCAAGAATGGCATCAACAGTCTCTACCACCAGGCGACCGCCCAACAGCATCAGTTTGTCGTGAACGATACCCACATTGTCCGTATCGGCAATGGGTATCCGTACCTGCTGAATAACCTCACCGGTATCAATCTCATGTTTCAGGAAGAAAGTGGTGATGCCCGTTTCCGTATCACCATTAATCACCGCCCAGTTGATGGGGGCTGCGCCGCGATACTGCGGAAGCAGGGAAGCATGCAGGTTGAAGGTGCCCAATCGCGGCATGTTCCATACCACCTCCGGCAACATGCGGAAAGCAACGACTATCTGCAAATCGGCCTTCCATGCACGCAACGCCTCCACAAAAGCCTCATCCTTCAACTTCTCCGGCTGAAGAAGCGGAAGATTATGTTCCAGTGCATACTGTTTCACCGGAGAGAATTGGAGCTTATGCCCCCGTCCGGCAGGCTTGTCCGGCATCGTAATGACACCCACCACATTGTAACCTCTTTCTACCAGACAACGAAGAGCCTCCACCGCAAAATCGGGAGTACCCATATATACAATCCTCAAATTCTTCTTTTCCACCATTTCATTTACAATTTACTCCATTTACTATTTACCATGTACCATGTACAATTTGCGAGGCTACTCATGTACTATTTACCATGTACAATGTACACAGCACTCCGAATGGCAAATTGTACATTGTAAATGGTAAATTGTACATGTCCTCAGTCCTCTGAAAAATGTACCAACACTTCACGATACGAGTTGAATATCTTCGACTTGGACACGAATCCCAAGTATTTGTTTTCCGCATCCACCACCGGCAGATTCCACGCCTTCGTATCATCAAAGGTACGCATCACCTGCTCCATACTGTCCGTATCATACAGACGTGCCGGAGCCGAAGTCATCAGTTTTCCCACTGTAAAGCGATGATATAACTCCTGACGGAACATAATGTTCCGGATATCGTCCAACAAAACAATACCAATCAGTACTCCTTCCTTATCGGCCACGGGAAAGACATTACGATGCGAAGCAGAAATGGCCTTTACCAGTTCACCCAAATCCATTTCGGGATGCACGGTCACAAAATCCTTTTCCACCACATTCTCCATCTTCATCAGGGTAAGGATGGCCTTGTCCTTATGGTGCGTCAGCAACTCTCCTTTCTTTGCCAAACGCATGGAGTAAATACTGTGAGGTTCGAACATGATAATGGTAAGATAGGAGCTGACGGAAACAATCATCAGCGGCAGGAACAAGTCGTATCCTCCCGTAAGTTCGGCAATGAGAAACACGCCGGTCAGCGGAGCATGCATGACCCCACTCATAACCCCCGCCATTCCCAGTAAGGCAAAATTCTTTTCGGGCAGATAAGCCGTCATCTCTATTTCATTGCTGAAATGTGAAAAGACAAAACCGGCAATACACCCCAAATACAATGAAGGTGCGAAGATACCGCCGCAACCGCCACCGCCATTCGTGGCACTCGAGGCAAAAACCTTGAACAGAATAATCAGTATGAGGTATATCAGCAACAGATTGCCGTGCCCGTAGAAGAAGGAATTATTCATCACCGTGTCCCATTCGGCATTACTCACTCCATTCAGCAATAATTCTATCGTATCGTAACCTTCGCCATACAACGGTGGGAAAAGGAATATCAGGATACTCAGCATGGCACCGCCCATTATCAGCTTCTTATAGGGAGTTCTCAACCTTCCGAACACGCCTTCCACAGAGTTCATGGCGCGGGTGAAATAAAGGGAAACCAATCCACAGAAGACGCCCAACATAATGACATACGGAATACGCTCCAATTCGAAAGCTTGGTCCAAATGGAATTTGAACATGGCGTCCGTACCCGTCACGATATAGGAAACAGTTGCAGCCGTCACCGCGGATATCAGCAACGGCAACAAGGAAGACATTGTCAAATCTATCATCAGTACCTCCAGCGTAAATACCAGACCGGCAATTGGTGCCTTGAAAATGCCTGCAACCGCACCAGCAGCACCACATCCCACCAACAGCATCAGCGTACGATGCTCCATCTTGAATATATTTCCCAGATTAGAACCGATAGCCGAACCCGTCAACACAATAGGCGCCTCCGCCCCGACCGAACCACCGAAACCGATGGTAATGGAACTGGCTATGATGGACGACCAAGTGTTATGTCGTTTGATACGTCCCTGTCGCCGCGAGATGGCATACAAGATTTTCGTAACACCATGACTGATGTCGTCCTTCACCACGTAACGGACAAACAGTCCGGTCAGGAAGATACCCACTACCGGATAAACCAGATAAAGATAGTTGGCCTCCGTCGCATTGAAATTGTCCGTCAGGAAGTTCTGTATCCAGTGTATGATGCCTTTCAGTATCAGTGCGGCGAACGCCGTAAAAATACCCACAAGAAAACTGAGAATCAGTATGAATTGCTTCTCCTTGATATTCTTTTCGCGCCAAATGATGAAGCGCTGCAACAAACTCCTCTTATCCTCTGCCATTTTTTCCTTTTATTCGCGAATAATCTTGATGACTCCGCCCTTGCCCAACTTAATGATGCTGGACGGTTTCGGGCGTCCCGTTTCCTCTTGGCGGTATCCTACTATATAATCTACCGCAGACTTGATGTCTTCACTTATTTCACTGAAGTTGCCGGGAGACGGTTGCCCGCTGACATTGGCAGAAGTAGAGACTATCGCCTTACGGAACTGCTGGCAAAGCCGCTTTGAAAATGCCTCACTGGTGACGCGGATACCCACACTACCATCTTCGGCAAGCAAATTAGGAGCCAGATTACGCGCTCCGGAATAAATTATGGTAAGAGGCTTGTCAGCCAGTTCTATCAAATCCCAGGCAACCTCTGGAACATCCTGCACATAGAAATCCACCTTTACCGGGGAATCTACCAATACCAGCATCGCCTTACTGTCAGAGCGTTGCTTGATTTCATATACACGGCGCACCGCTTCTTCATTGGTAGCATCACAACCTATGCCCCAAATCGTATCTGTCGGATACAAAATTACCCCGCCTTCGCTCATCACCTGGCAGGCTTTTTTAATGTCTTCTATCATTTCTTGATATATAAGTTCACGGATTAACATGCAAAAATAGTATTTTTGCAGCGATTATAAACAAAGTTTAAGAGAAAACAATGGAAGAAATTCAATTTAACCACACCCTGCCCATACAACTACGCTTCAATGACGTCGACAAATTCGGCCATGTAAACAACACTGTTTACTTTTCTTTTTATGATTTAGGAAAAACGGAATATTTCGCTTCCGTATGCCCGGATGTAGATTGGGAAAAGGATGGCATCGTTGTCGTCCATATTGAAGCAAATTTCCTTGCGCAGATTTATGGTTCGGACCATATTGCCGTGCAAACTGCCGTTACTGAAATAGGAACCAAGAGTTTCCATCTGGCACAGCGTGTCATCGATACGGAAACCCAAGAAGTAAAATGCGTTTGTACTTCCGTCATGGTAGCCTTCGACCTCGCCAAACACGAATCCAAACCACTGGAAGAAGAGTGGATTGAAGCAATCTGCAAATATGAGGGAAAAGATTTGAAGAAAAAGAAATAAAATCCTATATTTGTCAATTAAGCTAACATTTGTATAAGTAACAATCTGTTACATTTAGTCAACTGCTATGATTCGATTGATATTATTGACCGATTTTACAGAGTCCTTTTCGTACAATCTGTTAAAGGGGGTATTGGCCTATTCCAAAAGCCATGAACCATGGGTAGTATGCCGTATGCCACCCTCCTACAAAAACAGTCATGGTATAGAAGGAGTCTTGAAATGGGCAAAGACATGGCATGCAGATGCAATCATCGGCAGATTTGACAATGATGACAATGTGGAGCTATTCCGTGAAAACGGGATTATCGCGTTGGCCCAGGATTACAAATCAAGGTTCAGCAATATTCCAAACATCACCGGCGATTACCGCAAGACCGGCAGAATGGCAGCAGAGTTTTTTCTGAGTAAAGGCTTTCAGAACTTCGCATTCTACGGTTATCGCGATACGGTATGGTCACAAGAACGTTGCGAGGGTTTCTATGAATGTATAGCAGCCCAAGGGTTTGGAAACAATTTCTATTCTTATCAAGATCAATCACTTGATGACTTATGGTTTTATGAGGCACCACCTCTGCTCAATTGGTTAAAGTCATTGCCGCAACCTACGGCACTCATGGCTTGCGATGACAATCAAGGTAACCGCATTACGGAAATCTGTAAAGTCAACAATATCAGAGTGCCCGACAAAATAGCAATATTGGGGGTCGACAATGATGAGATTATATGCAATCTTTCAGACCCTCCCCTATCCAGTATCAGCCAAAACATTGTAAGAGGCGGATTTGAGGCAGCCGCCCTCATAGAACATCTATTGAATGATGAGGAGGCCACTTATCGGGACGTAGTGCTCCAACCAGTTAATATCATCAACCGGCTTTCGACCGACTTCTATTCTACCACCGATGCCCATATCCAAACCGCTCTGAAATATATCCATCAGAATATAACGGCTGATATCACTGTATCGGATATAGTGAAACAAGTACCATTATCACGCCGTTTATTGGAGATTCGTTTCAAGCAAGTCACCCAGCAGTCCATCCACAAATATATCTTCAACCTTAGGATGGAACGCTTTGCCCAATTGCTGTTGGCCAGTGATGCTCCGATTGCAGATGTGGCGGAACAAGTCGGAATAAATAACCTGAAGAACTTGTCCCGCCAATTCAAAGCTTTGAAGAAAGTTTCCCCCAATGAATATCGGAAAGAGTACCAGACAAAGAGTTACCAGCGCTGATTTAATCCGGTACAAACAACATGGTATCAGGTAACACGGTTTCCAGAACATTCCGCCCCGAATACCCGACTTCCAATTCCTGGCCCATGTAATCTTCGAAATACAGCAGGTGCAACTCGTGGTACCCTGCTTCGAGAGCGACTTTCCCTTCGGAACGGCGTCCGCTGTGTCCGCCGTCGTTATCAACAATCAACTTACCGTCTATGTATAGTTTAGAACCATCATCGGAAAAAGTATAGAAACGGTATACTCCCCTTTCTGGAATTTTCACCAACGTACGGAAATCATAAGCAAAATGATCAGGGACGGCTGCTTCTTCAATCGAGAAATTCTTCATCACCCCTTCCTTCACTTTATTACAGGCGGCAATATCGGCAACACGTTTACATTTGCCTTCATAATAGGTATATGCCACACCCTGCTTCTTGGGAGAAGTTCCCGTAGCCGGCAAATAAGCCATACTCTGCTCCTCATCCGAATTCAGACCTGAAGGGTAATAGTAGGCAGCCTCCCTTCCCGAAGGAGTGGAAATCCATGTGTCAAATTTGAATTGGTCTTCGTACAGTTCAATGATACGGGCTCCTCTCGTCAACTCTCCATACGCATCCGCACCGGTCACCCGTCCGTATCCCAATGCAACACCTTTATCTATTCCTATAAAATCGTTATCATGGTCATGCCCTACAAATACTCCCATTACATCCCTCATGTCAAGGAAGGAAGCAAACATACCGGAATTGATGTTAGCGGAGGCAACTCCACCTTCTTTATCATTGCCATAAGTTTTCCCGTCACCTCTGATTTCGTTGTATTCAATCAGCGGAATATGGAAAAAGGCCAAAGCAGGAACGGGATTACCACCGTTCTTCTCCGCAAAGTGTTTACTTTGCTTTCTGTACCATTCTATTTGGTCGAAATGAATCCAGTCGTAAGCACCATAGATTTTATTAGGCTGATAGTCGTTGGAATCCATGCAATAGAGCAATGCCTCTACCTGGTCCTTCTTCTCCGGACTATAAATAGAAATCACACAATTACCACATCCCATAATATCTTCAGGGCCTTTTGCCCCCACATAGTAGGGAGACTTCAAGAGGAAATCATAGATTTCATTGCGCGTCAAATATTCTGCATCATGGTTTCCCATCATCACCACAAAAGGCATCTTAGCTTCATTGAAAATATCCACTACACTTTTCCATCCATCCATAGCAGGGTCATCGGTCACCACATCCCCACTCAGTATAGCAATGTCCGGATGTTCGGCTGCCAGGACAGCACGGATAGTAGCTGCCGTTTCGGCACACTTTGCAGAACCCGGCATCCAGTGCAAATCTGTAAATTGTGCTACTACAAACTTGCCATTCTTAAAAAAGAATTGCTTCTGCGCAAAAGCCGTTACCGACATACAGCCCAATAGTACAATTAAAAAAACAGCTATTTTCTTCATAATTTCTTGAGATTAATATATTTCTATTTCATCTATTGCCAACTCACTCTGCAACCCTTCATGAAAATATCCTTTCGGGCACAAGCCACCACTCAATAATTCCAAGCGGACAAATGCAGCTTCCGTTTCGGCAAATGAAAGAGATACCGGGAAGCGGGTACCTTCCGTCAAGGTAAAATCATAAGTCAGCCGTTTAGTGCCCACCGGAATAAAAGTCTGACCATCCATTGAAACAGAGACACCCATCGCTCTTGCCGGCCATATCCCATTTACCGGCCTCCATAAAGAAGAAAAGGCAACTTCCTTGACTTTTTGAGGTTTCTTCAGTTCCACTACAATCTGTACAGTATCCTGGTAGAAGCTAATCCAGCGACGCATGTCGCGGGCATAGCCACATCGTCCATCAGTTAGTCCGAAGCCTTTATTCAAGTGCTCCCATCCTGCTTCAGGATTACAAGTATAGTCACATCCGGTTGCCTTGTTTACAGCAAAACTCTTGCGGGTCACTTTCCCTAGCGGCTTACCGTCTCTGTAAACTGCCGAATAAACAGTTGCATCCTCGTCCAACGGTATCGGAGTCCCATAAAGGGAAGATGAAGTGTTGACCGTTGAATCATTTACGGCATAGTAAATATCGGCATCCGGACAGAAGGTGTTCAAAGTCACCTCATAAGTCTGCTGCGACTTGTTCCACGCACCAGTCTGATTGACTTCATAGAAGTTGCGGCAAGCATTCACTCCGCAATAATCCAATCGTTCAAACTCCTTATCCAGCCTACGGGCAAACGACTCGAAGTCCTTATGTTCCGGCTGTGTCCATTGCACCTCTGACATAGCCAGCAAACGGGGGAAAGCCATATATTCAAAATACTCGGGAGTCTGTATGTACTCTCCCCAGATATTGGCTTGTACACCTATTATATAAGCTTGTTCTTCCGGAGTCAGTTCTGCAGGAAGCGGGTTATAATTGTACACCGTATCCAATGGAAGGAAACCGCCGATAGCCAACGGAGCGAATTCCGGACTTTCCTGGTAGTAATCCAAATAACACTTTTTGCCGGGTGTCATAATGACTTTATGCCGTTGGCGAGCCGCTTCGATACCTCCTTTCTCGCCACGCCATGACATGACGGTAGCATTAGGGGCAAGCCCTCCTTCCAGAATCTCATCCCACCCGATGATGTCACGCCCTTTACTGTTCACAAATTGCTCAATCCGATGGATAAACCAACTTTGCAGAGCTTCTTCGTTGGGCAGACCTTCCCGCTTCATCAAATGCTGGCAATGGGCACACTTCTTCCATGCTTTCTTGGGACACTCATCTCCACCAATGTGGATATAATGGCTGGGGAAGAGTTCCATAACTTCGGTCAGCACATTTTGTAAGAATTCAAATGTATGCTCTTTGGAACAATAGACCTCATCAAAAACATCAAAATAATCACGCACCACATAAGTCTTTCCCAATCCGCAAGAAAGTTCCGGATAGGAAGCCAGTGCTGCGGATGCATGCCCCGGCATTTCTATTTCGGGAATGACCGTAATGAAACGGTCGGATGCATACTTCACAATTTCCTTTATTTCTTCCTGCGTATAATAACCTCTCTTTTCTTTTCCATCGTAACGCCGTGGAAAATAATAATCAGAGTGTCCTATCTGAGTCTGTTTACGATAAGAACCTATTTCAGTCAGTTTCGGGTATTTCTTTATTTCTATTCTCCATCCTTGGTCATCTGTCAGATGAAAATGGAATTTATTCAATTTATAGAATGCCATCAAATCAAGAAACTTCAGCACTTCCTCTTTGGGCAGAAAATTACGTCCTACATCCATCATAGCCCCACGATGAGGGAAACGGGGAGCATCCGTAATGCTGACAGCAGGAATCCTAATCTTTCCTTCGTATTTCCGGTCACCATCATAAATGGCTGCCGGCATGAGCTGCAGCAAAGACTGGACACCATAAAAAAATCCTGCGGCAGTTTCATTGGAAGATATATTTATCCTATCGGAAGAAACCTCCAATGTATAGGCCTCATTGGGCAAGGAATTATCTATAGATAAGCAAATATCGGCCTTTCCCGTTTCCGAAATACCCTTCAGCGTTACAGAAGTGTTTTTCAACGCATCCTCCAAATAATGAAAAACTTTCATCGCGGCTTCCCCGGAAGGGACAGCCACTGTTTTTTCCCCTTGCAGGACATACACTCCCTGCATTGGAGCAAGTTCATTCGGCATGGGTATAATACCATAGTTTGCCGCTACATCATCAGCCACTCTCCCACAAGAGAGAAAAATGAATGACATAGCCAGTAACCAATATCTTATCTTCATAGTATTTGGGATAATAAGTTGGGATATTCCTTGATTGTCTTCAATATCAGTTCACCGAACAAAGTATTTGTCCAGGCAAACCAGGAACGAGTAAAGTCCGCGGCATCCTCCGAATGGAAAGACTCATGCATAAAGCCCGTCCCTCCGTCCGTATCACGAAGTTGCTTCAGACAAGCACGTATTTCTTCGGAATCATCCGTTGTAAAAGCCTTCATAATGATGCTCATCGGCCAGATATAATTCAATCCCACATGAGGACCTCCTACCCCTTCGCCGGCTTTTCCTTTAAAGAAATAAGGATTATTGTCACTCCATATCATTTTGCGGGTACTCTGGTAAATCGCATCTTTAAAAGAACAATAACCCAGATAAGGCGCAGCCAGCAAACTGGGTACATTGGCATCGTCCATACAAAGCGCGTTACCAAAACCGTCGACCTCAAAAGCATAAATACGTCCACAAACCGGATGATTGAAAGTACCATACCTGCGGATAGCTGCATCCACTTCATCTGCCAGTGCTATACATTTGCCAGAGAAGTCCTTGTTTCCATAAACTTTATCCTCTATCTCGGCCAATTGGCGCAATGACACAACTGCAAACATATTAGAAGGAATCAGAAAACCGTATTGTGTAGCATCATCTGACGGACGGAAAGAAGAAACGATTAAGCCGACCGGCTTTACCGGTGCTCCCCATCCGTTGTTAATCTGCGAATCTGTAGGGCGGTCGCAATCGCGCGTAAAGCTATAAGGTCCTAAGCCTTGTTTCCTCTGTTGCTCTTTAAAGGTCTTGACCACCAGCAGCATCGCTTTATGCCAATTTTCATCGAACACAGACGTGTCTTCCGTGTATTGCCAATAATGATAGGCCAAACGAATGGGATAGCACAAAGAATCTATCTCCCATTTGCGTTCATGCAGTTCCTTAACCATATGTTGTGTATGGTCGGTTTCCCAATAGCTGCCCAACGGCCCGTCGTTGAAGGCATTGGCATACGGGTCTATCAAGATACATTCAGTCTGTCTGTTGACAAGTCCTGCCACCATCAGCTGCAAGTCCCTATCTTTCTTCATCAACGGCAGATAGGGCCATACTTGCGCTGAAGAGTCGCGCAGCCACATGGCATCTATATCACCTGTAATGACGAAAGTATCCGGTCTGCCATTCTTCACTCTATATCTGACAGTAGTGTCAAGCGTATTGGGAAAACAGTTCTCGAACATCCAGCGCAACTTCTCGTCCTTTATTTTAGGCTTTGCTTCTTCAATGGCAGCATCTACTGCCTTCGAAATGAAGCTCCTTTTGCTTGCAGAAGGACGCAACGAAACATATCTCTGGCTCAAAGTCCCGGATGAAGATAACACGGAAGCGGGCTGAAAGGTCATTGCAGCCAAGGCAAGCCCGCCAGTCTTCAGAAATTGGCGTCTTGACATATTGTTTTTCATGATTGATGTCTTCTTTAATAGGTATGCTTACCGGATGTCACATTTATCTTTTTCTCTTTTCCACCATAGAGTACACACAGTTCAAAATCGATATTGGAATCTACTGTAATACGAGGTTCATCACTTGCCGAACGGCGTGCCTCAGCTTTTAAGGAAATAAGCCCTTCGGGACCAAAAGGATAACGTTCTATGCCGTTAGTCTCCGTCAAATTCATATCCCAGATAATCTGCTTTTTGGCATAATCTCCCCGAATACCGATAATAAATTCTATCAATTCGGCAATAGGAGGAAGTCCTGCCCAACCTACAAAATTATCCCTTGCCATAAATCCCGGCTCAGCACTTTCCGGAGCATAATATTCCCAAAAAGTTCCAGTCTTCTTATAGACCTCAAACACTTGAGCATAATGATTCAAACAAATCTCCCGTGCCAGTTTACCATAACCTTTCTGCACAAGTCCCTGCATCACCATGTAATTAGTTCCCGGCCATACGCCACCCTGCCAATAACGGCCATTCTCCTTGTATTTGGGATTATCGGCAGACAAAGAAGGAATACGGTGTTTCCGGTTGAATGTGGCAGGATTATCCAATTCCTTCACCATACGGTCCAACTGTACAGAATCCAATACATCAGTAAACAGAGCCCAATAGGCACCTATTCCCTTGGTTGTACAGAGAGTACCGTCAGCATATTGGTCATAAAGGAAACCGGTCTTTTCATCCCAAAGATTGTCATGGATATATTTTCCCAGCATTTTGGCTTCGTCTTCAAACTCTTCTATCTCTTGCCAACGTTCCAGATAAAAGCCCATCTCAAGTAGTAAATTGGCAGTAAATAATTGCTGTAGGTTTGTATCCAACCAAATCATATGCCCGTGACTGTAGATAGGGCTGTATTCCGACGGAACACGGGGCATATTATCCATGCCGGTTCCCCATCCGCTTGACCAGTAGGTTCCATTTCTCCAAGTATGGTTCAATTTCAACCACTTATAATAAGCACAAAGTACCGGAAATATCTTGTGCAGGCGTTCTGTATCACCAAACTGATGGAAATAGACCATCTCACACCAAGGCATCAAATTCGGTCCGGTACTCACCGGATCATAGCGTTCAAAGCAATCGGCACCATCTGCCTTTATTTCACGGCAAATGAAACCGTCGGGATGCTGCTTGGCGTAAAAGTTGTTCAGCGTATTCTGGAAAGGAAAGAAACGGGTACCATAGCGGGCAAACATCAGAATGAAAGAGGAATCCCACATAAAGATATTACCATTATAAGCTGTATCCAAATAGCTTGAGACAAAACCCGAGCCTGCTTGAGGAGCACGAATATTACCGATAGCTATTTCCCATGCCTTCCAATACATTTCAAGTTCCTTGTCATGTCCACCCCAAATGGGATTGGGAAGAATCTGCCGGGCTTCTTCGAAGCTTTTCGGCACAATCGTCTCAGGTTTTGCCACACGATATTCGTTTTCAGTGACCAACGGTTCTTTCACATAAGTATTCTTGTAGGGCAGACGATACTTCTCATCGTTGCCACAGCTCTGGGCATTGAGCGACGAACCCACCGAGAGCGACAACAGACCTGCCAATAAAACATGTTTCAGCATGGGAAATAGAGTTATTTGGTTATAATTTAAGCAACTTCTTTATTTTATCAAAGATGGTCGTATTCTCATAGATTCCGGTAAATTCTTCCGCTCCGGGACCAAAAGCATATACAGGCACCATCACACCGCTATGGCTGCCGGTGGAAAACTTGCAGACAATCTTGCCTTGTTTCAAATCGCCGTCCACAAGCGTAAGTCCTCCGGTTTCATGGTCGGCCGTCACTACAACCAGCGTTTCGCCGTCCTTAGCAGCCCATTCATAGATAGCTCCGATGGTACGGTCAAAGTCGTGCGTTTCCTGCATCAGCAAGTCCAGGTCGTTGAAATGTCCGTAATCATCCAGCTGCGAGCCCTCTATCATCATGAAGAACCCTTTCTTGTTCTGATTCAGTAATTCGATACCTTTCAAGGATGCACGCGCCAAGAGGTCGCCACGCTCTGCCGGAAGAGGTGTATCCTTTGGATAAGGCACTGCGAACACCTTGCCACTCCCTATAGCCGCCAGTTCGTCCCAAGTGCGGGGTGTCTGGAAACCCTTCGTACGCAGTTCTTCAAACAAATTGCGTCCGTCCTTCCGGTTCTCGAAGTATTGTGCACCGCCGCCAAACACATAGTCGACCTTGCAATCCACATATCCCGTCACCACATCCTCTTCTGCATCCCTGTCCTTGTTGTGACAGCAGAAGTCGGCAGGAGTAGCATCCCATAGGCGGCAGGTCACTGCCAGACCCGTTGATTTTCCTTTTTCCGAAGCCAAATCAATCAGAGATTTCAAAGGTCGTCCTTCCGTATCCACTCCCACATAGTGGTAATTGGTCTTTTGTCCGGTGGCAATCGCCGTTCCTCCGGCACCGGAGTCCGTAATCAGCTTGTCGGCACAATAAGTCTTAGACAAACCCACCGCCTGGCAGTTGTCCAGGAAAAGCTTTCCCCTGTTTGCGGTCCATGCCGAATAAACGTGCATCAAGCTCATTCCGTCGCCAATCATTAGGATGACGTTCTTCACCTTCTTGCCTTGCGGAGGCGTTATTTTGGTCACTTCATACGGTTGTTCCAACACGTAGGTCTGTTCTTTGTCACGACGGCTTTGTGCCGATGTTCCAACGGGCAGCAACACGATTGCCAAAAGTGCCCATACACTTATCTTTACTATTCTTTTCATCTTTCTATTTTTTATTTTTCACCACAAATTACACAGATTGACACAAATTCTTCTCTTAATTCATAATTCAAAAAAACTCTGTAGAACTCTGTGTCCTCTGTGGTGAATTACGACATATCATTTCATTCTACCGTCACCAGCACCGGAGCATGGTCCGACAAGAAAGCCCCGTTTTCCATCTCGGCCAACACACCATATTTCAGCACTTTCCATCCGTTGCCCACAAACACATAATCTATCAGTGAACGACGTTCGTAGGGAATGCTGCCGAAATCGTGGAAACTCCATGCAGGTCCATATACTACGGGCGACACCGTGCGTGCATCCGTCAGATGTCCCGGATCTTCCGGGTTGGTGATATGCTTGATGACATCCGACTCCGGTGTAGAGTTAAAGTCTCCGGTCAGCACCACCGGCATCCCGTTACCCAATTCTTTCACTTTATTCAAGATAAGGCTGATTCCCTCGCGGCGTGCCACAACGCCCACATGATCCAAGTGCGTGTTCATGGCCAGGCACTCCTTGTCCGAAACCTTGTCTTTCAATTTCGCCCATGAGGCAACACGTTCACAAGCACCGTCCCAACCTTTGGAACCTGCCACTTCGGGCGTTTCGCTCAGCCAGAATGTGCCGGAATCAAGTACCTCAAAACGCTCTTTCTTATACCAGAGCGCGCTATATTCTCCTTTTTCCTTACCATCTATGCGACCCACACCTATCACTCCATAATCCGGAAGGCGCTGCTGCAAGTCCTGCAACTGGTTGTGCAGCACCTCCTGCATGCCCACAATGTCCGCATCATAAAAGCGGATGGCATTGGCCGCACGGTCTTTCCTGTACCGCCAATTGTTCAGGCTGTCTTCTGGATTGTCATACCTTATATTGAAAGACATCACATTCATAGTAGATTCCTGCACGGCAGGCTTGTCCTGTTTCTCCTGTCCGCACGATACGAGCAGAAGCGGGAAAAGTAATAAAGCTATTTTCTTCATGGTTATCTGTTTTTTGACTATTTCACATACAATGCAGAAGCAGGAATAGGTGACAGCTCCTGTGCCGAAGGAAGTTTCCAGCCCCAACCCAGCTCTTCTCCTTCGTAATCCTCAAAGTAATACAGCTTGTAAGCATGGAATCCTTTCTTCAGTGCCACAGTCCCCGTAGCAGGAATAGCGGCGTGCGAACCATCGTTATTCACCACCATCTCATCATCAATGTACAATACGCTGCCATCGTCCGAACGAGTCATAAAGGTGTAGATTCCATCTTCGGGCACCTCTATCAAACCGGAGAAGATATAGCCGAAGTGGTCTTCCTGACGTGCCTCCTTGATGGAAGGTTCTGCCATGATACCGATATCAAGCAACGGACTCTTCTCTATATCCGCCACCTTCCGGTAAGTACCCTCGAAATATTTGTAGGATGTGCCGTTCCGCACAGGACAGACTGCAAGTGCAGGTTTCATCTCAGCCTTGGTGGCCATGATGGAGAGTGTATGGCTTGGGCAGAATCCGTCCTTGAATCCTTTTGCCTTTATGGGAGTAGTCTGGTCCAGTTCCAGCGGCTTTTCATAGAGCGGTGACAGTTCTGTAGGTTCGCTTCCATCCAGCGTATATCTCACTTCTGCTCCTGCCGTTACCGTGGCCAGTGCCACCGTTATCTTATCCATAAACAGATTCAGGTCTTTGTCAACGTATGGGACAGACACCACATGCTCCTTAGTATAAGAGTAAAGCGCCGACTCTTCCGAAACTCCACGGCTCTTGTCCGGCTTGTCTGTCAGCGTAAAACGCAATTCGCCCCCTTCCATCAGCTGTTCATAGGTAATGAAGTTACCCTCTATGGCTTCTCCATTCAGTTCTACCTTGTTTATGTAGATATTCTTTTCCGGATTGTTGGCAAGCACAGACAATGTCTTTCCGTTGGCCAGCCTTATCACCGCCTTATCAAACAGCGGCGTGGTCAGTGCAAATTCATTGCTACCGGGACACACGGAATAGAAGCCCAGACTTGAAAGGATATACCATGCCGACATCTGCCCGCAATCTTCGTTACCGATGATGCCTTCGGGAGTGGGTGCATACATCTCACGCAGCAACCGGCGTGTCAGTTCCTGGGTTTTCCAAGGCTGACCGACATAGTCATACAGATAAGCGATATGATGGCTCGGCTCATTGCCATGCACATACTGACCTATCAAGCCGGTGATGTCCGAAAGTTCCCCTTCCAGCTTCAAGTCCGAAGAGAATATGGAATCGAGTGCCACTACAAAATCATCCTTGCCGCCAAACAACTGCATCATGCCGTTCACATCATGCGGCACAAAGAAACGATATTGCCAGGCAGTGGCCTCCGTATAGGCACGTCCCACCTCCAACGGCTTGAACGGTGCTTCCCAGTTGCCATCCATCCGTTTGGGACGGAAAAACTTGGTAGCCCCATCAAACACATTCACATAGTTTTGCGAACGTGCAATGAATGTCTTGCAAATATCTTCTTTCTCCATCTCTTGCGCCATGCGGGCTATGCACCAGTCATCGTAGGCAAATTCCAGCAGGCAAGAGATAGATTCCCGCTTGATGTTCGAGGGGATGAAACCGTTCCGCACATAGCAGTCCGCCCCTTTTTCGTTCTTCTCGGCAGAGGCTACCATTGCTTCCAGCGCTTTCTCGGCATCAAACCCACGGATGCCTTTCAGATAAGCATCTGCTATGACAGAAGCGGAGTGATAGCCTATCATCGTCCCCGTCTCTCCGGCAGAAAGAGGCCAGATGGGAAGTTCGCCCGAAGCATCATAAATATCCAGGAAAGAGTTCACCATGTCATTCACCAATCCGGCATCGAGTAGTGTCATCAGCGGATTCCAAGCACGGAAAGTGTCCCACAAGGAGAAAGTGGAGTAATGCTTCCTGCCCTCGGGCATCCTGCCTGTCGTCATGTCGTGACGGCGATACTCACCATTCACATCGCTCACCACATTGGGCACCACCATCGAATGATACAAAGCCGTATAGAAAATCTTCCTGTCGTCCGCATTGCCGCCTTCTACCACAATGGCAGAGAGCGCCTGTTCCCAAGCAGTACGAGCAGCACTGCGCACGGTATCGAAATCGAAATCCGCCACTTCGAATTCCAAATTTTCACGTGCATTCTTTTCGCTGACAACGGACAGCCCGACTTTTGCCACCAAGGGTTCTCCGTCGCTGTTGTCAAAAGCCAAGCAAGCCTGCAAGTGGGTACCGGTCAATTTTGCCTGTGTAGCAACCGGTTTCCGTTCCTGCACAAAGTCCACCGTCTTAAAAGGTTTAGAGAATTGCGCCACAAAATAGACATACTGGTTATCCGTCCATCCCCTAGTGCGGCGCATACCGGCAATCTCATAGTCGGACGTCTGTTCCAGTGTAGCTTCATAGATATGTTCGTTATCGAGCAGATGTGCCAAGTCGATGATGACAGCCGCTTCCTTTCCAGCGGGGAATGTGTAGCGGTGCACACCGGCATGGGCGGTTGCCGTCAGTTCCACCTTTATACCTTCTTCTTTCAGCACGACGGAATAATATCCGGCGGAAGCCTCCTCTTCTTTATGGCTGAAAGCCGCAGGAAGACAAAGCGTTTCGGCCGTCAAGTCCGGCTTTTGTGTAGTGGGGCGAAACAGGACGTCGCCCAAGTCAATGCAGCCGGTGCCGCTAAGGTGGGTATGCGAAAATCCCTTCAAAGTGCTGTCGTCATAGTGGTACCCCGCACAGGCATCCCAGTTTCCGGCACGCGTGTCGGGACTCAGTTGCACTGCCCCGAAAGGCACAGTCGCCCCCGGATAGGTATGTCCGTGGAAGCCGGTACCGATGAACGGGTCTACGCAATCAACAGGCTGTTTCACATCGGACGAACAAGCCCCACACACTACACCGACCAAAACGGCATACAGAAGTTCTTTCAAATTCATTGAGATGAATGTTTTTCAAGTTATTGTTTACGATGTTTTCCTACTCTTACAGACACAAAAGTACATAAAAAGCATGAGTTTTTTACACCGCCATAATAAAGAAATCATTTTTTCTTCAGAGGAAAGATAACAAAACCTTCCCATATAACAAAATTCTGCAAGAGCCGATATGCCACGCACACCAACCCTTGCAGATCAGACCAATGGCAATGAGGTCTATTTTATCATTCCACACCCGGTTCAATGGCCAGACAATAATCTTTCACATTGCCGGACACTGAATTTGTGGTAGTCTCACGAAGAACCCACGATTTGTCTGCAACCATAAAGATAGCATATTCTCCGGCTGCAATATCAGCTTGGCTAAACTTTACGTTGCTGATGGACTCTGCAACCCTCTTCAAGTCCTCCACAAGATTGCTTTTCACAGTACCAATCAACACACCATTGTGCCTGCTGTCCACAACGGTTCCCAGTGCCGATTTTGCAGCATTTATCTGCTCTTTAGAGCTAAAACGTGCCGTAGCGAAAGGCACCAATATGTCCTTCTGGTTCTCCTTCACCATACTCTTGCACATAATGCTGATAAACTTGATGAAGCAATCGTTACTCACCTTGAATCCTTCTTCAGCATTGTTCTTGTGATTGTACAAGATAAGAGAGCCTTCCGTAGCAATGCCATTTCCATTCTTAACAACCTTATTCAATGCATAACCGGGAAAACGGCTGGTGGCAAAAGAGATATGAGTGGCCATATTGCTGCCACCGCTTACGTCCACACGGTCTATCACACCAATGGAACAATCCTCGCCCAACGCGTTGATATGATTGACAATCGCATCGGTTTCCCCAATGTTGGCGTCATTCAGTGCCGACAAAAAGTGAACTTCCACGCTTCTGGTTTTGTTCCAATCGGAGTTAGCGTTCTCTTCCTGCTTGATATTGCCCACTCCAAGGTCCTCTGCGATACAGGAGCCTGCCAGTACTGAGCAGAATCCTAGTGCGGCGAATGTATATAATATATTCTTTTTCATATCGTTATCGTATTACTTTTTAAGTTCAACCTCAACTATTACCGGATCATGGTCAGAAAGCTTTCCTGCATCCACAAACTTTTCACTAATTTTATTCCAACCGCCTTTGGAAGCAAAGATATAATCTACCCAATGGTTCCCCATTTGGTCAAATTCAGTTCCAATAAGCTCTATGGGCGAAGCACCGGGATAAACGTTCAAGTCACCGGCCAGAAGAGCAGGCACCTTGGTATCGTTCAAGAATGCAATCAATGCTTCCGCCTGTTCCTGCTGTCCTCCGGTATGGTCGAAGTGAGTG
Source organism: Bacteroides sp. AF25-5LB (assembly GCF_003602965.1). NCBI lineage: Bacteria > Pseudomonadati > Bacteroidota > Bacteroidia > Bacteroidales > Bacteroidaceae > Bacteroides > Bacteroides sp. AF25-5LB. The sequence goes on from NZ_QTMC01000001.1 coordinate 174,694, forward strand.
GCAACCACAGCAATGATGTCGCCCGAAGGCAACGCCACCTCGGCAATCACGGCACCACGCTGGTCAGAAGAACCTGCCGGACGGGGAAGCTGCATTGTACGAGAAGCGATAATAGGGTATCTGCTCAAAATGGCGTTACCATAAAGCTCGTTCATGCAATAGGTATAGTTCTCTTCGGGGTTTTGTCCCTGCTTGTTATTCAGGTTATAAGAATAGCCATAGATGGCAAACATACCCAACTTATCGGCAATTTCCTGCACTTTATCTATATATTTTCCATCTCTCATCTGGCGGGAACTTCTGTTCTCCACCTCATTGAGTATGATAAAGTCCGCATTTTCATCTTTCAAGAAGTCGGAATAAGGAGTCACATCAAAAGAGTTACGCTCCCCCCATTTATCCTCCTGTTCGAAGGACAAGACATTGAAAGTAATCACTTTAAACCGGTTGTCCTGCGCCTTGGCTTTGGAGAAAAATCCCCCAAAGACCATCACGAAGAGCACCAATATGATATAAGGATAAAATCTCGTATTCATTTTATTGATTTATTTAAACATTAATAAACATTCTGCTTCAAGTTCTTGCTGTTTGCCACCTCTTTGGCAGGAATCGGGAACACATGGTTTACATTCGGATTGAATGTACGTGCAGGCCAGATTTCAACCTCCTGCACATTAAATGAGCCGTCAGGGTTAGTAGTGGTCTTCACCCCATGCAACGGCTTGGCATAAGCTTCCTGTGCATCGTGCCATCTCACGAGGTCAAGGTGGCGACTGGGTTGGAACTCAAATGCAAGTTCACAACGGCGTTCGTTCTTCAATTGCACCTTGGTGGCTTGGCTGTTTTCAGGCAATCCGGCACGCTTGCGAATCTGATTCAGCAGAGACTTGGCCTCGGAATCACCTTCGCCGTTCTTCCAGATAAGAGCTTCTGCCTTCATCAACAGAATGTCGGCATAACGGATAAGGCAAGTGCCCAGCACGTTGCTGGCATTGTTCATATTGGAGTTCACTTTTTTTCCTATACAGTCGGCGTTTTCCCAAGGAGACATGAATTTTCTCCAGGTCAAGCCTGACGTGCTTGATGTAGCCCATGAGCCTACCGCCCATGTAACATCCTGCCCCACAAACTGGATATGGTCGCCCGGATAAAGGATAGTAGCGTCACGGCGCTCGTCACCTGCTTCGTAAGCGTTGTAAAGCTCAAGCGTAGGCTGGAAGTACCCCCACGTATTATACAATCCCCAGCCACCGTTCTCAAACGACATGCCATGGAATTTAGGACCTTCCACTGCATTACCCAGCAACGAGAAGATGTATTCTTCGCAGAAGTTGTTCTCTTCGCGCCACAGACGGGCAAAGTCGGGATAGAGGCCACGTTTATCCGCGCCTGTCATACCCATCACCTTGTCACACATCTCGATAACCGTGTCGTAATACTTAGCATCGAACTGCGAAGCGTAAAGTGCCGCACGAGCTGCAAATGCCCAGCATGCAGCCTTGTGAGGACGACCATAGTCTTCGTTGGCCATTTCGGACAAATAGGGAAGCAAATCGGCGGCAGCGCGCATGTCTTCTATAATCATGTCATAGTTGGCAAGCACCGAAGTCGGACGCGGTTGGTCTATTTCGGCAGTCGGCGTTTTTTCCGTTACGATAGGAATACCGCCGTTCACACCGTTATCGCCATACCAAGGAGCCAGCCACAAATAGCTGAAACCGCGGTAGAAGCGTGCCTGACCGATGGCGCGGTTCTTTACACTCCCGGAGATGGACATGTCGGGCACATTGCGCAACACATCGTTGGCACGGGCAATGATGCGGTACATCCACGGCCAATTGTCTTTTTGGTCGCGACCGTTTTCCGGGGTCATTTGGAAATCCTTAATGGCCTGTGCCTCACTCTGTGAACGACCGGTCACCATGTTGTCACTACAATTCTCAAACCACATGAATCCGCGGCCCGTCACTCCTTCTTGGTAGGTGAACTCATGGAAAGCATTCAACGCCTTTTCCACATCTTCTTCCGTTTTCCAGAAATTGGTACTGCCCTCCAGTCCATAAGGGTCGAATTCCAGGAAATCACTGCAGGCGGCCAATGAAAAGCCCAGCAAGAGCGACAATGCTATAGTTTTATATTTTTTCATTTCAATCTACTGTTTTTTAGAGTTTGGTTTTCATTTAGAAGCTAAAGTTAAATCCGATACTGAAAGAGCGTGCCACGGGATATGTACCTCCGTCGATACCAAAGTTTCCTACTTCGGGGTCGATACCACTATAATCGGTAGCCGTAAAGAGGTTTTCGCCGTTCAGGTAGAAACGAGCCGTGCTGCCCGGCAGACCGATGGCTCTCATCACATTGTCGGGCAATGTGTAGCCGATGGTAACGTTCTTCAGGCGGAGGTAGCTGGCATCTTCCAAGAAGAAGTCGTTCAAGCTGTTGTAGTTTCCATTAGGATCGGAAATCAAACCGATTCTGGGCACGCCCGAAGTCTTGTTATATTCCCAGGAGTTCTTTACGTCGGCAAGCATATTGCCACCCTGTCCGCGACCGGTGTAACCCATCTGCTTGAAGCCGTTGTAAACGGTGGATTTCCCCACACCTTGGAACTGGAAGCTGAAGTCGATGCCTTTCCACTGCAAGTTACCGCCAAAGCCGAAAGTAATCTTAGGCATATAGCTGCCCAGATATTGCTTGTCATCATCGGTAATCTTGCCATCGTTGTTGAAGTCCACATACTTGAAGTCACCGGGCTTGGCATTGGGCTGCACTTTTTGCTTGATGCCCGTTTCGGGGTCTCTCCAAGTAAAGTTGTCTATCTCTTCCTGACTCTGGAAGATACCTTCGGTCTTCAGCACGTAATAAGAATACCAAGGATGGCCCACGGCGGAACGCAACGGGGTAAGACTGTTGATTACCACATTGTGTTGCATGAATTCAAGGTTACCAAGGTCGAGCACTTCATTGTGAACAGTAGAAAGGTTACCGTTTACACCAAATGTCACGTGTCCTATCTTCTTGCTGTAGCTCAAGCCGAATTCCCAACCACGGTTCACCACATCGCCCACGTTGCCGTAAGGAGAGACAGAGATACCTGCCACCGAAGGAACAGGCACCACCTCGATAAGGTCTTTCGTGCGCTTATTAAAGTAGTCCACAGTAAGATTCAGGCTGTTGTCCAGCAAGCCCATGTCCAAACCTACTCCCCACTGCTCGGTGGTCTCCCACTTCAAGTCTTTCGTACCGATAGAACCGGCATATACACCACCATATACAATGTTGTTCAAATCTTTACCATAAATCATCGCCCAATCGGTTTCATTCAGAGGCACATTCCAAGAATAGCGCGGAACCAATGCCACGTTACCTACCTGTCCCCAGCTTCCGCGGACTTTCAGCAGATTCACCACATTCTTCAAAGGTTCAAAGAATTCTTCGGAAGAAATCTTCCAAGAAGCCGAGAATGCAGGGAACACGCCGGAGTTGTTATCCTTATAGAGTTTGGAAGTGGCATCGCGGCGCACGCTAGCAGTAAGGAAGTAGCGGTCTTCGTAAGAGTAGCCCAGACGAGCGAATACCGACAACATACTTTCCTCCCAAATGTTTTCCTCCGGCTGAAATTTGCTCCATTCGCCTGCCTGGCCGTTGGTAATGGAGTGACGATCCTCATTGACGTAGCCGGTAGTGTAGTAAGCGTCATATTTATACTTTTCGTAGCTCATGGAGTAACCCGCCATGAGACTGAAGTGATGCTTGTCGGCAAACACCTTGGCATAAGTGGCTGTAGTTTCCCACAAAAGCTTGCTGTTCCAAGTATTGGTCTTATCGCGAGAGTTATCAGAATTTGGGCGACCGATTTCGGGAACACGGCAATTGAATATGTCTTCCGTACGAATGTCGATTCCGGCAGTAAAGTCACTCTTCACCGTAAGACCCGAAACAGGCTTCAACTCAAACGAAGTAGTAGAGTAGATGCGGTTGGAAGGTCGTATCTGGTCGAGGCGTTCCAACATGGCAACAGGGTTGCGCATCTCACCGTAAGGACTATTGATGCCCTCTGCAGATGCCCAACGGGGGATAGTGCCATGGTAAAGCGGTTTGCCTGTTTTTTCATCAATCATCAATTTTCCCTCTTTGTCGTAGTCATATATACTTGCCGAGCGGGGGAAGAAGACAGCCTGATTGAGCACACCTTCGTGACCGGTACCTACATCGCCCTGTCCGTTTTTATATTCGTAGCTGACACGCTCGCTCACCTTTAGCCATTTTACCACCTGGAAGTCCAGATTGGCCTTGGCAGAGAACTTGCGGGCATAGGTATTGAGGAGCACCCCCTTGTCGTCATCATAAGCAAACGAAGCGAAACCCTTCATCGTATCGCTACCCCCCGACAGAGAGAGGGCATAGTGTTCCAGCGAGCCGGTGCGGAAGATGGCATCCATCCAATCGGTACGGGTAACGTTGCCATAAGGGAAAATCTCCGGGTTTCTGGAAGCGTGGAGAGGGTCACCGGTAGCCGTACAAGCATCAGCCCAGATTCTGTTATACTCTTCGGCAGTCAGCGTCTCCGGCAGGTTCACAGCGTTCTTAAAGCTCTTGGAAATGTTGATGTTCACCTTCACCTTGCCTGCGGAAGCCTGCTTGGTGGTTACCACAACCACACCGCCCGAACCTACGCTAGCACCATAGATGGCAGCAGAAGCAGCGTCTTTCAGCACAGTGATACTTTCCACATCTTCCATGTTGAAAGGGGCTCCCGGCACGCCGTCGACCACATAGAGCACACCATCACCGCTGTTATAACTGTCGTCCGTACCACGCGAACCACGCCCACGGATAGACAGAGAGACATCGGACATCGGGTCTCCACCATTGGACTGTATCATGACTCCCGGCATTTGTCCTTGCAAATAAGAACCTAAATTTGCAGGACGGCTTTTCAACTTATCATCCATTTTCACTGTAGAAACCGCGGTGGACAAGTCTTCCTTACGACTCGTTCCATAGCCAATGACCACCACTTCGTCAAGCAATTCCGCATCTTCCTGCAAAATTATGGTAATAGGCTTCGACGATGCCTTTACTTCTTGCGTTTTATACCCCAGAAAGCTGATTTCCAAAACATCTTTTTCTGTGGTTTGTAATGCGAACTTTCCGTCCACATCCGTAATTACCCCATTCGTCGTCCCCTTGACAAGGACATTGGCACCAATCACTGGTTCGCCATTCTGATCCTTTACTGTTCCTTTCACAGAAATCTGCTGTGCATAAGCACCTGCCGACAAGAACAGCCCCAACAATAGGGTCAGAATCGTTCGATAGATTCTAAGATTTACTTGTTTCATGCATTCAAAATTTAAAGTTTATAATATAAAAATTATAATTCTGCCACAAAGGTCAGAAAGCAGAATTACATAGTTATTACAAAAGGAGTATTTCTCTAACAGCCCTTATTTATCCGTGAAACAATATAACAATAAAACGTTTATTATTTTTTCAATTAAATCGTATAGGGATTATTACTCAAGAAGAGCGGCAGCACCCAATAGACTGGAATCCTTTTTATGCGAAGCCACTACCCTCACATTATCCGATATGATTTTGTAGGGGAAACTTTGCATTGTTTGTTCCATAGCATCTTTAAAGAAAGGAAAAGCCGATACGATACCGCCTCCTAAAACAATAGCTTGGGGAGCATAGGCAAAAAGAATTGCCTTTATAAGATTGCCCAAATGCCTCCCAAACTCTTTCCAAATCTCCAATGCAGTTTGTTCTCCTTGCTGGGCTTTTTCAGCTACTACCGCACCGGTAGTTCCATAACGTTTAAACAAGAAACTACTGCAATAGTGTTCAAAATCAGAGTCCAAATAAGGAAATGAGCCTATCTCACCGGCTCCCATATATTGCCCACCATACAAATGGCGGTCAATGACAACACCAGCTCCAATTCCGGTCCCAATAGTAACGCCTACCATATTGGTGTAAGATTTTCCTTCGCCGTATAGGCTCTCCCCTAAAGTGAAACAGTTGGAATCATTATTAATGGCAACTGCCACCTTGAATTCGTTCTCCAAAATCTCCTTCAAGTGTATTTCTTTCCAAGAAGATATATTTGCTACATTATATACAATTCCTTTCTCCGGATCAACAATTGAAGGGACACCGATACCGATACCATCTACCTGCTCATTCATCATATTCCGAATAAGCTGGGAAAGCTGGTTTAACACAGTAGAAGCATCTTGCTGAGCTAAACATGGAACCGACACTTTATTCAAGCAGTTCCCTTTTTCCACTTGGGCTATTCGAATATTGGTTCCTCCTAAATCTATTGACAGTTTCATAGTATATAACATTAAGGTGTTCAACATGTGCAAAATTAAAAAAATGCTTTTTTTTCAGTATTCCCAATTGCGCATATAAATCTTCATTTTGCGCAAACATTACTGTCAATCAAATATTCCACCAAATCTTTTCCTCCAGGTTCACAGACAAAATCGATAAAAACAATACCACAATTCCGGCTATTCTTTTGTTTTAAATAGTCAGCAATAGACTTGTTCACCTTATCAGCAAAGACTTTAGGGGTTCCCAAGGGCAGACCCGTCGCACTTACAAAAGTAATCCCCCACCGACGTGAAGAAACCGGCTCAACAGATATCCCTTCAATATTATGAATACAAACCCCGACCTTCTTCCCGGCCTCCTCACCCGATTCATATTGATACTCATCTTCAAGCAGAGCTATCCCTTCCTTACCATCTTTATTGCGAAGAGTGAGCAGGCAAGTGCTGTCATCCTCCCAACCTACACATGCTGCTCCAGGATAATTATCCATAGCATAATCCCTATGCAGGAAAAGAATCTTTCCACGGCAATCTTTCAGCGTCAGTTCAGGACGAAAGTCCATCACGAAATAACTTTGATATTTAGGGTTGCTTAAAGAAGCAGACAGCAGAGAAGCATAATCCCGCGATTCTCCCCCTTCCTTTTTCAAAGAAACAATCAAAGTCTCAGAAGGATATGTTTGCAAAAAGTGTATAAAAGCAGGTAAAACATCATCTTCCCAATATATATCCTGAAAGGCATGGCTGTGAAACACCCCCAGTTTATTATCCTTCTTTTCCAAACGGATATCAAAAGCGCGGATGCCTTGTTGCAATTGGGCAGGAATATCTGTTGCTTGCGTTTTCAACATATGCCCTCCTTTGATACTACCACTATCGTGTGAACCGGGAATAGAAATCTTACATATAGGAAGTGTATCATGGAGAATCCTCATCCACTCAGGCCGCAATGCAGCCTCATCCCCCGCCTCCGCACAAGTATCCTGCAATCTGGGAGCTGTAGCACAAACCGGAGCATTCAATAGAAATATGGTCAAAGCTAATACAACAACTGTTCTAAATCCGTTTCTCTTCATAGTATATTGCTTTTAAGTTTACTGCATGCAAATGTAGAGGGTTCATTCTTTTCCCTCATCCTAAATTGCGTATTTAGTTCTTCATTTTGCGCAAACATCAAAAGCAACATATAGTAACATCCGAGCCAAACGTAATGTACCTTTTCATTACATAGATGTACCTAACGAAAAATGCCATACATTCTCCGTACTGCGTATCTCATCCCAGACGAAGCCCTCCCAAGAAAAGGATTTCAACTCCTCAGGACACTCCAGACGGTTCTTGACAATAAAACGCGTCATCTCTCCGCGACACATCTTGGCATAGATAACGACAGTCTTAGGCTGTCCGGCCTTCCAAACTTGAAACTCGGGCGTAATAACACGCACCTCTTGCTCCACCCGCTTCCAGTCGAACAAATCTTTCATTTCAGCACTTGCCAAATTAATGAGAACACCGCCACAGTTTTTAATTTCCTCTATGAAGTAATCCGTCAACAAAGGCTTCCAATAATCAAACATGGATATTCCACCTTTTTCGGGCAAACGGACATCTCCTTCCAAGCGATAGGGTTTGATACCGTCCAGCGGGCGAAGCAACCCATAAAGAAAAGAAGTGATACGCAGATGTTCTTGCGCATAACGAAAATCCTCCGCTGAAAAATCCTTCGGAAGAATACGTTTAAAAACAGCTCCGGTATAGGCGCAGATGGCCGGCATCGGACAATTCTCTTCCGAACAGAAATCATGAAAACGCAAACGGTTCTCGGCAGCAATTTTGGTATTCACCCGAAGAAGCCTTTCCAATTCGGATACCGAATACTGAGACATTTCCAACGCATTCCGCACAGCCTCCACCTCAAATTTCGGGACTGTGACTTCGGGCACGACAACAGAGTTGTGCGCTGCCATGGTCTTTGCACAAGAAATAAAAACAAGCATAGCGATATTTTTTTATAGATACAAAAATAAAGATTTTTAGTGGAGAATGCATATAGTTATAAAGATTTTCCACAGAATCCACCTCCGTTTCAAGAGTTTTTCATACCTTTACACCTTGTTAGAGAAAAGTGCACGTATTAGCCCCCACTCCCCAACATCTCGAGATAGAAAAAGAAAAAATAATATATAAAATGACTTACAAATGGAATTATCAACCCATTACACCCGAACAGGCAGAAGCAAGCCAACAACTGGCCCAAGAATTGGGAATTAGCTCAATATTGGGAAAATTGCTGGTGGAGCGGGGAATAACAACGGCAGCGGATGCCCGAAAGTTTTTCCGCCCCCAATTACCGGACTTATACGACCCATTCCTGATGAAGGATATGGATATAGCCGTAGAGCGCCTGAACAAGGCAATGGGAAAGAAAGAGCGCATTCTTGTTTATGGAGATTATGACGTAGACGGTACCACGGCTGTGGCATTGGTCTATAAGTTTATTCAACAGTTCTATTCGAACATTGATTACTATATCCCCGACCGTTACAATGAGGGGTATGGAGTTTCAATCCAAGGAGTAGACTATGCCGCAGAAAGTGGTGTAGGCTTAATTATTGTATTGGACTGCGGTATCAAAGCCGTCGAAGAAATCACATACGCCAAGGAGAAAGGCATTGATTTCATCATCTGCGACCATCATGTCCCCGATGATGTACTCCCCCCTGCTGTAGCTATTCTGAATGCCAAACGGGAAGACAATACCTATCCTTATGAGCATCTGTCCGGATGCGGTGTAGGCTTTAAGTTTATGCAGGCATTTGCCATCAACAATGGTATCGAGTTCCATCACCTAATTCCCCTATTGGACCTTTGCGCCGTCAGCATCGCATCAGATATTGTACCCATCATGGGTGAAAACCGTATCCTTGCCTACCATGGCCTAAAGCAATTGAACAGCAATCCCAGTGTAGGTCTGAAAGCCATCATTGATGTCTGCGGACTAACGGACAAGGATATCACTGTCAGTGACATTGTATTCAAAATAGGTCCTCGTATCAATGCCTCCGGACGTATTCAGAACGGAAAAGAAGCCGTTGACCTGCTTACTGAAAAAGATTTCTCTCTTGCCCTGGAGAAAGCCGGACAAATCAATCAATACAATGAGACCCGCAAGGACTTGGACAAGACCATGACCGAAGAAGCCAATAAGATTGTGGCCGATTTGGACGGACTTGCCGATCGCCGTTCTATAGTATTGTACAATGAAGACTGGCATAAAGGTGTCATCGGAATCGTTGCCTCCCGGCTGACTGAAATCTATTACCGCCCGGCAGTAGTGCTGACGCGCACGGATGACATGGCAACCGGCTCTGCCCGTTCCGTCTCCGGATTCGACGTCTACAAAGCCATTGAATACTGCCGCGACCTTCTGGAAAACTTCGGAGGGCATACCTATGCCGCCGGCCTTTCCATGAAGGTGGAAAATGTACCAGCTTTTATCGAACGTTTCGAAGAGTTCGTATCACAAAATATCCTGCCGGAACAGACATGCGCCGTCATCGACATCAATGCCGAGATTGATTTCAGAGACATCACTCCGAAATTCTTCAGCGACCTGAAGAAGTTCAATCCATTCGGACCGGACAATGCCAAACCTATTTTCTGCACGCACAATGTCTATGATTATGGTACCAGCAAAGTCGTAGGTCGCGACCAAGAACATATCAAGCTGGAATTAGTGGATAATAAATCGAACAATGTGATGAACGGCATCGCTTTCGGGCAAAGTTCCCACGTACGCTTCATCAAGACCAAACGTTCCTTCGACATCTGCTATTCTATTGAAGAGAATACTCATAAGAGGGGTGAAGTGCAGTTGCAGATTGAAGACATAAAGCCGAATTAAAAGTCATGAGGATGTATCAAAAGTATATAAGCATTTTCTTTATGTTATAATTTCAGGCGCGGATTACGCGGATTCCACGGATTTATTTTACTGAATCCGCGTTATTCCGCGTAATCCGCTTCTAAAGAAAGCATTAAGAGTATTTTGAAACACCTACGATAGGAATGGCAAGAAGTTTAATAAGACCATGAACAGCAATAGTAACTTCAAAACTCCCCTCCCTACGGGATTGCTCTCCCCTGATAGCGGAGGAGCTGGAGAAGGTGGATTGGGGGGGAAGCTTCTGAAACAATACTGGGGCTATGACGCCTTCCGGGGAATCCAGGAAGACATCATCAACAGCATTACCGAGGGACGGGACACTTTGGGACTAATGCCCACGGGAGGAGGAAAATCCATCACTTTCCAAGTTCCGGCACTTGCCAAAGAAGGACTTTGCCTGGTCATTACTCCGTTGATTGCCCTCATGAAAGATCAGGTACAAAACCTGAAAAAACGAGGAATCAAAGCGCTTGCCATCTACTCAGGCATGAGCAGGCAGGAAATCATCGTCACATTAGAGAACTGCATCTTCGGCAATTTCAAGTTTCTCTATATCTCCCCCGAAAGGCTCGATACCGAAATCTTCCGCACCAAACTGCAGAAGATGAAAATCAGTATGATTACAGTAGACGAAAGCCACTGCATATCACAATGGGGTTACGATTTCCGTCCTGCCTATCTGAAGATAGCCGAAATACGCAAACTGCTGCCCGGCATCCCCATCCTGGCATTGACAGCCACCGCCACTCCGGAAGTAGTGAAAGATATCCAGGCCAGTTTGCATTTCCGTGAGGAAAATGTGTTCCGCATGAGTTTCGAACGCAAAAACCTTGCCTATATCGTCCGCAAGACGGAAAACAAGACGGGAGAGCTGTTGCACATCCTGCGCCGTATGCCCGGAAGCGCCATCATCTATGTGCGCAACCGCCGCCGCACCAAGGAAATTACCGAACTGCTGCACAACGAAGACATCACCGCAGATTTCTACCATGCCGGACTGGATAACGCCACCAAAGACATCCGCCAACAACGCTGGCAAACAGGAGAAAGCCGTGTCATGGTCGCCACCAATGCATTCGGTATGGGTATCGACAAACCGGATGTACGGATTGTCATCCACATGGATCTGCCCGATTCCATAGAAGCCTACTTCCAGGAAGCAGGACGTGCCGGAAGGGACGGACAAAAAGCCTACGCGGTCATCCTTTACGCCAAGTCGGATAAGGCAACACTGCACAAACGCATTCCCGACACCTTTCCTGAAAAAGAGTATATAAAGGAAGTATATGAGCATCTTCAATACTATTACCAGATGGCAATGGGAGATGGACAAGGCTGTGTACGCGAGTTCAATATAGAAGACTTTTGCCGAAAGTTCAAGTACTTCCCCGTTCCCGTGGACAGTGCCTTGAAGATTCTGACACAAGCGGGATACCTGGAATATACAGATGAACAAGACAATGCATCCCGGCTACTGTTCACTATCCGCCGAGATGAACTTTATAAACTGAGAGAGCTCGGCGAAGATATGGACAAACTCATCCAAACCATTCTCCGCTCCTATACCGGGGTCTTCACAGACCATGCTTTCATCAATGAAGATTCACTGGCCATATGCACCGGACTCACACGCCGGCAAGTGTATGAACAGCTCATCCACCTAGCCAAGCTACATATCGTCAGTTACATCCCCCGCAAAAAGACACCATATATAATATACACGCGAGAGAGGGTTGAAATGCGCCACCTGCAAATCCCTCCCACCGTGTACGAGGAACGCAAAGAGCGATATGAGAAACGCATAAGTGCCATGCTGGATTACGTGAGCAGCGATACCGTGTGCCGTAGCCGGATGCTGCTACACTACTTCGGAGAAAAGAACGAGCATAACTGCGGGCAGTGCGACACTTGCATCAATTTGAAGAACAAGAAACCTTCCGGCCACCTTTCGGAAAAGGAACTTTCTGAAAAGATTCTTCAAGCCCTATCTGATAAACAACAAACTCCAGCCACTTTGGCAGAACAGATACCGGACGATAAAAACATGCTCATCGATGTGTTACATGAATTGTTGGACGAAGGCAAGGTAATTGCTGTCAACGGAATGATTCAAATCAAAAAATAATTCATTACTTTTGCCGTTGGAAAAGAATGTCCTGCCGCTGACGAGGAACATCTCTTATCAGCCATGCTCCTCCTTTTCCTTTTTATTTTTTAATTCTTTAATTTTTAATCACCTATGGGATTCTTTAAATCTTTTTTCTCCGGCAAGTCAGACAGTCCGACAAATGAGAAAAAAAAAAACGAGCAGAAGAATTTTGAGATATTCAAGTATGACGGTATGCGTGCACAACGCATGGGCCGTACAGACTACGCCATCAAATGCTTCATTGAAGCCCTTGCCATTCAGGAAGACTTTGAAACCATGGGCTACCTTGCCCAAGTCTACACCCAGACCAACGAACTGGACGAGGCACACAAACTACTGGAACGCATGACCGAAATAGAGCCGGAACATACCTCCACCTACCTCAGTCTTGCCAACGTATGCTACATGCAGGAAGACTATCCCGCCATGGCAGGAGCGGCAAAGAAGGCTATCGAAATAGAAAAGGGCAACGCCATGGCACACTACCTGCTCGGCAAAGCAGACAATGGGCAAGGGGACGGCATCATGTGCATCGCCCATCTTACGAAAGCCATCGTACTGAAAGATGATTTCATCGAAGCACGTCTGCTCCGTGCCGAAGCACTGGTCCAAATGCAGCAATACAAGGAAGCGATGGAAGACATAGACACCATTCTGGCACAAGACCCGGAAGACGAAAGTGCCATCTTGCTCCGCGGAAAGATAGAAGAAGCTACGGGAGACAAAGAAAAAGCAGAAAGCAGTTATCAGAAAGTGACGGAGTTGAATCCCTTTAACGAACAAGCCTTCCTCTACTTAGGACAGCTTTACATCACCCAAAACAAGCTGGCAGAAGCCATCGAGCTCTTTACGGAAGCCACAGAACTGAACCCTAATTTCGCAGAGGCCTATCATGAGCGCGGACGCGCCAAGTTGCTGAACGGCGACAAGGAAGGTTCTGCAGAAGACATGAAGAAAGGACTGGAACTCAATCCTAAAGAGATACAGAACTTTAACGGACAATATGGTAACCAACCGGGGGGAAGTACCGGTAATATCCTGGGATTATAACAAATTCAATTATTGCCGCCAATGAAACGAAATTTATTTCTATCAGTACTTTTTGTACTGATGTTCGCACCTGCCCATGCACAGCAAGTGAACATATTGTCCTATAACGTACATAATTGCATCGGTATGGACAAGGAGTACAATTACCGACGCATTGCCAATGTTATCAGTCAAACTTCTCCGGACATAGTCGCCCTGCAGGAACTTGACAGTGTAACGGTGCGCAACAAAGGAATCCATGCTCTCGGAGAACTAGAAAAACTGACCGGAATGCACGGGACTTATGCAGCAGCCATTCCTTTTCAGGGTGGAAGCTACGGCATCGGAATCCTCTCCAGAGAGATACCCATAAAATACAAAATCATTCCAATGCCCGGACGGGAAGAAAAACGCACCCTCATTATTGCAGAATTTAAAGATTATGTATTTTGTGCCACACACCAGTCCCTCACTCCAGAAGACCAGCTCCTTGCCGTACCATTGATAGAAAAAGCCTTGCAAAACGTCGATAAGCCCATCTTTATGGCAGGCGACATGAACTCTGCACCAGCAAGCGCTCCCCAGCTGGAATTGGCAAAACATTTTGCCACCCTCAATGACACAACCTCTTATACTTTCCCGGCAGACCGTCCCAACCGATGTATAGACTACATCTACGGCTATTCCAAGAATGGGTATCGGTTTGACGTACAATACCGGAAAGTCATAGAAGACACCATTTCATCCGACCATCGTCCGGTTCAAGTCATTGTACAAATTAAAGGGAAATAAGTTAAATTGCTACTATCCCTAAAAAAAACATTGTTTTTTGTTTGTATATAAAAGAAAAGCATTACTTTTGTCGCGTAATTCAAAAACAGAGAATACAAGTATGAAGTCATTTACTTATGCATATTACTTCTTTTTTTACTTTTACTTTAGCCAAAAAGTAGAGCGGGAGTTTGTATGTATCAAGTGACAGTGATGCTTAAGGACTGAATAGAGAAACAAGTAAATATACAGAATCCCGCTCCATCGTATGGAAGCGGGATTTTTTTTATAGCATAACCAAGAAAATAAAGAATAATGAGAAAGGTAGCCATTCAAGGAACATTAGGCTCGTATCACGACATCGCCGCACACAAGTACTTCGAAGGAGAAGAAATAGAGTTAATCTGTTGCGCCAACTTTGAAGACGTGTTCAGTGCCATCAAAAAAGACAGTCAGACCATAGGAATGCTGGCAATAGAAAACACCATTGCAGGTAGTTTGCTACATAACAATGAGCTATTACGCCAAAGTGGTGCACAGATTGTTGGCGAATACAAGCTGCGCATTTCCCATAGTTTTGTCTGCCTGCCCGATGAAGACTGGGCTAATATTACCGAAGTCAACTCCCACCCTATCGCCCTGATGCAATGCCGTGAATTCCTCGGACAGCACCCCAGTATAAAAGTGGTGGAAGGCGAAGATACCGCCCGCAGTGCCGAAATCATCCAAAAAGAAAACCTGAAAGGCCATGCTGCCATCTGCTCCAAAGCAGCCGCAGAGCGTTATGGCATGAAGATTCTGCAGGAAGGCATCGAAACAAACAAGCACAACTTCACCCGCTTCCTTGTGGTAGCCGACCCTTGGCAGGTGGATGAACTGAACCGGCACCGCAGCAAGGATGTCAACAAGGCCAGCATGGTGTTCACACTGCCCCACACCGAAGGAAGCCTTTCTCAAGTATTGTCCATCTTGTCCTTCTACAGAATCAATCTGACCAAAATACAGTCCCTCCCCATCATCGGACGGGAATGGGAGTATCAGTTTTACGTAGATGTCGTGTTCGACAATGTACTGAGATACAAACAATCTATCGCAGCAATCACACCGCTGACCAAAGAACTAAAAATATTAGGAGAATATGAAGATGGAAAATCAAACATCTAAGATAAAGCCAGCCGAACGTCTGGCAAGCGTAAGCGAATACTACTTCTCGAAGAAACTGAAAGAAGTGGCGCAAATGAACGCCGAAGGCAAGGATGTCATCAGTCTGGGCATCGGAAGCCCTGACATGCCACCCTCTGAAAAGACCATCCAAACGCTCTGCGAAGCCGCCTGCAACCCGGATGGACACGGCTACATGCCCTACGTGGGCATCCCCGAACTGCGCCAAGCCTTTGCCCGGTGGTACGAGAAGTGGTACGGCGTAGCATTGAATCCCAACACAGAGATACAACCGCTTATCGGTTCCAAAGAAGGCATCCTGCACGTGACGCTTGCTTTTGTCAACCCCGGCGAACAAGTGCTGGTGCCCAATCCGGGGTATCCCACCTACACCTCATTGAGCAAGATTCTCGGTGCCGAAGTGGTGAACTACAACCTAAAAGAAGAAAACGGCTGGATGCCCGACTTCGACGAGCTGGAACAAATGGACATGAGCCGCGTGAAGCTGATGTGGACCAACTATCCCAACATGCCCACCGGAGCCAATGCCACCCCCGAACTATACCGGAAGTTGGTAGACTTTGCCCGCCGCAAGGACATCGTCATCGTGAACGACAACCCCTACAGCTTCATCCTGAACGAACACCCCATCAGTATCCTCAGCATCCCCGGCGCCAAGGAGTGTTGCATAGAGTTCAACTCCATGAGCAAGAGCCACAACATGCCGGGCTGGCGTATCGGCATGCTTGCCTCTAATGCCGACTTCGTGCAATGGATACTAAAAGTGAAGAGCAACATCGACAGCGGCATGTTCCGCGCCATGCAACTCGCCGCCGCCACTGCACTGGAAGCCGAACACGACTGGTATGACGGCAACAACGCCAACTACCGCAACCGCCGCAGGCTGGCAGGCGAAATCATGCACACCCTGGGATGCACGTACGACGAAAAACAGGTAGGCATGTTCCTCTGGGGCAAGATACCCGACACTTGTGCCGATGTGGAGGAACTGACGGAACGCGTGCTGCACAAGGCGCGTGTATTCATCACCCCGGGATTTATCTTCGGCAGCAACGGCAAGAGATACATCCGCATCTCCCTCTGCTGCAAGGACCAGAAGCTGGCAGAAGCATTGAGCCGCATCAAGGAGATAATGAATTAGCACATAGGATATAGTATATTAAGAATCATACCCTTATGCTTACCTGTATTTTCAAAGGCTGGTAAATGCATTTTCCATATAGGGTAACGATAGTTCCCATATAGGAAAACGGACAGTGAAAAAGAGACATTCATACAACGAACTTTAAAAAACTAATAAACAAAAAATATGGAACTCGAATTAGAACCCATCACCCTTCCCGGCATTGAGGACAAACGCCCCCTCATCATTGCCGGCCCTTGTAGCGCAGAGACAGAAGAACAAGTAATGAGCACTGCCAAACAACTGGCAGACAAAGGTATCAAACTATTCCGTGCCGGCATCTGGAAACCGCGTACCAAACCGGGCGGTTTCGAAGGCGTCGGTGTAGACGGCCTTGCCTGGCTGAAAGAGGTAAAGAAGGAAACCGGCATGTACGTTTCCACCGAAGTAGCCACCGCCAAACATGTATACGAATGCCTAAAGGCTGGAGTTGACCTTCTTTGGGTAGGTGCACGTACCACCGCCAACCCTTTCGCCGTACAAGAAATTGCTGATGCACTGAAAGGCGTCGATATCCCGGTACTGGTGAAGAATCCGGTAAATCCCGACTTGGAGCTCTGGATTGGAGCTCTGGAACGCATCAACAATGCAGGCCTGAAACGCCTAGGTGCCATCCACCGCGGATTCAGCAGCTATGACAAGAAGCTCTACCGTAACTTGCCCCAATGGCATATCCCCATTGAATTGCGCCGACGCATCCCGAACCTGCCCATCATCTGCGACCCCAGCCATATAGGTGGAAAGCGCGAACTGGTAGCTCCACTCTGCCAGCAAGCTATGGATTTGGGCTTCAACGGACTGATTATCGAGAGTCACTGCAACCCGGATTGTGCCTGGAGCGATGCAGCACAACAAGTAACTCCGGATGTGCTAGATTACATCCTCAACCTGCTCGTCATCCGCAAGGAAACGCAAAGCACTGAAAACCTCAGTGAATTACGTAAGCAGATTGACGAATGTGATAACAATCTCATTCAAGAGCTGGCCAAGCGAATGCGTGTGGCACGAGAAATCGGCACTTACAAAAAGGAACATGATATGACCATTCTACAAACCGGACGCTACAACGAAATCCTTGAGAAACGCGGCTCGCAAGGTGCATTGTGCGGTATGGATGCCGAGTTCATCAAAAAGGTATTTGAGGCGATACACGAAGAGAGTGTGAGGCAACAAATGGAAATTATAAATAAGTAATTATTTAATGTACTAATGTGCCAATGTGCTAATTGGCTGCGCAGTAATGCCGCATGGCAATTAGCACATCAGCACATTAACACATTAGCACATTAAACATCATGAGAATATTAATACTTGGAGCCGGGAAAATGGGCTCTTTCTTTACAGATATATTGAGTTTCCAGCACGAGACGGCTGTGTTCGACGTTAACCCGCACCAACTGCGTTTTGTCTACAACACCTACCGTTTCACTACATTGGAAGAAATCAAGGAATTCGAACCAGAACTAGTCATCAATGCAGCTACGGTGAAATACACACTGGACGCCTTCCGCCAAGTGCTGCCAGTACTGCCTAAGGACTGCATCATCAGTGACATTGCTTCGGTAAAGACCGGATTGAAGAAATTTTACGAAGAAAGCGGTTTCCGATATGTATCGACACACCCCATGTTCGGCCCGACTTTTGCCAGTCTTAGTAATCTGAATACAGAGAATGCCATCATCATCAGCGAAGGTGACCACTTGGGAAAAATTTTCTTTAAAGACCTTTACCAGACAATGAAGCTAAATATCTTTGAATATACATTCGACGAACATGATGAGACTGTAGCCTATTCGCTGTCCATCCCTTTTGTTTCTACCTTCGTATTTTCGGCAGTCATGAAACACCAGGAAGCTCCGGGCACTACATTCAAAAAGCACATGGCTATCGCCAAAGGATTGCTGAGTGAAGACGATTACCTGCTCCAAGAAATTCTCTTCAACCCGCGCACTCCCTCACAAGTGGAGAACATCCGTCTGGAACTGAAGAATCTGCTGGAAATCATCAACAACAAGGATGCGGAAGGCATGAAGAAGTATCTGACCAAAATCAGAGAAAAGATTAAATAGATAAAATGTCCATTGTGAAAACATCAGGTTCCCTCGTCCTCAACGAGGGATTTTTTTTATCTTTGCACTGTTAATAGAACCGCTTTCATGATAGACCAACCCACTATAGACAGAATTCTTGATGCCGCACAAATATACGATGTCGTATCGGACTTCGTTACCCTGCGCAAACGCGGTGTGAATTATGTAGGACTGTGTCCCTTCCACGATGACAAAACCCCTTCCTTCTATGTATCTCCCGCCAAAGGGCTCTGCAAGTGCTTTGCCTGCGGAAAAGGAGGAAATGTAGTGCATTTCATCATGGAACACGAACAGATGTCTTATCCTGAGGCACTGAAATATCTTGCTAAGAAATACGGCATTGAAATCAAAGAACGCGAACTATCCAGTGAGGAGAAGATAGCACAGAGCGAACGGGAAAGCCTCTTCATCGTAAACAACTTTGCCCGCGACTACTTCCAGAACATCCTAAAGAACCACATAGACGGACGGAGTATCGGCATGGCCTATTTCCGCAGCCGCGGCTTCCGCGATGACATCATCGAGAAGTTCCAGTTAGGTTACTGTACCGAGAGCCACGATGCACTCGCTCAAGAAGCCCTAAAGAAAGGATACAAAAAAGACTATCTCGTCAAGACCGGCCTCTGCTACGAAACAGACGACCACCGACTGCGTGACCGCTTCTGGGGGCGGGTCATCTTTCCGGTACACACTCTCTCCGGCAAGGTGGTAGCTTTCGGAGGACGTGTGCTTGCCGGTGCCACCAAAGGCGTCAAGGTAAAGTACGTCAACTCGCCTGAATCGGAAATTTATCATAAAAGCAACGAGCTGTACGGCATATACTTTGCCAAACAAGCCATTATGAAACAAGATCGTTGCTTTCTGGTCGAAGGTTATACAGACGTCATTTCCATGCACCAATCGGGCATAGAGAATGTGGTTGCTTCTTCGGGTACAGCATTGACACCCGGACAAATCCGGATGATTCATCGCTTCACCAACAATATGACAGTACTTTACGACGGTGATGCTGCCGGTATAAAGGCCTCTATCCGAGGTATTGACATGTTGCTAGAAGAAGGCATGAACGTCAAAGTTTGCCTCCTGCCCGACGGGGACGACCCGGACTCCTTTGCTCGCAAACACAATGCGACGGAATTCCAGAATTTCATACAAGAGAATGAAACGGACTTTATCCGCTTTAAAACCAATCTGTTGCTTGAAGATGCAGGAAAAGACCCCATCAAGCGCGCCGAGCTTATAGGAAACCTTGTGCAGAGCATTTCCATCATTCCCGAAGCCATTGTGCGCGATGTCTATATCAAGGAGTGCGCCCAATTACTGCACGTAGAAGACAAACTGCTGGTTTCTGAGGTTGCCAAACGTCGCGAAAAGCAAGCCGAGCAACAAGCTGAGCGAGCAGAACGTGAGCGTCGGTCGGCCAATGCCTCAAGAGCCAATGCAGAAGCAGGCATCAATGGCAGTCAAACAGCCACAGTTGCCCCCCCCGACGCACAGCAAGTTATCGGCTACCCGCCCGAATCACTGCCTGCCAGTCTCCCTTCCGAAACACCTCCACCTTTTCTACCCCAGGAAGAATATGTATCCTTCATCCCGCAGGAAGGCAAGGAAGGCCAGGAGTTCTATAAATACGAACGGCTTATTCTGAAGATGGTAGTGCTCTATGGCGAGCGGGTGATGTGCAATGTCACCAATGAAGAGGGGCAGGAAACTCCTATCACTGTAACTGAATATATAGTCAATGATTTAAAAGAAGACGAGCTTGCCTTCCATAATCCGCTTCACCGGCAAATCCTGACAGAGGCTGCCGAACGTATCCACAATGAGGGCTTTACTGCCGAACGGTATTTTGTGGCGCATCCCGACCCCGTCATCAGCAAGCTGAGCGTGGAGCTTATCAGCAACCGCTATCAGTTAAGGAAATCACAGATAGAACAAATGGTGACGGACGAAGAACGCCTTTATGAGCTAATACCACGGTTAATGATTAACTTCAAATATGCCATCGTCTGCGAAGAATTGAAGCATACTCTATTTGCATTGCAAAACCCTACCATAGCCAACGATGAAACTCAATGCAACAGTATCATGGAGCGCTACAACGAATTGAACAAAGTAAAAAGCATCATGGCAAAGCGACTGGGAGACAGAGTCATCCTGAATTTTTAAATTCAATTCGGAGAGTTTTCTATCAAGAATTATGCCTGATTAAATTCATAAATTCCTCGCGGGTCTTCGCTTGGTTGAATGCTCCGGTAAAATCGGATGTAGTGGTAATGGAGTTCTGTTTCTCTACTCCGCGCATCTGCATGCACATGTGTTTAGCCTCCACAACAACCATAACCCCCAGCGGATTCAGCGTCTCCTGAATACATTCTTTTATTTGGAGAGTCATACGTTCCTGCACTTGCAGGCGGTGAGAGAAAATATCCACTACGCGGGCTATCTTGCTCAGTCCGGTAATATAGCCGTTAGGAATATATGCCACATGTGCCTTTCCGTAGAAGGGAAGCATGTGATGTTCGCAAAGTGAGAAAAAATCAATGTCTTTCACAATCACCATCTGACTGTATTCTTCTTGAAACTTGGCTGAACGGAGTACCTCGTGCGGGTCCATATGATACCCTTTCGTCAACGACAACATGGCCTTCGCAACCCGTTCAGGTGTCTTCTGCAAACCTTCACGTCCGGCATCTTCACCCAGCAGAGTAAGGATGCGGTGATAATGTTCCTTCAGTTCATCCAATGAAGGAGATACAATTTCTTCTTTTCCTAACATGATATTCTTTATAAAGGGATATTTATCTGCTCTTTCACAATAGAGACTTCCTTGAATACACCGGTAGCCCGCAACTGACGCATCATGGCATCCGCTTCTTCGATACTGCGGAAATCTCCTGCACGGCACAACCAGCGAGGAGGATTGAAAGAGGTATAAACTGTAAGTTCGGGGAAATGTTCCTTGATGCGGGTAGCTACCGCATAAGCTTCGTTCTTGGCCTGACGAGTATTATTCCCTGCATAAACCTGTATGCGGTAACCCGAACTTTTAATTACTTTCTGCTCATCCGAACCGGCAGGTACATATTCCGAACCTATCAATGCCGCAATGCGCGCATCTTGATGGATAGTCACCCTGCCTTGTCCTGGTACATTACGTTCCAGGCTTTTCACAATATTGTTCTGCGCTACAGAAATCGTTGCAAAAACGAAACATGCAACTAAAAGTAAACCAAGCTTTTTCATAATTGATAATTGATAGTAGATAATTGATAATGAAAAACAAAGGGAATTGATAACTGACAACGGGCACACCCCCATTATCAATTATCAATCCTCCATTATCCATTAATTAAAGGCATCGATGATACCCTTGAAGTCAGAAACCTTCAAGGCAGCACCGCCAATCAGACCGCCGTCAACATCCGGGTTGGCAAACAATTCCTTTGCATTGGAGGGCTTGCAGCTACCACCATAAAGGATAGAGCAGTTGTCAGCGATTTCCTTACCATACTTTTCAGCAATCAATGAACGGATGAAAGCGTGGATTTCCTGTGCTTGTTCTGCAGTAGCAGTCTTACCGGTACCGATAGCCCAAACCGGCTCGTAAGCCAAGATAATCTTAGAGAAATCTTCGGCAGACAAAGAGAATACAGAAGCCAGCTGAGCAGCTACCACTTCATTCTGCTTGTTTGCTTCACGTTCTTCCAATACCTCACCGATACAGAAAATCGGAGTCAGACCGTTAGCCAAAGCCAATTTTACTTTTTCTTCCAGAATAGCAACTGTTTCACCATAGTAAGCACGACGTTCAGAGTGACCCAGAATGACATATTTTGCACCAGTAGAAGCAACCATAGCAGCTGATACTTCGCCGGTATATGCGCCTGACTCCTTGTCTGCACAGTTTTCTGCACCTACACCAATCTTGGCAGCGTCTACCAAAGGAGTAACAGATGCCAGGTGGATAAACGGAGTACAGATGATTACATCACAGTTAGGCTTTTCGTTAGCCAATGTTTCATTCAGTTCTTTTGCAAGAGCAATACCCTCTTGGAGGGTTTTGTTCATTTTCCAGTTTCCTGCAACAATGTTTTTTCTCATTTTTTTTATTATTAAAAGGGTTAATGTATTTACTATTTGACAATTTACTATTTGACAATTTACTATTTGATACTATTGTTGTCTGAGGCGTTGTTTCTCCCGACGCCTTACGACTAAAATATCGACACAAAGCACCATCATCAGAGGAAGGATGAACCACAGCAACACATAGCCTATTGTTTGTAAGTCACTTTCCTGTTTCTGCTTGCCCAATTCCAACTTGTCCAGGCTATCGGTCAGCACATATTCATCAGGCAGCCGGTTGTCACTCCACTTATTCAAAATTGTTCCGTCCTTTACCAACAACAGACCAGGATTTGAACGGATAATGGTCTTCAGCGTAATATCATCTGTCTGGCAGAAAGGATATTCCGCTCCAGTCTTGTCACGCCACAATTCTATCTCGTCTTCCGGAGATGAAGTCAAGGCATAAAAGCCATAACCATGCTCCACACTGTAATCGTATATTTCATTGATAAGGTCGATGTTACTGTCGTCCGCTCCTTCTATCCGATGGGCAACCAGCAGAAACGTATATCCTTTATCCGACAGTACGCTGTCCGTTATATCTTCCCATGTATCCAGACTCATCATGGAAAAATCATGAATGGGAGGTTCATAACCTTTTTCCTTCAGTATCGTATGTGATTCTACAAACGTCCATGTACTGTCCGGATAGTTGTCCAATGTAAATTCCTGACGCTTTCCTCCTTTTTCCAAAATGAACCGGCTTTCAAACACGCTTGGTTTAGCACCTTCCGGAATTTCCATGCCCTCCTTGATATTCGCTCCAATTCTGTAAGGTCGGAAATCAAGTATCGGCAAATTCTCCAGGCAATAGAAGGACAACGCAAACACAAATAGAAACGTATACATGGAAATCATCCACTCCATCTTCGGAGTAATGAAACGTACCAGTAAATCCTGCCACTTGAATACAGATACTGCCGCCACCAACAAGACTACGTTCTTGCCGAAAGTCTGCCAATTGGTCAATATCCACGCATCACCGAAACATCCGCAGTCAGATACCGGATTCGCCAAAGCCAAATAAAGTGTTAGCGGAGTCATTACAGCCATCAGCAATAACGCCAATGCAGATGCCACCTTCCGGCGTATACCCAAAAACAAGAAAACACCTACACTAAACTCTATGGCAGACAACACTATCCCTACCAGCAAAGGTGCATAAGAAGGAAACCAGGAAATCATGCCGAAAGCCGTCAAGTAATCTTGAATTTTATAGAAGAAGCCCAACGGATCAACGGCTTTCACAAATCCGGAAAATATGAACAAAGCCCCCAACAGAAAACGGCAGAGGTTCACCCAAACTTTCCTGATAATATGTTTCTTGTCAATCTCCAAATTCAATCTTAATTAAACCAAATACAGAATAGTTAATCATATCCATATAATTGGCATCAATACCTTCCGAAACCAAAGTCGCTCCGGACAAGCTTTCAATCTGCTTTGTCCGATAAATCTTCATCAATATCAAATCCGTATACGAACTGATACGCATACTGCGCCAAGCCTCATCATAGTCATGATTTTTGGCAAGCATCAACTCCAAAGAGGTTTTGGCATATTTATCATACAGCACCAATGCCTCTTCATTGGTCATATCGGCAGCCTCGGCATATCCAAGCTCCAACTGTATCAGCCCTACAATTCCGTAGTTGACAATAGCTATGAATTCAGAACGGATGCCTTCATCTACCAAAGTCACTCCTTTCGTTTCAATGCTTCTGATGCGGTTAGCTTTGATGAATATCTGGTCTGTCACAGAAGACGGACGAAGAATGCGCCACGCCGGACCGTAATCATGAAGTTTTTTGGAGAACAAGTCACGGCAAACCGCAATGACATGTTCAAACTGTTGCTTGGTATCTTTCATTTCCTTGCTTGTTTATGCTGGAATACAGCCTATTTTCACAGTGCGCTGCAAAGATAGGAATAATTAAAGAAAAAGAAAAAGAGGGCACTCTAAAATCTATTAAAGTACCCTCTTCTATAGAGATTGTTTACGTTTTTATGAGCAGCGTAATACTTGTCCCGGTCTCAGGATTGTTTTACGCGTAATTCTGTTCAGCTTGCAGAGCTTGTCTACAGAGGTTCCCTGACGGGCGGCAATCCTGCCCAATGTATCTCCCTTCTTCACCTTATAGAACAGACCTTCACCCGATGCCATGCTACGCGCCGTACCGGAAGAGCCTTTTGTCTTATGGAAAGTATAGGAATCAGCTACGATATCCTGCTTTTCAAAATCAAACATAAGCGCAGGATTGATGGGAATACCCAAGAAACGGGTTTCAAAGTGAAGGTGTGAACCGGTAGAACGTCCGGTATTTCCTCCCAATGCAATCGGTTCGCCAGCTTTTACCAACTGGTTTGTATCAACTAATTGTTTAGACAAGTGTCCGTAAACGGTTTCCAAACCATTGTCGTGACGAATAACGACGTATTTGCCGTATCCACGACGACCTTGATTCTTGACAACGCGTACTTTTCCATCAAAAGCCGCACGGATTGTATCGCCTACATACACCTTGATATCCAAACCATAATGAGCTCTTCTTCTCCGGGGACGGTAACCGAATACATCTGTGATACGGGTATTGGGAGTAGGCATACAGAAACCGGTCAAATCAAATGTATAGCTCTCAGGCACAATCGCATTGCCATAGGCTTGTACGAATTCGTTGTTCCAGTTGGGATACAAATCTAAACCCGGATACAATGATTGTTCCGCACGTATCTGTTTTTGCAAAGCCAGTGAATCTACACTCTTAAGTTTTCTGTCGACGGGGGCTTGGCGGGCAATCAAGTCCTGCGAGAAAGAATTCAAGCTAACCATTGCCGTCGCAGCCAATAAAGCAGTTTTTATCCAATTAAAATTCATCCGTTTCGTCATTCATTTTGATATCCGTTGCAAGCATCTCGGCAAATCAAACACCACTTGTTCTACGCGAATATCCAGATTGATTTTCAAAAATTCTCCCAAAGGTAACATTTCTCTCTGAAAAACGACATCAGTCATTAACTATTTTTTCGAAGAGGAGGAAAATGTAAAGCTCGCAAAGATGTCTTAATCCCCTATAGATAGGAGACTTACAAGCAAACATGTTTTACAACATAAAATGTAATAAAAGTGCATGTTTAACCGTTTTTTAGCTAATGGCAGCCCAATTAACGTTCGTTTTTCTCAACGCTTTCAGTTGTCGCCACAAGACCTCGTTCTCAGGCAACATGCCATGTGGATCTGTATCCACCACCGTTTGCGCTACTTCACGGACATATTGCAGCAGTTGTCCGTCACGGGCTATATTGGCAATCTTCAGATCGAAAGCAATGCCGCTCTGCTGTGTCCCTTCCAAATCTCCAGGACCACGTAGTTTCAAGTCTGCTTCCGCTATTTCAAAGCCGTCATTAGTCCGCACCATTATCTCCAAACGCTTCCTTGTATCCTCCGCCAACTTGTAGCCGGTAACCAGGATACAATAGGACTGGTCAGCTCCACGTCCTACACGTCCCCGAAGCTGATGAAGCTGGGACAGCCCGAAACGCTCGGCGTTCTCAATCACCATCACCGAAGCATTGGGCACATTTACACCTACCTCAATCACGGTGGTAGCCACCATTATCTGTGCCTCACCGGATACGAACAATTGCATCTGAGCATCCTTTTCAGCAGGTTTCATCTTTCCATGCACCTTGCAAACCCTACACTCGGGAAACTCTTCACAAACATGCAGATACCCTTCTTCAAGATTCTTCAAGTCAATCTTTTCGCTTTCCTTAATCAGCGGGTAGACAATATAGACCTGCCGGCCTTCGGCAATTTGCTTGTGCATGGACTGATACAAGCTTATCCGACGGCTATCAAACTGATGAAGAGTGACAATCGGTTTACGTCCGGGAGGCAATTCATCGATGACAGACACATCCAGGTCGCCATAAAGCGTCATTGCCAATGTGCGGGGAATCGGGGTTGCCGTCATCACCAATACATGGGGAGGTTGTACATTCTTTGTCCACAAGCGTGCCCGTTGGGCCACACCGAAACGATGCTGCTCATCAATCACAACCAAACCGAGCGAAGCAAAATTCACCGTATCTTCAATGACGGCATGGGTACCTATCAGTATATGTATGTCTCCCGTCAACAAACCGACAAGGATAGCTTCGCGCCGCTTGCCCTTAACAGAACCGGTCAACAGTTCCACACGTACCTCCATTCCATACAGCAGCTCACGGATGGTTTCATAGTGCTGGTTTGCCAAAATCTCGGTAGGTGCCATCATGCATGCCTGAAAACCATTATCGAGCGCCATCAACATACTCATCAGTGCGACAAGCGTCTTTCCACTTCCCACATCCCCTTGCAGCAAGCGGTTCATCTGCTTTCCTGAGCCTACATCCTTACGGATTTCCTTCAATACCCGCTTCTGTGCATTGGTCAGTTCAAAAGGAAGATTACGGGAGTAGAAGGTATTGAACACTTCGCCCACCCTTTCAAAAATATAACCGCGATATTTCCGCTGACGGTCTTTTGCATACCTCAGGATATTCAACTGTACGTAAAAGAGCTCCTCAAACTTCAGGCGATACTGTGCCTTACGCAATAAATCCGGATTAGCGGGAAAGTGTATATTGACCAAAGCTTCCGTCAACGGCATCAGATGATGCTCGGCAAGTATAGCGGGAGAAAGGGTCTCGGGCAACGGCTCACGCAACTGCTGCACCACCGTATTCATCATCTTCTCGATGGCATGCGAATTGAGAGAACTCCGTTTCATCTTTTCAGTCGTATTATAATAAGGTTGTAACCCCATGGACGACAATTTCAAATCCGAAGCAGAGTCTATATCCGGATGAGCCATATTTATTCTACCATTGAAGAAGGTCGGTTTTCCGAACACAATATATTCCTGATGCACTTTATACTTCCCTACCAAATATTTGATGCCCTGGAACCAAACCAGGTCCACTACCCCCGTACCGTCCGAGAAATGAGCAATCAACCTGCGCTGGCGCCCTTCTCCAGCCGTCTCAAAACTTAGTATTTCACCTTTCAGCTGAATATAGGGCATTGTCCCATCGATCTCCTGAATATAATAAATCCGACTGCGGTCTACATATTTATATGGAAAGTAATATAGCAAATCGTGCAAGGAATAAATGCCCAATTCCTTATTGAGCACCGAAGCACGCTGCGGCCCGACGCCCGACAAATATTTTATGTCACGCGTGGCTAAATCGAACATGAACCTATCAGAGCTGTGGCTATTTTTAAATCAAAAGGAGTGGTTATTTTAATGTTTTCCCGATTTCCCGGCGTCAAAAAGACAGATACGCCCAATGCCTCCACCACAGAAGCATCATCGGTAAAATGGGGTGCATAAGGCTGCTCGTATGCCGCTTTCAGCAGTTCCGCATCAAAAACCTGGGGAGTCTGCACCAATCTATAATCATCCCTGCCGACAGTCACACTGCCTTTCCCTTCCATACGGCGAACGGTCTCCACCACACCGATTACCGGAATTACGGCCTTTTTTTCGGCCGCCAAGTCATAACAGCGTGCAATCACTTCCCGGGCCACGAACGGACGCACCCCATCGTGCACACCGACTAAAGCTGGTGTCTTGACCAAAGCCAAACCGTTCTTTACAGAGTGGAACCGCGTCTCCCCTCCATCTGCAATGGCATGCGGCAATGAAAAACGGTACTCCCTGCACAGCAGCCTCCAGTAATCCTGCTGGCTGTGGGGAAGCACCAATATTATCCGTATCTCAGCATTGTAGTCATAAAACGCCTCCAGAGTGCGCATCAAAACAGGTTTCCCCCCTATCGGGAGAAACTGTTTGGGGAGTTCGGTCCCCATGCGCAAGCCTTTGCCACCGGCAACAATCAGAGCATACTCCATTAATTGAGAATTGAAAATTAAAGGACACACATGGCTTCTTTCAGTTCCTGCACTTTCTCTTTGCCTTGCAACAGCTCCACTACGGCCAATGCAAACTCCATGGCAGCGCCCGGTCCTTTACCAGTGATGATATTGCCGTCTCTTTCTACCGGAGCACCCGTACATTCGGCACCTTCCAAATACTGTTCAAAGCCGGGATAGCAAGTAGCCTTCTTGCCTTTCAGCAATCCCAGCTTACCCAATACCATAGGAGCCGCACAAATAGCAGCAATCGGTTTCTGCTCTTGGGCAAAACGCAGTAACAGATTACGCAGTTCTCCACACTTCTCCAAAGTGGACGCACCCGGCATACCGCCAGGCAATAATATAAGCTCTGCATCAAAGAAGTCGCAGTTCACTACATTCTTATCGCACAAGACCGGAACATCGTGTGCTCCCGTCACTATTTCATCAGGGGTTACCGTCACCATTTCTACGTTCAGTCCGGCGCGTCTCATCACATCCACAGAAGTAAAAGCTTCTATTTCTTCAAATCCGTCGGCAAAAAAGACATAAACTGTACCCATAATTGTTCCTCCTCTTATTTTAGATTAAAATAATACGTTATTGTTCCCGTCTGATTGTTCAAGCCGCTTACCGCATTGAAACGGGCTTTCTTGGCAGCATCCTCTGCCGCTTTCCGCAATGCGGGATTGACGGTATTGGTCTGGCGGTTGATGCTGGTCGCTATCACATGTCCGGCAGGGTTCACTGTGATGGTCACCACAACCCTACCTTCATCCTGCACATTATATACCGGTCGCGGCAATCCGCCCTCACCAAGAGAACGTCCGCCCAAATTAAACGAGCCGTAGCCTCCCGTACCCGAAGTGGCTCCGGACGGAGCATTCCCCGTAGGACTTCCTTGAATACCTTCGCCTTCCGTATCGCCTTTACTGCCCATTTGAGCACCTTTGCCAAAAGCGCCAGCTACCCGTTTACGGGCAGCTTCCTCGGCTTCCTTACGTTCCCGTTCGGCTTTTGCCGCTGCCAGTTTGCGAGCCTCTTCTGCTTTTTCGGCTTCCGTCTTTTCCGGTTTCTTCACCTCCTCCTTTTTCTTGGGTTCGGCTTTAGGCTTTATGGCAACGGTTTCTTCAGTTTCCTGCGTAATGATGTCCTGCTCCACCGTTTCCTGCACCTGAGGAGCGGTTTCCTCCGGCATGACATCCACCTTTACCAAAGAAGGGTCGGCAGGGCCCAGTGCATCGGGCACCTCTCCCAGCATAACGGGCACACCGCCTTCTTCCGAGGGTTCCGGCAGTGTGAATCCTACCAGTATCAGAAGGGCAATAATGGCAACATGCACCACAAGTGCACCTGCCATACCTATATATTTTCCTTTCTTCTTCCGATTCACCATTGCATTTACAATTTAGCCATGTACAATGTACGATTTAGTTTTCCGGTGGTCGTGTAGCCAGCACCATCTTGAATTTATTCTCGTTTGCAATGTTCAGCACCTTCACGATTTCCCGGTAAGGCACTGTTTCGTCAGCATACAAAGCTATATACATTTCAGGCTCCCTCTCCGCACACGATTGTAGGAAAGGAGTCAATTCTTCAAGCGTCAGAGACAGTTCCTTGTCATTGCCAAAAGCAGCATAATAATTCAGATTCTTATCTATGATAACTCTTGTCAAAGGCTTTGCAGAAGTCTGTTGCTTTCCCTGCGGCAGCAGTACCTTGATAGCATTGGGCGATACCATGGTAGATGTTATCATAAAGAAAATCAGCAGCAGGAAAATCAGGTCCGTCATGGACGCCATACTGAAATTGGGTGATATTTTAGCTCTACGTTTTAACACGCCTTTAAGTTTTAATTCTTAATTCTTTAATTAATCATTTCGCCGGTTCGTTCAACAAGTCCATGAATGCCATTGTCTTGGCTTCCATCTTATTGACCACGCCATCTATCAATGTCACCAGGTAATTGTAGGCAAACATAGCTATAATACCGACTATCAAACCGCCCACCGTAGTAATCATCGCCTCATAAATACCACCGGAAAGCAACGTTATATCAATATTATTTCCGGCATTTGCCATTTGCCAAAACGCACGTACCATACCCGTCACCGTGCCAAGGAAGCCTAGCATAGGAGCGCCACCGGAAATCGTGGCCATAATCGTCATTCCCTTCTCCAGTTTGGCAACCTCAATATTACCCACATTCTCGATGGCAGCCTGCACATCGTTCACCGGGCGTCCCAAACGGCTGATACCCTTTTCAATCATACGGGCCGAGGGAGTATCCACACTGCGACAATAAGCAATGGCAGCTTTCAATTCCCCACCCAAAATATAATCCTTTATTTTATCCATGAACTGAGGGTCTTCTTTCCCCGCCTTCCGGATAACATAATTACGTTCAAACAAGATGTAGAAACAAAGTACGGACATCAACCCCAAGACAACCATAATCCAGCCACCTTTGATGGCCATACTCCATAAATTCATTTCGTCGGAAGCGTTTACTTGTGTCAGTACCGGATTGGCACCTGCAATAGAGTCAGTCAGTGCCGGAGCCACTTGGGCCAATAACAACATTACATTCATCAGCGAAGACAGTTTTTATATTCCTTGACCGTACGCTCCAATCCCAGATACAACGCGTCACTAATCAGCGCATGCCCGATGGACACCTCGTCCAGCCACGGAATGTTTTGATAAAAATAATTCAGATTCACCAGGCTCAGATCATGTCCGGCATTCAGCCCCAGACCTAAGCTGCGGGCCACCTTGGCAGCCTCGACAAAAGGAGCTACAGCCGCTTCCCGTCCTTTGGGATAAGCCGTAGCATAAGGTTCCGTATATAGCTCCACGCGGTCGGCACCGGCTTTGGCAGCATATTCTATCATTTCGGCATCGGTGGAAACAAATACGGAAGTACGGATACCGGCATTGTTGAACTCATCCAACACTTCGTTCAAGAAGTCAAAATGGGTCTTGGTATCCCAGCCTGCGTTTGAAGTCAGCTGTGTAGGGCTGTCGGGCACCAAAGTTACCTGATGCGGTTTCACCTTTAAGACCAAATCCATAAATTCGGGTGAAGGATAACCCTCGATATTGAACTCTGTCCGCAGCAACGGCCGCAAATCATATACATCCTTACGGCGGATATGCCTCTCATCAGGACGGGGATGCACCGTAATGCCATCAGCACCAAAGTCTTCACAATCCAGCGCTACCTTCACAACATTCGGAACATCACCTCCACGGGCATTGCGCAGCGTTGCCACCTTATTTATATTAACGCTTAATCTAGTCATAATTCGGTTTATAGTTTGGGACAAAAGTACAAATAATAGTTATATATTGGCAGCATTCTGAGAAAAAAATAGCATCTTTGCACTTCAATCCAACAGAATTGATTATGAAATTTGCCATATTCGGAAATACCTACCAAGCAAAGAAATCCTCGCATGCAGAAAACCTCTTCCGGTTGCTCGGACAGCATCATGCACAGCTCTGCATCTGCCGGGAATTTCATCACTTCCTGACTGCCGATTTACATCTAAACATACCTGACGCCGAATTGTTTGACGGAGATGATTTCTGTGCCGACATGGTTATCAGCATCGGTGGCGACGGCACTTTCCTGAAAGCAGCCAGCCGTGTAGGAAAGAAGAATATCCCCATACTGGGCATCAATACCGGCCGGCTGGGTTTCCTTGCCGACATCTCACCGGAAGAGATGGAAGAGACCTTCGATGAAATCTACAACAATCACTATAAGGTAGAAGAGCGTAGTGTACTGCAACTGAGGTGCGACGATGAACGCTTGATGCAATCCCCTTACGCCCTCAATGAGATAGCTGTATTGAAGCGGGACAGTTCGTCCATGATCAGTATCCACGCCGCCATCAATGGCGCTCCGTTGACCACCTATCAAGCTGACGGCCTGGTTGTCTCCACACCTACCGGTTCCACCGCCTACTCACTCAGCGTCGGTGGTCCGGTCATCGTGCCTCACAGTAAAACCATCGCCATCACCCCTGTGGCTCCACACAGCCTCAACGTCCGTCCCATCGTCATTTGTGACGACTGGGAAATTACACTTGATGTGGAAAGCCGCAGCCATAACTTCTTGGTTGCCATCGACGGCCGTAGCGAGTCCTGCAAAGAAACGACCCGGTTGCACATCTCACGTGCCGACTATAGCATAAAGGTAGTCAAGCGGTACAACCACATCTTTTTTGATACGCTTCGTAATAAACTGATGTGGGGGGCAGATATCAGATAAGCCTATATCACTTCCCAAAATTCTTATTCGTATCCACTGCGAAATGAGCGCAATGATATTCCGGCAATTTGTCGCATTTTATTAAGGACGAAACAAAAGCTTGTAACAATCTGATTATCAGTATTATTAAGCACACTGTATTCAACATATTACTGAACCTTATTCAATATACGACTGAATGGCATTCACTATACGACAGAATTAGGTTCAGAATACGACTCTATTCAGGCCCACACTATTTGTAAACAATACAGATTATTATTCAGCCCTTGTTTCGGCTGGGAATAGATGAAAACGACATACCGAAATGAGATACCTACCACCTGTAGCCGATAACTGATTCAACACGCGACAGAAGAATAAAACAAGTCCAGACGTAGAAGCAATAAGAATGTATATTTTCAACCAAAAGCTTTTAAATAAATAATAAAAACGCCACCTTTGCAGTCTATTCTTGCATAATCTATGTAAAATAACACTTTGTCAAACAAAGGAAATGCCATTTAGAATGGCGTCTATAACCTTAAATATAAGATGAATTAATATGCAGAAGGAAAATGATACTCTATTGGTAGCCAAATTGAGAGAAGGCAATAAATTTGCCTTTGAAGCGCTGTACGAAAAATATAGTGCAAAGCTGTATAACACCATTATTCTTCTTGTATATGATAAGTCATTAGCCAAAGACATCACCCAAAGCAGCTTCATGGCGATATGGGAAAAACGCAGCAATCTGGATACAGCGAAGAGCTTTCCGGCATATCTATGCACCATTGCACGCAACATGGTATATAAAGAAACCGAACGCATGCTACTGCACAACAAATTTGTAGAAAACAAATTGAAAACAGAAGAAGCAGCTATCGAAGGAGATACCGTGGATATGGACATCTCCATCATTGAAAAACAGATAGAACAACTACTGCAAGGCTTACCGGAAATTTCACGAAAGGTTTTTCAGCTGAAGAGAGCAGGAGAACTGTCCAATAAGGAAATCGCATCCCAGTTAGATTTGACGGAACGTGCTGTAGAGGCTCATTTCTACCGTACTATGAAACTACTGAAAGAAGAACTACGTAAATTCATCATGTTATTTCTCTCCTTTTACTTTCTAAACAATTGTTAAAATTCAAAATTCTGTGAGTGTTTTGACAGACTTGCGGATATATATTACAGAACATGGATAAAAAAGACAGTCATATTGAACTATTGGATCGTTTTTTTCGTGGACTGACCAGCCCTGAAGAAGATGTGCAGTTAAAATCATGGATTAAGCAACCGGATTTTCAACAGAAATTTTCCGTATACTATCAGCAATGCTGGGCACTGGCTCCGGACACGATGGACAAAGCCGTACAAAATGAAATGTTCACCGAACTTTTAAGCCAGATAGACGCAAGTTCCACCACGGAAACGAAGGTCCTGAAAACAAGGAACCGTTTCCTGCGTCAGATTGGGCGCTATGCTGCAGTTGCCTGCATCATATTGGCAGTGGGAAGCGGAGCCTATTATGCAGGAGTCAAACGACTGGCCGATGACGCCAATACAGAAGTCACCATGTCCGTATCCAACGGGCAGAAGGCCGACATCATTTTGGCTGACGGCACAAAGGTCTACATCAATTCCGATTCAAGAATTGTATATGACAACACTTACAACAAGAAAACACGTATGGTCTCCCTGGAAGGAGAGGCTTATTTTGAAGTTGCAAAGGACAAGGAAAAGCCTTTCATCGTGAAAGCAAATGGCATCAATGTACAAGCACTAGGTACAAGCTTCAATATACGTGCACATAAAGACGATAAATCAGTAGCTGTAATCCTGATAAGTGGAAAGGTTAAAGTAGACGACGGCAGACACGAGGCATATATGAAGCCAAACGAAAGGCTCGTTTGTAACCTAACCAATGGACAGTTCGAAAAAAGCGAGCTTCATCCTAATGCAAGTTATTTGCTATGGAGAAGCAATGAACTAGCGTTCTACGGTGAATCTTTTGAAGAAATTTGTACCATGCTTACTCGAATGTATAATTGCAAATTTATATTCAAAAACGAGAAAGTAAAACAATATACTTATCACGGCATCATTAAGAATAGCAGTTTGAATAATGTATTAGAATACATCAGCCAAGCTGGCGGCATTAATTACAAAATAAAATCTGATAATACGATCGTAATATATTAGTAGTGTTTAATAAACTCTTTATGTTAACTTAAAAAGGAAAATATGGAATAGATTTTATAAACTTTTTACTTCATCAAACACAACTGCCAGCTTTCGGCAGCAAAATAAAATTCTAGTTTAAACATTCACGAGAAATTCGTCATAAGTTACTCTAATATCTTATTAGAGCAGGTCTTTGGTACGCCTTTCTCAAAATAAAAAACAATTAATCTAATATTATTAGACATGAGACAAAACAAAATGATTATGCGGTCTTTAGTACTGCTGGGTGCACTGTTTTTCTGGGGAAACAGCTTCGCCCAAATCAGTTTATCTGTAAACAAGCAGACCATCAAGCAGATTATACCGCAAATTGAAAAAGCTAGCGGTTATAACGTATTCTACACAGACAAACTTCCCAATCTTGAAACAAAAAAGGATTTAAATGTATCAAATGCTTCACTTGAGACCGTATTGAAAGAATTATTTAAAGGAACGAAAATCTCCTTTGAAATAAAAGCAAACAAGCAGATTTTGCTGTTCCAGCAAACCAACAAATCTGTAGGTGCTAAAAAGAAAGTAACCGGTAGAATCGTAGACGAAAATGATGAGCCGCTTATCGGAGCTTCCGTTATTATCAAAGGCTCTACACAAGGAACAATAACCAACATTGACGGTGAATATACATTGGAAGATGTGCCGGAGAAAGCTACTCTAACCGTTTCTTACGTAGGCTATATACCGGCATCTGTTGCTGTCAACGGTAAAAGCGCAATCAATGTAGTGCTGCAAGAAGATTCAAAGACTTTGGAAGAAGTAGTTGTTATCGGTTATGGTACCGTAAAAAAGAAAGACTTGACCGGTGCAGTAGGTTCTGTGGGAGGTGCAGAAGTAGCCGCCCGTAAAACAACTTCCCTTTCCACCGCTTTGCAAGGAACCATCCCTGGGTTAATGGTAACCCGTAACAATAATGCGCCTGGTGCAAATGCAGACAAGATATATGTACGTGGTATCACAACCATCGGGAATTCAGATCCTTTGGTTATCGTTGATGGAGTACCTGGTGACATCAATTCAGTAAATGCCAACGACGTTGAGAGCATTTCTGTATTGAAAGATGCTGCTTCCGCTGCTATTTATGGTTCTCGTGCCGCTGCTGGCGTTATTCTTGTCACCACCAAAAGAGCCAGTGACAAGGAACTGTCATTGACCTATAACGGTGAATTCGGTTGGGAAATACCTACCGCAGAGCCTGAGGTTGTAGGCGTGCAACGTTTTCTGGAAATGGCTAATGAATTACGATATACAGATAATCCGGACGGTGGCAAATACCAAGCCTATTCAGAAGATCAAGTTAATAACTGGGTGAAAAACAATGCAACCAATCCCAACCAGTATCCTATAACCGACTGGCAAGATCTGATTCTTGAGAAGTCCGCAACCCGTCAAAGTCACAGTATCCACCTTTCAGGCGGCAGCAAGGTCGTTAAGACCAAAGCATCCTTAGCGTATGATGAAGTAGGCGGTCTGTACGGTGACCGTTATTTCCAACGCTATACA
This sequence comes from Bacteroides sp. AF25-5LB, assembly GCF_003602965.1. Taxonomy (NCBI): domain Bacteria; kingdom Pseudomonadati; phylum Bacteroidota; class Bacteroidia; order Bacteroidales; family Bacteroidaceae; genus Bacteroides; species Bacteroides sp. AF25-5LB. The sequence goes on from NZ_QTMC01000001.1 coordinate 211,426, forward strand.
TTACGTGTAAACAATGACTTCAACATTACCCAAAAGTTAAGTGCTACATTGGACTTCAATGTTAAGCGCACTAAACACCACATGCCGCAATTCACTCCATTCGGAATGATGCGCTACATGCCTGCTATTTATGCAGGAGTATGGGATGACGGCCGTATAGCTGAAGGCAAATCAGGAGCTAACCCTTATGGATTGATGAAATTGGGTGGTACAACAAAAAAATGGTACACAGCATTGGGCGGTAAAGCATCTATTGATTTCAAGCCTTTTGACGGATTTAAAATTTCAGCAATCGTTGCTCCTCGCTTTAATTACGACAAGTTCAAAACATTCAAGAAAGCAGCCAGCTATACATTGGCAGATGATCCCAATACAATAGGGGGATACTTAGACAACAGCGGACTATACAACACAACCAAACTCTCAGAAACCCGCAATGACAGCTACAATGTCACTACACAATTAATAGCAAACTATGCAAAGAAGTTTGCCGGAAAACATGACATCAACCTTATGGCAGGTTACGAAAACTATTACGAATATATTGAAGAATTAGGTGCTGACAGAGACGGATACGTTCTCACGAACTTTCCATACCTCAATAATGGACCTAAAGATTTAATTGGCAACTCTGGAAAAGGAAAAGAGTACGCTTATCGTTCCTACTTCGGACGTGTCATGTACAGCTATGCCGACAGATATTTATTCCAGGCCAATATACGTCATGACGGCTCATCACGTTTTGCAAAGAAACACAGATGGGGTACATTCCCTTCCTTCTCTGCCGGTTGGGTACTCAGCGAAGAAAATTTCATGAAGAATCTTAATTGGGACTGGCTGTCATTCTTGAAGATTAGAGCTACATGGGGAGCATTAGGTAATGAACGTATTGGCGATTTCCCATATATGTCAACCATTGCATTTGGGAACACTATTTTCTATCAAAACAACGGTATTTATTTTGACCAAACTGCATCCCAACAGAAATATGCCATTGAAAATGTAACATGGGAGAAAACTGAATCTACAGACATTGGCTTAGACATTTCTTTCTTGAACAACCGCTTACGTGTGAACGGTGACTATTACTGGAAAAATACTAAAGACATGCTATTAGCAATGGCTATCCCTGATTTTCTAGGATTCTCTGACCCAGACGTCAATGCCGGCAAAATGTCAACCAAAGGTTATGAATTGAATGTCAGTTGGAATGACCACATCGGTGACTTCAGCTACGGAATAGCCATTAACTTCTCTGACTTCACCTCCAAAATGGGGGATTTACAAGGAACCCAATTCCTCGGTGACAAAGTTAAAATGGAAGGCAGTGAATTCAATGAGTGGTATGGCTATGTTAGCGATGGTCTTTTCCTGACAGAAGAAGACTTAAAGAATTCTCCCAAAATCAATGATAAGAACACTCAATTGGGCGATATTAAATACAAAGACATATCTGGTCCTGACGGTGTACCCGACGGAAAGATTTCTCCTGAATATGACCGAGTATTACTAGGCAGCTCATTACCCCATTTCCTATATGGTGGTAATATCAATTTGGGGTACAAAAATTTTGACCTTTCATTGGCATTCCAAGGTGTCGGAAAACAAAATGCACGCTTGGCAAGAGAAATGGTAGAACCATTCCGTAACAATTACGGGAATTTCCCCGCCATCATTGATGGAAACTATTGGAGTCCTTATAATACGGACGAACAAAACGCAGTTGCCAAATATCCTCGTCTAACCCATGTAAACAAAAGTTCCAACTATGCCATGTCAGATTATTGGCTGTTCAACGGAGGTTACTTCCGTCTCAAAAATATAACTTTAGGCTATACATTCCCTAAAGAATGGATGAACGCAATAGGCATCAAAGGTGCACGCATTTATGCCAGTGCTTCCGATCTATTCTGTTTGAGCAAATATCCGAAAGGATGGGACCCTGAAATGGGAGTAAGTGAATATCCTATCACAACATCTATATTGTTAGGCGTATCTGTTAACTTTTAAAAGAAAGAAAAAAAATGAAACATAAATTTATAATATTAGCTTTAGGACTTGGATTTTTAGCAAGTTCCTGCAATGACTTGGACTTAGTTCCATTGTCTGAGGCCTCCACTGAAAACTGGTATTCTTCAGAAGAAGAACTATTGATGGCTGCCAATGAATTCTATAAAATAGGATATTGGAATAAAATGAACCAGGGACTTCTGGAACAAGCCACCGACAACTTCACCTATAGAAATGTGAATCGTTGCAACCTCCTAGACGGTACAGTAAATGGTGATGGTGGAACAGAGAACTGGTATCCAGTAGAGCAATGGCAATCAAACTATAAATGTATAACAATGGCCAATACATTTCTTGAAAAGTCTGAGCGCGCCGAAAAGGCTGGTGTCTCTGAAAAAATATTGAATCAATACAGAGGAGAAGCTTACTTTACAAGAGCTTGTAAATATGCAGTACTCGTTTCTTTCTTTGGTGATGTTGTCTGGCTAGATAAGAATATTTACATTGAAGAAGCCTTCCAAAAAGGACGTACTCCAAAAGAAGAGATTATACCTTTAATTTACCAAGACTTCGACAAAGCAATTTCTATGTTACCAGTATCTTATACCGGTAACTCGACACAACGTTTCACAAAAGGTGCTGCGCTAGCCATGAAAGCACGTTTTGCCCTTTACATGGGTGATTGGGAACTTGCGGCCGAATCAGCTAAAGCGTGTATGAATTTGCAAGCTTATCAATTACATCCCGACTTCAGCGACTTATTCTTGATGAATACCAAAAATTCTATAGAAAGCATTCTTGTATTCCCACGTTCCGTGCAATACAACATTCTATACGATGCTACTGCCACAAAAAATGAGCTACCTAGAAATGCTGGAGGATACGGTTCGTATGCACCCTCTTGGGACTTGTTGGCTTCGTTCCTCTGTACAGATGGGTTGCCCATTGACGAGTCACCTCTTTTTGATCCCCACAATCCTTTCAAGAACCGTGACCCCCGTTGTACTGCCACCATTGTAGAATTTGGAACCCGCCATTGTAGCTTTGACTTTGATCCTCATCCCGATGCATTAAAAGTAATGAACTACAAAACCGGTAAAATGGTAACCAACCAAGATACCCGTGCCAATGCACAATACACCTCATTCAATGCATTGCTATGGAAAAAAGGTATTGACGATTCTTGGGTAGATAACAAACAAAAAGTGGAAAGTGACTATATTGAAATACGTTACGCAGAAGTATTGTTGACTTATGCAGAAGCCATGATTGAACTGAACAAGATTGACGAATCTGTATTAGAAGCCATCAATAGTGTACGTGCCAGAGCATACGGAGTGAAATCTTCTGAAACAGACAAATATCCGGCAGTAACAGCACGTGACCAAAAGTCCTTACGCCAGACAGTCAGACTGGAACGTCGCGTAGAGTTTGCTAAAGAAGGACTCCGCTACATGGACCTCATTCGTTGGAAATTGGCAACCAAAGCTCTGAACACCAAGAACTACGGCATTCTATATCCTGCTGACATATTAAGAGACAAAGTTACATCAAAAGGACTGTGGTTCTGGCCTACTACACCACAGATAGATGAAGATGGAATCGCAGACTTCTCTGCTATGGAAAAAGAAGGCTTAATCCAAGTACTTTCCCAGCGCAAATGGGACGAACGGCAGTATTTATGGCCAATCCCCACATCTGAAATCATTATTAATGAAAACATGAAACAGAATCCAGGGTATTAACGGTTAGACATTATAGGTAAAAAGATTGTGAATAAAAGGATAAACAAACTGTAATGAAAGGACTGCCCCTGCAAATTAGAAATCCAGGGCAGCCCTTTTATACCGTTTCCACAACAAAATAAAGAACCGCATATTTATGAGAAGAATTATATTGATTTTAAGTCTACTGTTCTGTAGCCAGCTTATCACAGCCTCCAATCTATTGATAGAAGCAGAAAGCTTTGACCAAAAAGGAGGATGGGTAGTAGACCAGCAATTCATGGATCTTATGGGGTCACCCTATCTAATGGCTCATGGAATGGGAGTCCCGGTTGAGGATGCTTCCACTACCATATCTTTTCCCGAGAGCGGTACATATTATGTATATGTACGTACCTATAACTGGACTTCTCCCTGGTATGATGGCAAAGGAGCAGGAAAGTTCACTCTAAAAATCGGTAATAAAAAGCTGCCTATAGTTTTAGGTGATGAAGGCAACCAATGGATGTGGCAACCCGCCGGAAAAATTTCAGTAAAGGCTGGGAATAGTAATCTAACATTAAAAGACTTGACCGGTTTCAATGGCCGTTGCGATGCTATTTATTTTACAACAGAAAAAGAGCAACTACCTCCTAACGAAACTGTACAACTGACAAATTTCCGTAAAAAAATGCTGGATATTCCAGCCGAACCGGAGCAATACTCCTATGATGTGATTGTAACTGGTGGCGGTATAGCCGGTATGTGTGCAGCCGCAGCCGCTTCCAGATTGGGATGCAAAGTGGCATTAATCAACGACCGCCCAGTACTTGGCGGCAATAATAGCTCTGAAGTCAGGGTTCACTTAGGGGGCAATATCGGAGTAGGCCCCAATTCCGGACTGGGACGTATGATAAGAGAATTCGGACATTCTAAAGAAGGAAATGCCAAACCTGCCGCAAACTATGAAGATGAAAAGAAGGAGCTTTTTATCGCCAATGAAAAGAATATCACCCTTTATGCCAACTACCGCGCCATATCTGTAAAGACCGATGGCAACAGAATAGAATCTGTCATCATCAAGCATATAGAGAATGGAAAAGAAGTGGAACTGAAAGCACCATTGTTCTCCGACTGTACCGGAGACGGCACCATCGGGTATCTGGCCGGTGCAGACTACAACATGGGACGCGAATCCCGTACCGAATACGGAGAAGAGCTGGCACCGATTCAACCGGACAAAATGACAATGGGTTCATCCGTACAATGGTACTCTGCAGACAAAGGTAAACCTACCCGTTTCCCTATTTTCTCGTACGGCCTGCAATTCAATGAAAAGAATTGCGAAAAAGTGACGATGGGTGAATGGAAATGGGAAACCGGCATGAACTTCAATCAAATCGACGACTTCGAACGTATACGTGATTATGGCTTAATGGTCATCTATTCTAACTGGAGTTTTCTGAAAAATGAATTAAAGGACAACAAGAAATATAAGAACCGCGCATTGGACTGGGTAGCCTATATTGCCGGGAAACGCGAATCACGCCGATTGTTGGGCGATTATATTCTAAAGCAAGATGATATAGACAAAAATGTCTATCACGAAGATGCCTCCTTCGTCACAACCTGGAGCATCGACCTGCATTTCCCGGATTCACTCAATGCGTCACACTTTCCTGATGCGCCCTTCAAAGCAGCAACCAAACACATCCATATATATCCTTACGCAGTGCCCTACCGCTGCCTATATTCCAGAAATATCGAGAATCTTTTTATGGCCGGCCGCAATATCAGTGTTACCCATGTGGCACTGGGCACTGTCCGCGTAATGCGTACCACCGGAATGATGGGCGAAGTTGTCGGGATGGCAGCTTCCTTATGTAAAAAGTACAACACCACTCCGAGAGGAGTATATCAGAAACACCTACCGGAATTGAAAGCACTGATGAAAGAGGGAGTAGGAAAAAAAGAAGGGATTCCCGATAATCAGAAGTTCAATGAACAAAAATTATTAAAAGAGCCTCGTATATTTATCATTGAAAAAAACAAGAAGTAAGAAACACGTTGATACTACAATTTAAGTATTAATAAAACACGCATATCATGAAAAATATTCTAACATTATTATTTGTCCTTTTCGGAGGATATTCGTTACACGCACAAGATACTTGTTACGGCCGTCTGAAAAATGACACTTTAACCATCGGAAACAGCTTGGTCGAACGTACCTTTTTGTGGAACGGGGGAAATATCATAACTTACCGCCTGACCGACAAGAGTAATGGAAAATCATGGAAGAACCACAGCCTTACTCCAGATTTCAGAGTAACGAAAAATTTGCCGCAACCATCAAACGGTTCACTCAAAGTAGTTCCCGTAAAAGAGACTAAAATATTTCCCGCTTATCTGAAAGTAGAAGTTTCTTTCAGCCTGGAGAAGCTAGATATAAAACGGGTATATCGTATTTATGATGATTGTCCAGCCATAGCCTGCGACACCTATTTAAGAGGAACAGTAAACAGTATTTTCGGAGGCAGAGAAGTTAGTGCAGCCGACCGGAAGAATATTGAATTCGCCGAAGACATGAAATCTAAAGAAGTAACCGCTGTACTAGACCAGTTCCATTTCCAAGGACAACATTGGCACGCTCGCAGCGTGGAATTTTCCGATGTGACCGACTGGCACAACAACCTGGTTTTCGAGAAAGAGATTATTTCCTATCGCAAACTGGGATATCGCGGCAATCTGCTGTTTGCCTTTAATGGCGAGGACAACTGTGGCATCTTCTTTTTAAAAGAGGCTCCCTGCTCTTCGGTACAATTAGCCTATCAAGGAAAGGATTTTCTGACTGATTTCGGGAAGTTTACAGTAACCGGCCTGGGCATTACCGAGAAAGACGTGACTCCCGACCGTTGGACCCAAACATACGGATGCGTATTGGGAATATACGGAGAAGGTGAACTGAGCCGACTACAAGCGCTTCGTTCATATCAGAAGAATATACGTACTTACCGGGCCGACCGCGACGAGATGATTATGATGAACACCTGGGGAGACCGTAGCCAGGACTCAAAAGTAAACGAATCCTTCTGTTTGAAAGAACTGGAACGCGCCGCCCGTCTGGGAATCACCCATTTCCAGATTGATGATGGCTGGCAAATAGGTAAAAGCCCTAATTCAGCTGTAGCCCGCGGTTCATTCAAGAACATTTGGGACAATAAAGACTACTGGAAACCCGACCCGCAAAAGTATCCACGTGGTTTGCATCCCATCGTAAAACGTGGCAAGGAATTAGGTATTGAAATCGGTCTTTGGTTCAATCCCAGCATACAAAATGATTTTGCCGATTGGCAGAAAGATGCGCAAGCACTCATCAGCCTTTATCGCGAATACGGCATCAAAGTATTCAAGATAGACGGGCTCACCATTCCCAGTAAAGAAGCCGAAACAAACCTGCACCGCTTATTCAACAAAGTGCTGGAAGAGACGGACGAGGAAGTGATTTTCAACCTTGATGCGACAGCCAGCCGCCGCGGAGGCTACCACATGTTCAATGAATATGGAAATATCTTTCTGGAAAACCGTTATACCGACTGGCAGAACTACTATCCTTACTGGACTTTGCGTAACCTCTGGATGCTTTCCAAATATGTTCCGGCAGAAAAGCTGCAAATAGAGTTCCTGAACAAATGGAGAAATACGGATAAATATAAAGGAGAAGTCTTCGCTCCGGAAAACTATTCATTTGAATATCTGTTTGCTACGACTTTAGCAGGACAGCCGCTTGCCTGGATGGAAGGTACCAATCTACCCGAGGAAGCATTTACATTACGAGAACATACAGAAGCCTACAAGAAATTTCAGCATGACATGCATTCCGGCACTATCCTACCCATAGGAGATGAACCGTCGGGACGCTCTTGGACCGGCTTCCAGTCTCTAAAGAAAGATAGAGGATACTTGATTGTGTACCGTGAAAATCATCCAGAAGGGACTACAGAAGTCGAAACCTGGCTGCCAGAAGGTGTCACAGTAAGATGTATCCCATTGATGGGACACGGCAAAGCGATGACAGCAGTAACCGGAAAGAAAGGAAGGCTGGAAATCTCTCTGCCATCAATCAATGACTATGTTGTCTACAAGTATGAGATTAAAAACAAACGCTAAAATAAAGACTGACATGAAAATCACAAGGAGTATACTCTTAATCGCCTTCTTGATGCTGTTTTACCGAGCCTTCGGACAACCTGCCGAACGGCTGATTCGGATACAGATCACTCCCAATCATACAGACTGGCTATATAAGCCAGGCGAAAAAATAGAATTCAGCATTACGGTACTGAAAAACAACGTACCAATTCCTGACACAGAAATTCGGTACCAGATTTCAGAAGATATGATGAAGCCTCACAAAGAAGGCATATTGCAAGCTGAAAAAGGGACAGCTACGGTGGAAGCCCAAACAATGGAAAAACCTGGCTTTCTCCGTTGCCAAGCCTTTGTTAAATATGGAGGACGCGAATACCAAGGGATAGTAACCGTTGGAATCGATCCAGAAAAATTAAAACCTATCACATCATTGCCCGAAGACTTTCTAAATTTCTGGGAAACAGCAAAGCTCCAGGCTCAAAAGACACCAATGGATGTACAAATGACCCTTGTACCCGAACGTTGTACAGAGAAAGTGAATGTATTCCATGTGAATATACAGAATTATGAATCCCATACACGCTTATACGGCATGCTGGCTATGCCTAAAGCAAAAGGTCGATATCCCGCAGTTTTAAAGCTACCAGGTGCAGGAATACGTTCTTATGCCGGAGATGTGGAACATGCTGCCAATGGCTGGATTGTTTTCGAAATAGGAATACACGGTATTCCGGTCAACATGTCAGGACCGGTATATACCAATCTCTATATGGGAGCATTAAAAGGGTACCACACGTTCAATCTGGATAATCGGGATAAATACTATTATAAACGTGTATATCTAGGCTGTGTACGTGCCATTGACTTTATTTATTCCCTACCACAATTCGATGGGAGCAATTTGATAACATTCGGCAGTAGCCAAGGAGGAGGATTGTCCATCGTGACAGCTGGACTTGATTCACGTGTCAAAGGACTGGTAGCCTTTTACCCTGCTCTTTGTGACATGGTCGGCTATATACATAACCGTGCCGGAGGATGGCCACACATGTTTAACAAGCAAGAAAATCAGACTGCAGAAAAGGCAAATACAGCACGTTATTATGACGCAGTTAATTTTGCACGCCAAATAAAAGTTCCCGGATTCTACTCATTCGGATATAATGATATGGTCTGTCCACCCACTACTACCTATTCTGCCTACAATGTAATTCAAGCACCCAAACAAATATTAGTATCCGAAGAAACGGCTCATTATGCCTACCCAGAACAATGGGTAGCCGCATGGAAATGGGTCGCTGATTTCTTTCAACAAAACAAATAAAAACTATAAGAATCATGAGAATACTTTTTTTTATTACAACACTGCTTTTCATCATCCCGAACATGTTCGGACAAAAGGAATATCGTCTGAACTCACCGGACGGCAAGTTGGAGGTTACCTTATATATAGGTGACCGGATCACTTACGAGCTGACGGAAGAAGGGCATACATTGGTAGCCCCCTCTCCCTTATCAGTACATCTGGATAATGGGACAGTCTGGGGTAACGGCTCCCATCTTAAGAGAGTCAGTCATCGCCAGGCAAATGAGGTGATTCCCTCTCCTTTCTACAAACGCAGTGAAGTAAAGGATGTCTATAATGAAATGACGTTAAGTTTCCGGGAACATTTCAACCTCATTTTCAGAATGTACAATGAAGGAATGGCATACCGGTTCGCAGCGACCGGAAACAGACCGTTCAAAGTTACAAACGAAGAAGCCGCCTTCAACTTCAACAAGGACTACAAATCGATTGTTCCTTATGTAAAAGATGGCGATAAACAACCGATAGAAGCCCAGTTCTCCAACTCTTTTGAAAACACCTATACACATATAGAGCTATCCGGACTGAACCCCAAAAGACTGATGTTTACCCCCGTAGTAATAGAGCAGGAAAACGGCCATAAACTTTGTATTGCCGAATCCGACGTGGAGAGCTATCCGGGCATGTTCCTCATCAACAGAAACGGGGGAACAGCACTCACTTCCGCTTTTGCCGCCGTCCCCAAAACAAAAAAACGAGGCGGGCATAACCAACTGCAAATATTAGTCACAGAACGTGAAAACTACATTGCTTCCTGCCAGCCGAAAGCCAAACTACCCTGGCGCATCATTGTTGTGGCAAGAAATGACAAGGAGCTGGCAGATAACGATATGGTTTATAAGCTGGCTGCTCCATCACGCATGAAAGACATCTCGTGGATACGTCCGGGCAAAGTAGCTTGGGAATGGTGGAACCATTGGGGAATTAAAGGCGTGGATTTCGAAGCTGGAATAAACAATGAAACATATATGCACTATATCGACTTTGCCTCCCGGCATGGCATCGAGTATGTGATTCTGGATGAAGGCTGGGCTGTCAACCTCGAGGCTGACCTCTTTCAGGTTGTACCGGAAATAGATTTAAAGAAGCTCACGGCCTATGCCAGGCAAAAGAATGTAGGACTCATCCTTTGGACTGGTTACCATGCCTTTGCCCGCGACATGGAACATGTATGCAAGCACTATTCCGAAATGGGCATCAAAGGATTCAAGATTGACTTTATGGACAGGGATGACCAGGAAATGGTAGACTTCCACTACCGGGCTGCCGAAATTGCCGCTAAATATAAGTTGATGGTAGACTTTCACGGCACGTACAAACCTACCGGGCTGAACCGCACTTATCCCAATGTCATCAACTATGAAGCCGTTCACGGGCTGGAACAGATGAAGTGGAGCGACATCCGCACCGACCAGGTAACCTACGATGTCACCATGCCATTTATCCGTATGCTGGCCGGACCGGTGGACTATACACAAGGCGCCATGCACAATGCCAACAAACGGTGTTACCACTCCTCAATGGATACCCCAATGAGCCAGGGAACCCGTTGCCGCCAATTAGCTGAATATGTCGTATTTGAATCACCATTGAACATGTTGTGCGACAGTCCCACCAATTATGACCGTGAAGAAGAATGCACGGAATTCATCGCTGCCATCCCTACCGTCTGGGAACAAACAGTAGCCATGAACGGAGAAATTGGAAAATACATCACAATGGCGCGCAGGAAAGGAGATGTCTGGTATGTCGGCTCCCTGACCAATTGGGATGCACGTACTCTGACACTGGACCTTTCTTTCCTCGGTACAGGCAGATGGAAAGCGGAAATGTTTCATGACGGAGTGAATGCCAACCGCCTGGCTTCCGACTACCAAAAGACCGTCACAGACATTCCTGCATCCCGTAAACTGACCGTCAAAATGGCACAAGGAGGCGGATGCGCATTGAAAATATACAAAGAATAATTCATAGGCTTTTTAAACGTTAACTGATACATACGATTTATGAAAATTAAAAGACTAATGATTACTTGTTTGCTCGCAGTGTCTGTACTGGGAGGCAAGTCGCAAGCACAAGACTTATTGTCCAATGTTTACGGACGCGACTACCGGCTACTGAATGGGAAGTGGGGAGCCATTGTAGACCTTTATGACCAAGGGGAAAGGATGCAGGTGTACAAAAACAGAAAACCTCAAGACAACAAGCAATTTTATGAATACTCTTTCGACGGAGGTTTGGTCCTGAATGTACCTGCCGATTTCAATTCACAAATGCCCGAATTGAAATTTTATGAAGGGACTGTATGGTACGGACGCTCTTTCGATACCCCAAAGACTGACGGCAAACGTTTGTTTCTCTATTTCGGTGCGGTAAGTTACCGTAGCAAAATATATCTGAACGGGGAAAAAATAGCCAGCCATGAAGGTGGATTCACTCCCTTCCAGGTGGAAATCACAGATAAGGTAAAGCAAAAGGATAACTTCCTGGTGGTGAAAGTCAATAATACCCGCACCACGGATGCCATCCCTGCCATGTCCTTTGACTGGTGGAATTACGGCGGCATCACGCGCGATGTAATGTTGGTAAGCGTTCCACAAAGTTACATCAAAGACCATTTCATCCAGTTGGACAAGATACAATCCAACCTGATTCGTGCCAAAGTAACCTTATCCGAAGCAAAGCCTGGCATTAACGTGCAAGTCGCCATCCCCGAATTGGGTATCAGACAGAACATGACTACCGATGCCAACGGAATTGCCCAGGCCACTATCAAAACCAAAAAACTGCAACGTTGGTCACCGGATGCTCCAAAACTGTATGATGTGACCATCACTTCAGAAAGTGACCGGCTCAACGAGCAAATTGGTTTCCGTAACCTTTATGTAAAAGGCGAAGATATCTATCTGAACGACCGGCCCATCTTCCTGCGCAGTATCAGCTTCCACGAGGAAATTCCGCAACGCCGCGGGCGTGCCTTCTCAGAAGCGGACGCAACAATGCTGTTATCCGAAGCCAAAGAGCTGGGTGCCAACATGATTCGTCTGGCACATTATCCACAAAATGAATATACTGTCCGCCTGGCAGAAAGAATGGGATTCCTTTTATGGGAAGAGATACCTATCTGGCAAGGGATTGACTTCAAGAATACCGCTACCCGTGAGAAAGCAGGCAGAATGATTAAAGAGATGGTGATGCGCGACAAAAACCGTTGTTCCGTTACCTTTTGGGGGATTGCCAATGAAACAGCCACTTCCGCCCCGCGCAATGAATTTCTGAAACACATGAAACAATGTTGCCTGGACATCGACTCAACCCGTCTGATTACGGCCGCCTTCGATTTGGTACGCTTCAACCGCGAAAGCCGGAACTTTGAGATGAATGACTCCATTATCAACATCCTGGACATGGTAGCCATCAACAAATATATGGGATGGTATCATGACTGGCCACTGGCTCCGGACCAGGCTATCTGGAATGTAGCTCCCGGCAAACCTCTTTTCATTTCCGAGTTCGGAGGCGAAGCGCTCTATGGCAAACATGGCGACGCGGAAGTCAAGAGTTCTTGGAGTGAGGATTATCAGGCACAACTCTACAAGGACAATCTGGAAATGTTCAAGCATATCCCCAACCTGCGCGGAACATCGCCGTGGATTCTTTTTGATTTCCGTTCTCCCTTCCGTTTCCATCCACACCAGGGAGGGGAATGGAACCGTAAAGGACTGGTTTCCGACCAGGGACAACGCAAAAAAGCATGGTACATCATGCGTGATTACTATAACCAAAAGAAAACAGAACAATGAAACACAAAATAAAACACTACATGGCTGCCCTCCTCCTGACCTCTATGGTCTGGAGCGGGCATGCCCAAGAAAAGAATGAAATGGACTTGTCCGGTGAATGGGCATTCCAGACAGATGTCATGGACTTCCGGAGAGGTTCACTGGACGTACGTTACTGCCATCGCCTGCAGGAAAGCATCGTTCTGCCGGGAATTACAGATGACTATAAAATAGGCTACAAATCTCCTTACCGCCACCTGGATAGGCTGACCCGTGTCTACGAATATATGGGCCCCGCATGGTACCAGCGGGAAATAGAGATTCCTGCGGCATGGAAAGGCAAACGCATTTTCCTCTATTTTGAACGTACACACTGGCTCAGTTCGGTATATGTAGGCAAAGAAGAAGTGAGTAAAATAGACTACATCAGTATTCCCCACAACCACGAACTGACCCAATGGCTACATCCAGGCAAAAAAGAACTGATAACTTTCTGTATAGACAACCGCTACCAGTACGATACCCATAAATGGGACCATGCCCACTCCGAATTTACCCAAATAAACTGGAACGGAGTATTGGGCGAAATTAAGCTGGTAGCTGTAGACCCGGTCTATGTAGATGACATGCAGGTCTATCCGGACATCAAGAACAAAAGCATCAAAGTCAAAATGACTGTCCGCAACTGTACAGAACATACCGCCAGCGGCAAAATATCCTTCCACGTGACTGGAAAGGACTATAGACTACAAAAGGAAGTACCAGTAACAGTGACCGATTCCATTACTTATATCGAGGAAGAAATGTTTTTGGGCAAGGATATCCATTTGTGGAATGAGTTCCATCCCAATCTTTATACGTTGGACTGTAAGTTGACTTCCAGTGTAGAGGGCCAATCCTATGCGCATGAGAAAAGCACAACTTTCGGTATGCGCGAAGTAGAGGCCGGTGAGGACCATATCATCCTTAATGGCGAACCCATACACCTGCGCGGTACCGTTGAAAACGCAGTGTTCCCCAAGACCGGCTATGCTCCTGTGGACGATGCCTCTTGGGAACGTGTACTCCGTATCCTGAAAGAATATGGTATGAACCATATGCGCTTCCACTCCTGGTGTCCTCCTGCCGCTGCGTTCCGTATGGCAGACAAGCTGGGTGTCTATCTGGAGGTGGAAATGCCGATGTGGGGTAAAGATGCCCAACCCGATGAGAAGCGCTGGAATTTCTTCCGTCGCGAGCTGCGGGGTATCTTGAAAGAATATGGGAATCACCCTTCCTTCATTCTCTACTGTAACGGAAACGAAATTACCGGCGATTTCAGTTTCATAGAAGAGCTTACCGCCACGGCCCGCCAGTTGGATAACCGCCGTCTATACAGCGGTTCCACAGCCCGCACACGTGTCAAATCAGACCAGTTCTACATTACCCATCAGACTACCAAAGGACACATGGCCATCTACGAAGGACGTCCTTATACAAACTGGGACAAAAACAAGGAACTGGGAATAGGCCTGCCCATCATCTCGCATGAATCCGGACAGCGGTGCATCTATCCCAATTTCGAGGAAATAAAGAACTTCACCGGCCCCGTACAAGCGCGTAATTTCGAGATATTCCGTGAACTGCTGGACAAAAACCACATGCTCGACCAAGCACATGACTTCTTCCGTGCTTCTGGAGCCTTGACCGCCATAGAGTACAAGGATGTCATAGAAGCCCAATTGCGCACTTATCTGAAAGGCGGTTTCCAATTACTGTCTCTGAATGATTTTACCGGACAAGGATATGCACCGGTAGGCATTCTCGATCCTTTCTGGAATACCAAAGGGCTCATCACACCGGAAAAGTGGCGCGAGTTCTGTGCACCGACTGTTGCGTTGCTCCGTTTCGACAAACGCGCACTTTACAATGATGAAGTATTTGAAGGAAAAGCGGAAATATACAATTATGGACCTGCCCTATTGAAAAACGCAAAAATCAATTGGAGTATCACCGACAGCAACGGTAAAACCCTTAAGAGCGGAAAACTGAAAACACAAACTGTCGGAAAGAACGGGGTATTTCCACTTGGCAGTTTCAGTTATGCATTGAATAATATCACTGAACCACAGAAGCTGACGGTCCATCTTTCTGTTGCACACGTAAAAAACAGCTGGGATATCTGGGTATATCCCCGTCATAGCAACTTAATGCAGTCCACTAGTGAAGTGCTCTACACCACAGTATTCGATGAAAAAGCAAAACAACACCTTGCCGATGGCAAGAAAGTGGTACTCTGCCCCAAACCTTCCAAAGTAAAAGGTCGTAAATCAGTGTTCCACAATCACTTCTGGAATCCGATAATGTTCAAATGGCCTCCTATGACCATTGGCTGTCTGATTCATGACGACCAGCCTGTATTCGAGCATTTCATAACTTCCTACCATACTGACTGGCAGTGGTGGGACATTCTGGAAAATGCCAAGGTTATTGAGATGAAGGATGCTCCGGCAGCACTGCGGCCTTTCATACAAGTAATAGACCATTACGACAATAATGAAAAGCTCGGTATTGGTTTCGAAGCAAAAGTGAAGAAAGGCAGTCTACTGGTACTGGCCGTAGATACCCAGAAAAACATCAACGAACGTCCTGCCACCCAGCAATTGCTGGAAAGCATTGACCGCTACGTAAAGAGTGACAAATTCGCTCCGCAAATTACCGTTGACGAGTCCTACATTGAATCATTCTTAAAGAAATAAATAAAGGAAATATGATGAAATTATTCTTGCTTTGGGTTCTTTTGTTGCTGCCGGTCGGACCGGCAGCAGCACAAGAGATAAAAATGTCACAAACAGCTCCATTGGAACAAGTTTATGGAGAAACAGTAGAAGATGATGCCTTACTGCCCATGAATGAACTGGATATGGATTTCGGCTATGCCCTCTATGAGACAACCGTTGATGTGGAAGAGGAGAATCCCACACTAACTATTGAAAACGTACGGGATTATGCTGTGGTCTATGCAGACGGCAAACTGCAAGGATATTTAAAAGATAGCAGTAAAAGCCTGAAAACCAATCTACCGATAGGCATACACAAACTTAGTATCTATACTGAAAATATCGGACGTATTACCTATGGTCCTGAAATTTTGGACAATTCAAAAGGTATCTACGGCAGCATAACATTGGGAAAGACAGATTTAGAAGGCTGGAAGATGACCCCATTGGAAATTAAGGAATGCGATGTGGCCGGAATAACTTTCAAAGAAGGCGCCTCCTCCATCCCCTGCTTCCGTAAAGGTTGTGTCACAGTAAGCAATCCGGCACAAGAGACCTTTCTTGACGTATCCGGCTGGGGAATGGGAGAAGTCTGGATAAACGGGCAATACTTGGGTGCCTACTGGGAAGAAAATGCAGAAAAGGCCCTGGAGATACCTGCCGGTGCTCTGATAGCAGGTAATAATGAAATAGTGGTATTTGAACTAAAAAATAACGAACAAGCTTCCATGACACTAACCGATAAGCCTATTTTCAAATAAGCCCTTGCATGTACTTGTTTATATTCCTTAAAAAAACGACCTTTGTGTAGGAGCAGATTCCGAAAAACGTGTCTTATTTAATGAGAATAGCATAATTATATATATCATGAAGAAACTAACATTTATCAGTTGCCTCCTTTTAAGTGGTTGCCTGGCCGGAGCAATGGCTGCAAACAAAAAGCAACCCATCTACAAAGATGCCAAAGCTCCCATTGAGGAGCGTGTGAATGACCTGGTCAGCAGAATGACACTGGAAGAAAAGGTACAACAACTCAACCAGTACACTTTGGGGCGGAATAACAACGAGAACAATCGTGGTGAGGAAGTAAAAAAAATTCCTGCCACACTAGGCTCCCTCATTTATTTTGATGAAGATGCCAATCTGCGTAACGAGGCTCAGAGAAAAGCAATGGAAGAATCACGTCTGGGTATCCCCATCCTTTTCGGATACGACGTCATCCACGGGTTCCGTACCATTTATCCCATCTCTTTGGGACAAGCATGTTCTTGGAATCCCCAATTGGTAGAACAAGCATGTGCCGTTGCCGCCCAGGAAGCACGCATGTCCGGGGTAGACTGGACTTTTTCCCCTATGATTGACGTGGCAAGAGACGGACGCTGGGGACGTGTTGCAGAGGGCTATGGCGAAGACCCTTATACCAATGCTGTATTCGGTGTCGCATCTATCAAAGGATACCAAGGTGAAGACATGTCCGACAGCAAGCGAGTAGCCGCCTGCCTTAAACATTATATCGGATACGGCGCTTCTGAAGCAGGACGTGACTATGTTTATACGGAAATCTCCAATCAGACTCTGTGGGACACCTATATTCCTCCCTATGAAGCTGGCGTAAAAGCCGGTGCCGCTACTTTAATGAGTTCATTCAATGACATCAGCGGTACTCCCGGAAGCGCCAACCATTACACGATGACAGAAATTCTGAAGAACCGTTGGAAACACGACGGCTTTGTTGTTTCAGACTGGTCTGCAGTACCGCAACTTATTGACCAGGGCCATGCTGCCGACCGCAAAGAAGCTGCCCGTCTAGCTTTCAACGCCGGCCTGGAAATGGACATGATGGGGCATTGCTATGACAGGCATATGGCAAAGCTGGTGGAAGAAGGTAAAATAAGCATGCAACTGGTGGACGATGCAGTGAAACGCGTGCTCCGTATCAAATTCCGCCTTGGACTTTTTGACAATCCCTACACCCCGACATCTACAGAAAAAGAGCGCTTCCTCCTTCCACAAAGCCTGGCTATTGCAGAGAAACTGGCAGAGGAGACCATTGTTCTACTGAAGAATGAAAACAAGGTACTCCCTCTGGTAAATGGAAACAAGCCAACTATCGCCGTCATGGGGCCTCTGGTACAAAACAGTGCCGAGCTCCTGGGGTCATGGTATGGACATGGACATGCAGAAGATGTCCTCCCCATCAAAAAGGCGCTGGATGCAGAATTTGCAGGCAAGGCCAAACTGATTTATACCGAGGGTTGTGGTTTCGACGGTAACGACACTTCCAAATTCAGTGAGGCACTGGCTGTAGCCCAGAAAGCAGATGTCATTCTACTCTGCATGGGTGAAAAGAAAAAGTGGAGTGGCGAAAACGCATCGCGTTCCATCATAGAACTGCCTACCATTCAAGAGGAATTCATTGCTGAAATGAAGAAAGCAAGCAAACCGATTGTTCTGGTACTGGCTAACGGACGTCCTTTGGGACTCTCTAAGGTGGAACCTCTCTGTGACGCCATCGTTGAAATGTGGCAACCGGGAGTACCTGGCGGTAAACCATTGGCAGGTGTCTTGTCCGGCCGGGTAAATCCTTCGGGCAAGCTTTCCATTACTTTTCCACGTTCCACCGGACAGATTCCAATCTATTACAATCAGCGCAAAACAGCCCGTCCACAAAGTGGCAAATATCAAGACATCCCCTCTTCCCCACTGTATGAATTCGGATACGGCTTGAGTTATACCACCTTTAATTATGGTAATATCAACTTGCCCAAAGAAACCATCAGACGCGGTGAAAAGTTGGTAATGGAAATCCCAGTCACCAATGTAGGCAAACGTGACGGTGCAGAAGTGGTGCATTGGTTTATCTCAGACCCATTTAGCACGATTACCCGTCCATGCAAAGAGTTGAAGCACTTCGAAAAGCAACTAATTAAAGCAGGTGAAACACATATATTCCGCTTTGAAATAGACCCGATACGTGATCTTGGTTTTGTAAATGCCAATGGTGAACATTTCCTTGAAAATGGAGAATATTATGTAATAGTGAAAGACCAGAAAGTAAAATTCACGGTTATAGATTAATCTTCTTTTTATATTGTAGGCCATCCTCCTTTCATCATTCTAAAAGACAGATGGCCTGCAATTTCTATTTTTAGAACAAATAAGTATACTGTTCTCCTAAAAATTTCTTGATATGCTTCAAGGCTTTGGTTATTTGGGCCTCCACCGTCTTGACAGAAATACCCATTTCCCCGGCAATTTCTTGATTAGTCTTCCCTTCTTCCCTACTTTTGCGATAAACCTGCCCACATTTGTTCGGAAGGGAACAAACAGCTTCTTCAATCAATCGATTAAGTTCTTCCATCTCCACCGAAGTATCAGCCGCAAGAGCATATCCATATTCTTCTCCTCCCTCGATGGGAACCGTATCCTTTTCATCGCGTAAAGCATTCAGGCAACGATTGCGTGCAGACTGGAAAAGATAAGCCTTGAATGAGATTTTAAGAGTCAAGTCGGCCCTACCCTCCCATAAATTCATAAAAATGGAAAGGGCCAGTTCTTCTATCTCCTGCTTGTCTCTCAGATAAAGGGACATGAAGCGGCAGAGTGAAACAAAATAAGTATCGAAAAGGTGCTTGAAAGCCTTCTCGTCATCTTGTTTGATTAACTGTAACAATAGGATATCATCTTCTGCAGGCATATCGAAGTTATATTAGATAAGGGCTTCTTGAGCGGCAAAGATACTAATATTATTCGTTCCTCGAAATTTATTAAAAAAATAATTGGAATTGGAATAAGGGTTAAACTCAAGTGATGTGTCATATAAGTGAAGGCCTATAAAAACATCATGATCATGAAAAAAAGTGTTCCTTGGAATTTAATCATTCCTAAGTTGAAACAGGAAATTTCCGCAGACGAAGAGCGGCAATTGGAGACTTGGTTACGCAGCAGTAACAACGAAGCGTTATTCAAGGAATTACAACTGTTATGGGAAAAAATTCAGGCAAATGTAGAAAACTATACGCCCAATACCGAATATTATTGGAATGAACTTGTCAACCGTATGCACGCCAGCGAGCCTAAGCAGACTGAAAAACCTGCAAAGAAACGCTTCGAGCTGAAACGGATATACCGCTACGCAGTAGCAGCATGTATAGCTGTTGCCATCGGTTGCTCATTCTACATAGGATTCCTTAACGGACAGCTTGAAGCCATGCCGCAGTTATACTCTAATTTGTCGGGTAAGTCTAAGGTTCTCCTTCCTGACGGAAGCGAAGTATGGATGCATACAGAGACCTCTTTGCAATACGAATCACAAATGAATAAGGATGAGCGTATCGTAAATGTAACTGGTGAAGCTTACTTCGATGTAGCACACGATGCTGACAAACCTTTTATCGTGCAGACAGAAGGTATGCGTATCGTAGTTCACGGAACCAAATTCAATGTCGATGCATTCCCCGGTTCGGAAAATACAGTAGTGAGTTTGGTAGAAGGGTCCGTCTCTTTGGAAACCGAGACAGAGAACCGTTTCCTCAAACCAGGCGAAACAGCTACTTTTAATCGGAAAACCCTGACACTTAAGGTAGAAAAAGATGATGTACATTTTGCCTCTTCGTGGGCAAATACACAACTCGTATTCAGAAACCGTTCATTGGGAGACATTTGCAAATTGCTTTCTAAATGGTATCGGGTAAAGATAGACGTGGATCCTACATTATCCAATAAATATTTCTATACGTTTACGTTGCGTAGCGAACCGCTGGACGAAATACTCCGTATCATGTCACGCATCCAACCTATGAAATATACCTTTAACGAAGAGAATGAATTGACAATTTCGTTTGCAGACACAAAACAAAAAGTAAAATGAAACAGTAACAAAAAACTTATGCCAAACAAATGAGAAATGCACGTTATTTAATAATTAACGAAAAGTAAACACCTACATTAATCTTTAAATTTAAGACAATTATGGATATAAGAAAACAACTCATCATTCTTATACTAGTACTTCTATGTGCCCCAGTTTCTGCACAAAAGAAAGAGAAACTGATCACACTGAAGTTCACAAACATCCCATTATCAGAGGCTATGCCAAAAGTGGAAAAGCAAAGCGGATACACTTTCTTCTATGAATCGCAGCAAATAGACATCAAACAGAAAGTCAGCCTAAATGTTAAGAATGCAACTATTAATAAGACAATAGCAGCCTTATTGAAAGGGACCAATGTTAAATTTGAAATCGACGCAACACACATTATTTTATATACCGGAAAGAATAACAAGGCAATATCCGGGCAACCACAGAACATCTCTGGTACAGTAATTGACGAAAGTGGTGAACCAATTATCGGAGCAAATGTCATGGTGGAAGGAACCAATACTGGTGTCATCACAGATCTTGACGGAAAATACACGATCAACGCACCGGCAGGGAGTAATCTCAAAATTTCCTATATCGGTTATGTGACACAGACTGTAAAAGCTGGTAGAAACAGTACCGTAAAGTTAGTGGAAGACAGTAAAACACTGGCAGAAGTCGTGGTAATCGGCTATGGTACACAACGTAAGTCCGACCTGACTGGAGGTCTGGTATCAGTAGACCAGAAGAAGCTGAACATGATAAATAGCAGTAACTTGATGGACCGTCTCGCAGGACAAATCCCGGGCTTAAGCGTAACTACTGGTGATGCGAAACCGGGAGCAGACCAAACCCTCCGTGTACGTGGTGAAAACTCATTAAGTGCCGACAATGCACCGCTCATCGTATTGGACGGTATTCCTTACAATGGTTCTTTGAGTGATATTGACCCAAACATCATCGAAAGCCTTAGTGTCTTAAAAGATGCTTCCGCAGCAGCTATCTACGGCTCACGCGGTTCCAATGGTGTTATCTTGATTCAATCAAAGAAAGGCAAGAAAGGTGCACCCCAAGTTACATACAAAGGGCAGTTCAGAATGTCGCAACCCCAACAGACTATTGATGTGATGACTCCAGACGAATACATCACATTTAAACAAGACATTGCACGCCTGAAAGATGGATGGAGTGGTGACCAATTGGCTCCTGAGAATATTCTGAGTGCCAGTGAACTTATAAATTACAAGAAAGACGTTACAAACGACTGGCAGAACTATATTTTCCGCAATGCATTTACCATGGAACATCAGGTAGGCATTTCCGGAGGTACTGAAAGTACCACTTACATGGGGGCAGTTTCCTATCTGGATCAAGAAGGTGTAGTCTATAACTCTGCCATGAAACGTTACAATATTAATTTGAATGTCACACAAGTATTAAACAAATGGCTGACTATCGGTATACAGACCCAATTTATTCAAAGAGATGGCGGTGGTATAACCCCGAATATTGAACATGCTGTAAAACAGAGTCCTTATGGTATCTACAAAGATGAAAACGGCAAGTATTATGAAGAACCTATGGATCAATCCTTGATTATTAACCCGATGGCCAATGTCAATGCTGACCAAGATCAAACAAGACGTAATTTTTTCATCAACACCTATGCTGACATTCTGTTGCCGGTAAAAGGTCTTTCAGCCCGTACAACCTTTGGTTACAACTACCGTAGCGACTTTACCGGCACATACTATGGCCGTGACACCAAAGACGGTAGAACAGCCAGCGGAAAAGCTAGCATCAATAATGAGCACTACTGGGATTACACTTGGGAAAACTTGCTCAAGTATAATCGTGAATTTGGCAAGCACCGTTTCGACGCTACAGGTTTGTTCAGTGTACAACAGACTCAGAAGAAAACTTCCAATTCAAGTGCCGAAAGTTTTGTAAACGATGACTCCAGCTATCATAATATCAATGCAGGTGAGAAAAATAAGACTGTAAAGTCCAGTTTATCAGAAACCTCCATGTTATCTTATATGCTTCGTCTGAATTATTCATATGCCGGAAAATATATGCTGACCCTAACCGGACGTTCCGATGGTTATTCTGCCTTCGGTGCAAACAATAAGTATGCATTCTTCCCGTCAGTGGCTACTGCATGGAACATTGCTTCCGAAAGCTTTATGGAAAATACCCAAAACTGGTTGGACCAACTGAAGCTCCGCGTATCTTATGGTTCCAACGGTAACCAAGCCATCAGCCCCTATCAGACGCTGGACCGTCTACATCTCACAAACTATATCTGGGGTGACGGTGGAGCAGGTGTCAATGGTGCTTATCTAGCCAATGACGGCATTGGAAATCCGAATCTGAAATGGGAAACAACCCGAACATTCAACGTCGGCATTGACTATTCATTCTTTAACGGCCGCATCAACGGTAACATTGAAATGTATGTCGCCAACACAAAAGACTTGCTGATGAAGCGTACTGTTCCTATCATGAACGGTTATAAAACTATTTGGGATAATGTGGGTAAAACACGTAACAAAGGTGTTGAATTCACTTTAAACACTGTCAACATACGCAATAAGAATTTCGAATGGAGCACCGGAATCATCTTCTCACTAAACCGTGACAAGATTGTAGACCTGCGTGGTGACAAAAAAGATGATATCACCAATAAGTGGTTCATCGGCAAACCTTTGCGAGTTTACTACGACTATGACGTTGACGGTATCTGGCAGGAAGGTGACAAATTCACCTATACTACAGCAGACGGTACCGAAAAAGAAATCCAAAAAGGTGCCAAGCCAGGCTCTGCCAAAGTGAAAGATGCAGACGGAAACGGTTACATTGATTCCAACGATAAAGTCATCATCGGTTCAAAGAATCCAAGCTTCCTGATGTCTATGAGCAATACTCTAACCTACAAAAATTTCTATCTGTCATTTTTACTGAACGGAACATTCAAGGTTACACGTGAGCTGAATGAAGCCAATATCGGAAGTTGGAGTTACAATTTATACAACTATCTGCATAATGCCGATTACTGGACGCCGGAACATACCAATGCCAAATATGCTTCTCCGGTATATAACAACTTCGACGGACACAGCTATTACAAAGACTTTACATACATCCAAATAAAAAATATCACTTTAGGATACAATTTTGAAAAGAATTTAGTAAAGAAATTGGGGCTGAGTGGTTTGGGAGTCAATATCAGCGTGGAAAATCCTTATACATTCTGTGATATACGCAGCGTATTGAACTATGACAACAGTTGGTTTGCCTCTTACCCGACTGCACGTTCCTACGTACTTGGACTGAACTTATCATTCTAAACTTACTTAAATATATATACAATGAAAAATTATATATCAAAAGCAACTCTAGCTCTGTTAGTAGCTCTGTCTGCTACCGGTTGCTCTGACTTTCTGGATGAGAAACTGAAAAGTGAACTGGCCCCGGATAACACATATACAAGTTCCTATGGTTTCGAGGTAGGTTCCACCGGACTTTATGCCCAAGCACGTTCTGAATATAACACTTGGGGTGAAAACGGAGCCTTCATGCATAATGCCGCTTGCCCTTACGAAGCATTACAAATTGCCACTGACCTTGCTACCATGGGTACCAAAGACGGTTCTATCCAACCGTTCGGTTATTTGACATTAACTCCCAATACCGGTATTGTAGGCTCCTACTGGAATTGGGCCTACAGTCTGATTGCAGGAGCCAATGAGATGTTGAAATACTCTGAAATAAACACGAACTGGGATAATAGCACAGACAAGGCGCTCTATCAAGCAGAATCACGTTTTTTCCGTGCTTATGCATACCGTACGTTGGTTTATCTGTATGGAGACGTTCCTTATGTGGACAAGATTCAAGATCAGTTCAGAATTGATTTTACCCGTACACCGAAGGAAGAGGTTATTGCCCACATGGTAGAAGACCTTCAGTTTGCTGTCGAGAACCTGCCTACCGACCCTGATGCCGTAAAAGTTGGCAAGCTGACCAAATGGGCGGCAGAACACTTGTTAAGTGAGGTTTACTTAATGCAAGGTGATTATGCAAAGGCTGAAACAGCTGCAGAAAATGTCATCAACAGCGGATATTTCCACTTGATGGAGGATCGCTTCGGTGAAAAGGCAAAAGCAAACGGCGATGTGTTCTCCGACCTATTCGTTGAAAACAACCAAAATCGCACATCCGGCAATATGGAAAGCATTTGGGTCATGCAGTTTGAATATAACACTACTGGTGGCGGTACAAATTCCGATGATTGGACACGCCGCGCCTGGGAACCCAAATACTTCGAGATTACCGGTTTTGTTTTGGCAGACTCACTGGGTGGCCGTGGCTTGTCCCAGTTGGTACCAATGAAATGGTGGATTGGCGAAGATACCGGTTTCTTTGATGAAAATGATATCCGTAATTCCGAATACAACATTAAACGTAACTGGTATTACAACAACGAGAACATGCCCGACCTTTATGGTAAAAAGGCTACGATTACAGACGAAACATGGTTTACTACCTTCCGTCTTTATCCGGCTCTGACAAAATTCTTCTATGGCCGTTCCGAGAACCTTTCTTTGACCGGTTCCTACCGTGACCGTATGAAGTTCCGTTTGTCCGAAACTTATCTCTTACTCTGCGAGGCAAGGTTGGGTTTGAAGGATATTTCAGGTGCCCGCGAAGCAATCAATGTAGTACGCCGTCGCGCACATGCTCCTGAGATTACAGACAGTGAAATGACCATGGACTTCTTGCTGGACGAACGTATCCGCGAGTTGGTAGGTGAAGAATCACGCCGCTTTACCTTATGCCGTACCGGCAAATTATTGGAGCGTACCCGCAAATACAATACAGAATCGGGTCCCGTTATGCGTGATTACCATACATTATGGCCGATTCCTCAGAGCATAATCGATTCAAATACGGGAGCAGAATTCCCGCAAAACGAAGGATATTAACAGCACAAAGACAAAATAAAACACGAATAAAGGTAAAAAGATAGTTTTCAAGATTCTCATAAAGGGAATTGTCCGCGTCCGTTGAGAACAAAGGCAATTCCCTTAATTTTATCAACAAACAATCATGAAGATACACAGACAATTAACAGCAACAGCCTTTCTGTTTATCAGTATGGCAATCATGGCACAAGTGCCATTCAGCAAAAAGGAAGTAAAAGAGAAAATGAAGCAAGTGGCGGACTGGCAAATTTCCAATCCTAACACTGCCCACGAACACCACGACCTGGACTGGACCAATGGAGCACTTTATGTAGGTATGGCAGATTGGGCAAAACTGGCAGAAGAGGAGTACAATGACAGCACCTACTATCAATGGCTCTATAAAATAGGAAGACGGAACTGCTGGCAACCCCATCAGCGATTGTACCATGCAGACGATATAACCGTTTCCCAATCATTCATTGATTTATACCGTAAATATAAAAAAGAGGAAATACTAGCTCCTACCCTGGCACGTACGGAATGGATCGTCAACCATCCATCCAACGGTACATTCAAACTGGAGTACGGTGACAACAAAACCCTGGAACGCTGGACCTGGTGTGACGCCTTGTTCATGGCCCCCCCGGTTTATGCCAAGCTATACCGCGAAACCAACAACCGGAAATACCTCCAATTCATGGACAATGAATACCGGGCTACCTACGAATATCTATTCGATAAGGAAGAGAACCTTTTCTACCGAGACTGGCATTATTTCGGCAAAAAAGAAGCCAATGGCAGAAAGGTGTTCTGGGGACGTGGAAATGCCTGGGTACTGGCCGGATTGGCAGAAGTATTGCAGGAGTTGCCCAAAGGCTTGATGGAACGCGCTTATTACGAAGAACTGTTTGTCCGGTTATGTACCCGTATTGCCGGATTGCAGAACGAAGACGGTTATTGGCATGCCAGCCTTTTGGACCCGGCTTCCTACCCTTCTCCCGAAACCAGTTCTACCGGTTTCTTTGTATATGCACTGGCATATGGTGTGAATGCAGGTATCTTGGACGAAGATGACTTTATGCCAGTCATTATAAAAGGATGGAAAGCGTTGACTAATGCTGTAGATGCAAACGGCAAACTTGGCTGGGTACAACCGATCGGTGCCGATCCTCGTAAAGTCACCCGTGACATGACAGAAGTTTACGGTGTCGGCGCTTTTCTTGCAGCAGGATGCCAGATTTACAAGATGGCTGTAGATACGGAAGCCGATTACATAAAAATCTGGCCGGACAAGAAAACCATGCAGGGAAATCCTTTGAGTGGCTGGGTAATCTATGCAAACGAGAATGTAAGCGATGACTTCTGGAAGAAATACGACCATATCTATGTACCGGAAAAAGGAACGACCGTGAAGATTTCCGATTATGCTCGTACACTCTATATCCGTACTCATTGGAGTACATTCAATCCTGCCGAAGGAGTCTACGGATGGGACACGGATGAAAAGTTGAAAAAAGTAATTCAAGGTGCACTCGACAGAGGCATGCGTCTTTCTTTACGCGTGATAGTCGATAGTCGTGACAGAAAGAACGAAGCTACTCCGGCTTATGTATTCGATGCAGGAGCCAAATACTATACTGATAACGGGAAACGTTCTCCCTATCCCGATGACCCTATCTTTCAGGAGAAATATGCAAAATTCATAGAAGCGTTTGCCCAGAAGTACAATAATCCCGACTTGGTAGAATTTATAGATGGCTACGGCCTTGGCAAGTGGGGCGAGGCACACACCATGAAGTACATCGACCCTAAAAACCGTGAAACTGTATTCAACTGGATCATTGACCTGTATCTCAAGAATTTCACGAAGGTGCCTTTAGTCATCAACTACCACCGTTGGATGGGTGCAGGTAAAGACTGGGCCGGTGAAGAGAATTTTGATCCCGACAGCAAACGTCTGTTGGACAGTGCTTGTGAGAAAGGTTTTTCTTTACGCCATGATGCTTTCGGAATGAGAGAGTATTACGGCCAGTGGGAACGGAATTATGTAAAGCCTTGGATTATGAAGCGTCCGGTATTGCTGGAAGGTGGCTGGATTGTAAGCAAACACCCTTACCACAATGACCCGAGCGGTTACAAAACAGCCAAAGAAGTTCGTATAGGAGAATTTGAAGACGGCCAGGAAGCTCATGTCAATATGATGGATTTCCGTGTAGGAGACGAAACCATGAGTTGGTTCCGTGATGCCTATCCTCTGGTTGAGCGTTTCATCTCCGAAGGAGGTTATCGTTTGTATCCCGATTCCATTGTGGTTCCCAAAGAGATAAAGAACGGGACAAGAATAAGAATAGCACATCGTTGGAACAATTTAGGCTGGGGATACTGTCCTACCAATATACCACAATGGAATCAGAAATACAAAGTAGCCTTTGCCTTATTGAATCAAGACAATCAGATAGCCTACTCCTATCTGGACAGCAATACCGATTTGTCGGTCTGGATTAAAGACCATCCCACTTCTTATGAGTTTACTCCTAAAATCAAGGGAGTCAAGAAAGGCAACTATACTTGGGCAGTGGCTTTGGTAGATACGACCAAAGGCAATGGCAGTAATGTAAAAGGACTGAATATCTCTGCCAAAGGTACTTACACAAACTCCGGTTGGCTGAAACTGGCAGAAGTAACTATAAAGTAAATACATTAAAAACACACAAAGGTATGATGAAAAGAAACGACTTTCATGTTTCAAGATTATCGGCAAGGCTCCTCCTGCTGCTTGCCCTGCTGCTTGCCTCCCCCGGAGGATTGCAGGCAAAAGCAACTGACGCAGACACTCTTAGAGTGCTGGCCATAGGCAACAGTTTCTCACAAGATGCAGTGGAACAATATCTGCACGAACTGGGAAAGTCCGAAGGTTATATCATGATTATCGGCAACATGTATATCGGAGGATGTTCATTGGAACGGCATGTAAAAAATATACGCAACAATACACCGGCCTACGCCTACCGCAAAGTAGACAAAAATGGGGAAAGGGTAGAAATCCGAGAAATGACCATTGAGAAAGCCCTTGCCGACGAACCATGGGACTATGTAAGCCTGCAACAAGCAAGTCCGGTATCAGGCATTTACGAAACATACAAAGCGTCCCTCCCTGAACTGGTGGATTATGTCAAACCACGGGTCAGTAAAAAGACAGTTTTAATGATGCATCAAACTTGGGCCTATGCCGGCAACAGCACTCATTCGGGATTCAAGAACTACAATTCAAGTCAGATGAAAATGTACACCGATATTGTCAATGCCGTTAAGGAAGCAGCCGGATTGGTGGGCATCAAAAAAATCATCCCCTCCGGCACTGCCATCCAGAATGCCCGCACCACCTTTATAGGCGACCACATGAATAGGGATGGCTATCATCTGGACCTGAAAATAGGCAGATATACCGCCGCTTGTACCTGGTTCGAAGCTTTGACCGGCCAAAATGTCATAGGAGCCCCCTACTCCCCAAAAGGCATGAACTATGACGAGAAGGAAGTAGCCCAGACAGCAGCACACGCAGCCATACTTTGTCCGGACAAGGTCACCCATCTGGTCGACCTGAAGCAGCCGGCCGCCAAAGCCAATTACAATGAAGTGAATGTTCCCGAATACACCTTGCCTGATGCGTTGACACTGGAAAACGGAAAACCGGTAACAACAGCAGAACAATGGACGAAGAAACGCCGTCCCGAACTATTGCGACTCTTTGAAACAGAGATGTTCGGTAAGGCTCCCAAACATCCTAAGGACATGCATTTCGAAGTATTGACGGAAGACAGCCATGCACTTGGAGGACTGGCTACTCGAAAAGAAGTCAATGTCTATCTTACAAAGGACAACAAAAAGTATTTCACCATACTCATGTACATTCCCAACCAACGTGCGGGAACCGTACCGTTGTTCTTCGGACTCAACTTCAAAGGTAACCACACCATCAGCACCGACCCCGGCATATCATATCCTACACTTGAAAAACAAAAAGAGTTCAGATGGAGGAAGCTCCCCGAAAGAGGTATCGCCTCGGCACGCTGGCCCATAGAAACGATTATGAAGAACGGCTATGCGCTTGCCACTATTTACCGGGGAGACATCGATCCTGATTTCGATGACGCCTTTAAAAACGGAGTTCATCCTTTGTTCTACAAAAAGGGACAACGCCGCCCTGCCGATAACGAATGGGGAACCATTGCAGCATGGGCATGGGCCATGAGTTGTGCCATGGACTATTTTGAGACGGACAAAGAGATAGATGCATCCAAAGTGGCTGTCTTCGGTCATTCCCGACATGGCAAAGCTGCATTATGGGCCGGTGCTACAGATCCACGTTTCTCCCTAATCATTTCCAACTGTTCCGGTTGCGGAGGGCAGCGCTCTCCCGCCGTGCCTTTGGCGAAACAGTCCGTGCCGTCAACCGGCAATTCACGCATTGGTTCTGCCGCAACTTCTGGAAATACAATGATAAGGAGGAAAATTTACCGTTCGACCAACACGAGCTCATTGCCCTGCAAGCTCCCCGTCCGGTCTACATAGCCAGTGCAACCGAAGACCGCTGGGCCGACCCCAAAGGCGAATTCCTATCCGGAGTATATGCCACTCCCGTATATGAGCTTTTTGGCAAGAAAGGATTAGAGTCTACAGAGATGCCTGCTACAGATACCCCCGTCCGAGATGGAAGCATTGCCTACCATATCCGCACCGGAATCCATGACATTACGGTTTATGATTGGGAACAATACATCTGGTTCGCTGATAAATGGTTCAAAGGCAAATAAGAAACTTCCCCTTCAGGACATTCGGAGAGATATGAGTCACCAGGAATAAAGAAATGAGCGCCCGGACAGGATAACGAAACCCAGCATACAATAGTCCGGGACTTTGTTTCCTTTACATAGGGACTTAGTCATACACTCTTGCAGATAGAACACTGACGTGAGAAAACTTTAAAAAACATGAATCCGACGAATCAACAGAGCGTCTGAATTCGTCGGACTCACGTTAAATAATCTGAGTTCTATATAAAAATCAACGCTTTAACAACTCATCTCTTCTGTTGCAACCCCTTCAGCAAGTGGTCCACCGCCGCTTTCAGCTGTGCATCTTCTCCCTTCAAAACAGCTTCCGGCACATTATAAACCAAGATGTCCGGCTGTAAAGTCCGGTTCTCCAGATAGTTACCCTGCATATCCACACAACCTACCTGCGGAATACCGAATACAATACTTGGATCAATCTGGCTTTCCCACCAGACAGCAGTCATGGTTCCTGCCACTGGAGCACCTATCAGCTTACCGATACCCAACGTCTTGTACACAAAAGGAGTACCGTGGGCATTGCTGTAATTATCCTCGCAAACCAACATACACGAAGGTTTCAGCCATCTATCAAAAGGATCGCTGCCGATGTACTGGCCGCGCGGCACAAAGCGTTCATACTCCTTGCCGCTAAGTAACGTCGCTACTTGTTCGTGCAGCCATCCGCCTCCGTTATGGCGGGTATCCACCACAACAGCCTCTTTCTTACGACTGCTTTCGCTCAACAAATCGGAGTAAATCTTACGGAAGCTCGGACTATCCATACCTTTGATGTGAATATAAGCAATGCGCCCGCCGGAATATTCATCCACCTTCTTGCGACAGTTTTCCACCCAGCGCTTATACAATAGCTCATTCTGGGCACCGTAAGATATGGGCTTCAAGGTTTCTTCAAACCGCTTGCCGGTAGCAGGATCATAAACAGAGAGAATCACCTTGCGCCCTGCCTTACCTTCGAGTAACGGGAAATAATCGGCACCTGCCTTAATGGCAACACCATCCACTTTTTCGATAATACACCCCGGTTTGACATCCGTCTTTTTCTTCGTCAATGGACTTTGAGCTATAATTTCTTTAATCTTCAGTCCATCGCCCGCATAAGCTTCATCATAGAACACTCCCAAAGCTGCCGTAGGAAGTGCTGCGCCCGAAGCATAATAACGCGCTCCCGTATGAGAACCGTTCAATTCACCCAGCATCTCACTCAGCATTTCCACAAAATCGTAGTTATTGTTGATATAAGGCAAGAAGCGCTTATAAGTTTCTTTGTATCCATTCCAGTCCGTACCTTGCAAGTCTGCCACATAGAACTTATCATTTACCTGCTGCCAGATGTGGTCGAAGATATATTCACGCTCACCGTAAGGACGGTAATCGAAGAAAGCCTCAAATTCAATTGGAGAAATCTTGCTGCCTTCAATCTCTATCTTCTTCATTCCGTCGCGGGCACAAAGGAAGATATTCTTCCCTTCCTTATCTGGCTGCAAAGCGCCTGCACCTACTTTCTTCAAAAGAACTTTTGTAACATTCTCTTTCAGGTTGTGCTCCCAAAGATCGTACCCATCCTCAAAAACAGACAGATAATAGAGTTTATCCCCTTTAGCAGAAAGCATGGCATCTGCCATATGCGAGGAATTGACGGTCAGGCGTACAATACGGTCAAAGCGGTTTGCAAGATCGAACTTCAACGGTTCTACCTTTTTCTCCTTATCTTTGTCGGCATCCTCTTTTTTCTTCTTGGCATCCTTTTCGTCTTTCTTTCCGGCTTTTTCTTTCTCTGCCTTCTCCGCTTCCTCAAGCAAAGCGGTTTCTTCCTTGTTCATCAAGAAACGGTCGTATGCTTCAGCATCAAAGAACATGATAT
This sequence comes from Bacteroides sp. AF25-5LB, assembly GCF_003602965.1. NCBI lineage: Bacteria > Pseudomonadati > Bacteroidota > Bacteroidia > Bacteroidales > Bacteroidaceae > Bacteroides > Bacteroides sp. AF25-5LB. The sequence goes on from NZ_QTMC01000001.1 coordinate 243,746, forward strand.
AAGTATCGTCTTCGGCTCCCCAACTGCCGTGGCTGCGATACCCCGCACGGTCACTGGTCCAAATCATGGCTTTGCCGTCCAATACCCACTTGGCATTGCCATCGTTGTACCCGCTTTCGGTCAGGTTCACCATTTCACCCTTGCCATCGGCATTCAGCAGCACAACATCTTTGTTGTTCCATCCACCTACACCGATATAGTCCGAAAGAATCCATTTGCTGTCCGGACTCCATTGGAACCACTGGTCACCGTCCGAATAAGAGTATTGGTACTTGCCATCCATAACGGTACGTACAGCCTTCGTCTTCAGATTGATGACACGGATGGCGCTACGGTTTTCGAGAAAGGCAATCTCTTTGCCGTTAGGGCTATATTGGGGTTGGAAAGAAGCGACATCCGAATTCGTCAGGCGTTCTTCCTTCAGCTCTGTAGCATAGGTAAACAGCTTTTCATCCTTACGCACAATCGTCGAAGTGTAAAGTTGCCAAAGCCCGCCACGTTCGGAAGCATAAACCAGTGTCCGGCCATCGGGGGCAAAGTCTACAGTGCGTTCCTGATAGGGAGTATTCGTTATCTGCTTCGTAGTCTTATATTCCACTGAAGTGACGTAGATATCGCCACGCAAAACGAAAGCCACTTCCTTACCATCCGGAGACACTGCCATTTCCGTGGCGCCACTACTCTTAATCTGGCGGATAATATCCTTGTCGTTTCTGTCGGAAACAATGCAGATGTTCACCTTTTGCGCTTCTCCACCGGGAAGCAGGGTATAAATCTCACCATCAAATCCATAGCACAACCTTCCGTCCGTAGCGGCACTGAGATAACGTACCGGATTTTTGGTATAGTGCGTCAACTGCACGGCCTTCGCATCTCCGGGAGTACGTCGGTAGATATTGAAAGAGCCGTTTTCCTCACTCAGATAGTAGAATGTTTTTCCATCAGGAGCCCAAACCGGTTCACGGTCTTCTCCTCCGAAAGTAGTCAGTTGGCGGTACTGCGGTTCTTTTCCCGGAGTATACATCCAGATGTCCCGGGCAATGGGCGATACGTGATGTTTACGCCAGTAGTCCTCGTAACCTTTCTTATCCTGATACAACATCGCTCCCTCCTTATTGATGGAGATGCACTCCATAGGCATGGACGAAATCATCGTCGGACGCCCTCCCTCCACTGATACTCGATAGACCTGGTTGAACTGCCCGTTAGAGGGAAAGACAACAGCCTCGGCAGACGGCATGATGCCCGCAGAGAACAAGACATGTCCGGCATCTGTAAAAGCAAGCGGTGTTTCGCTTCCCGAGTGGGTAGTCAGCCGTCGTGGTTCGCCTCCGTCTTTGGACACAATGTAGACGTCCAGGCTTCCCATACGGTCCGAAGCAAAAGCAATCTGCTTACTGTCCGGGCTCCATACCGGAGCCGTATCATATGCAGGATTGGTAGTTATCTGCATGGCACGTCCACCGGCAACCGGCACCGTATAGATGTCTCCCTTATACGTAAAAGCAATGGTGGTCCCATCGGGAGAGATGACACTATGACGCATCCAGAGCGGAGCATCCTGCGCAAAAGTAAAACCTGTCAGGCAAGCGGCAGCAATACCTAATAGTAGTTTTTTCATAATGATTCTTTTTTGGGGGATAAAAAAAAGCCTCACGTCTTTTCCTTGTCAGAAAAAGTCCGTGAGGCTTGCTTATTTCTCTTTAAGTTACCCTCAATTAGAGAGCTCCTACTTCCTTCAAAGCAGCATTTGTCTTGTGAACGGCAGCAGCGCTGGCAGCAAATTTAGCTTTTTCGTCAGCAGTCAGTTCCAGTTCTACGATTTTCTCGATGCCGTTCTTGCCAAGGATTACGGGAACACCGATACAGATGTCTGATTCACCGTATTCTCCTTCCAGATATACTGAGCAAGGAATCATCTTCTTCTGGTTGTGGATGATAGACTCAACTACATAAGCACCTGCCGCACCCGGAGCATACCATGCAGAAGTACCCAGCAACTTAGTCAGTGTAGCACCGCCTACCATGGTAGAAGCTACCACTTCGTTCAGTTTTTCTTCGCTCAGCAGTGTGCTTACCGGCTGTCCCTTGTAAGTAGCCAGACGAGCCAACGGAATCATGGTAGTGTCACCATGACCACCGATAACCATGCCTTCCACTTCGTTGGCGTTGCAGCCCAAAGCCTGAGACAAGAAATATTTGAAACGAGAGCTGTCCAAAGCACCACCCATACCGATGATACGGTTCTTCGGCAAGCCCAAAGACTTCAATGACAGATAGGTCATGGTATCCATCGGATTAGAAATAACCACGAGGATAGCATTCGGAGAATATTTCAAGATGTTCTGTGCAACCGACTTAACGATACCTGCATTAACACCGATCAATTCTTCACGAGTCATACCCGGCTTACGGGGAATACCGGAAGTAATCACTACAACGTCGGAGTTGGCAGTCTTCTCATAATCGTTGGTACAACCTACAACAGTGGTGTCGAAGCCCAGCAGTTGAGCAGTCTGCATCATATCCATTGCCTTACCTTCTGAAACGCCTTCTTTCACGTCCAGCATTACCACTTCGTCAGCCACTTCATTAAAGGCCAACACATTAGCGCATGTAGCACCTACGTTACCTGCACCTACTACGGTTACTTTTGACATAATTTCTAAAGTTTTTTGTTTATAAGTATTCTTTAAAGATGATACAAAAGTACAGCGAACTTCGTAATTAGAGAAATATTTCCGTAATAATTTTAGTTAAATACACATTTAGCCAACGATTAGTGGACGATGATTAATGATTAATGATTAATTTTGCGGACGATTAGTGAACGTAAGACGAATAATCAGTCACCAACCATTAATCACTTAACCATTAATTATTATCAAAAATGGCAGTTAAGAAGAATACACTTCTCATCGTGGCAGGCAGCCTCCTTATCTTATTATTAATAGGAGTTACCATTCTGCTGATTTCCGAAAAGCAAACCAACAAGGAACTGGTGATGGAATTCAATCTGGATAAAGAAGACCTTGAAAATCAATACACAGACTTCGCCAGACAATATGACGAACTGAAGTTGACCGTCTCCAACGACTCCCTCTCCGTACTTTTGGAGCAGGAACAACTGAAGACCCAACGTTTATTGGAAGAACTCCGCACCGTGAAGAGCAGCAATGCCACCGAGATACGCCGTCTGAAGAAGGAACTGACCTCTCTCCGCAAAGTCATGATAGGCTATATCAACCAGATTGACTCGCTGAATCGCCTGACTGCCCAACAGAAGGAAATCATAGCCGATGTCACCCAAAAGTACAACGCCGCTTCCCGGCAAATCAGCAACTTGTCCGAAGAAAAGAAGAACCTGACCAAGACAGTGACGCTTGCCGCACAACTGGACGCCACCAACATCTCTGTGCAGCCCACCAACAAACGCGGCAAGACTGCCAAGAAAGTGAAAGACATCGTGAAGTTCAAAATAAACTTCTCCATCGTGAAAAACATCACTGCAGAAACCGGCGAACGCACCCTCTACATCCGCATCACCAAACCGGACAATGACGTGCTGACCAAAAGTCCCTCAAACACCTTCCCATACGAGAACCGGGAACTGGTATATTCCATCAAGAAGTATATAGAATACAACGGAGAAGAGCAAACCGTCACCGTATATTGGGATGTAGAAGAATACCTCTATGCAGGTACCTACCGCGTAGACATTTTTACTGACGGCACCCTTATCGGTTCACAATCATTCAACTTGAATTAATACATTTTTCAGACAAGTAAGAACAAAAGAGCATAAAACATGCGGCATACTACTGATTTCGTAACGCTGCAAAATGTGTTCTTTTGTTCTTATGCCTAAAAAAATTTCTAAATTATTTTGCAATATCATTGAAAGCCTATACATTTGCATCGTTGTTTATGCAATTATTGTTGTTGTATAAGTAACCGATTCATCACCTTAATTAATGTATAGCCCAATGAAAAAGTTCTTCTGTTTCATCTGTTTGGCATACCTGTCCTTCCCCGTGAAGGCCCAGGAAGCATTGAGCTTGGATAGTTGCCGTGCATTGGCAATTTCCAACAACAAAGAACTGCTGATAAGCCAAGAAAAAATCAACGCTGCACATTATCAAAAAAAGGCGGCATTCACCAATTACCTTCCCAACATTTCGGCCACCGGTGGATATATGCGCAGCCAAAAAGAGTTGTCTATCCTCAGTGATGCCCAAAAAGGGGCCTTGTCCGGATTGGGTACAAACCTCAGCGGCCCCTTGCAACAAGCCGCCCAAGTCATAGCGCAGCTTCATCCTGAAATAGCGGGGAAACTGCCGGCTTTAGGACAAAGCCTGGTAGGTGCCCTCGACGGTGCAGGCCAATCCTTGGTTGACGCCTTTCGTACAGACACCCGCAACATGTATGCGGGCGCACTGACCTTGACCCAACCCCTATATATGGGCGGCAAGATACGTGCCTACAATAAAATCACCAAATACGCCGAAGAGCTGGCCCGCCAGCAGCACAACACCGGTATGCAGGAAGTAATCCTGAGTACAGACCAGGCATATTGGCAGGTAGTATCCCTTGCCCATAAAAAGAAGCTGGCAGAAGGTTATCTGAAACTACTGCAGAAACTCGACAGCGACGTCGACAAAATGATTGCCCAAGGCGTTGCCACCAAAGCAGACGGACTCTCCATCAAAGTAAAAGTGAATGAAGCCGAAATGACTCTGACCAAAGTAACCGATGGCTTGAGCCTTGCCCGGATGCTGCTGTGCCAACTGTGTGGTCTTGACCTTTCCACTCCTATCATGCTCGCAGACGAACAGAAGGAAGACCTGGCCCCCACAACTCTGAAAAACGGTGCCATCGACATCAACAACGTTTATGCCACTCGCCCCGAAGTACGCAGCCTGGAACTTGCCACACGGATTTACAAGCAAAAAGTAAATGTCACCCGTTCGGAATATCTTCCTTCCATAGCACTAATGGGCAGCTATATGGCAACCAACCCTTCCGTCTTCAATAGTTTTGAGAAGAAGTTCAAAGGAATGTGGAACGTGGGTGTCATGGTATCGGTACCCATCTGGCACTGGGGCGAAGGCATCTATAAAGTAAAAGCAGCCAAATCGGAAGCACGCATCGCCCAATACCAGTTGGATGACGCCAAAGAAAAGATAGAGCTGCAGGTCAACCAGTCTGCTTTCCAAGTGAACGAAGCTGCCAAAAAACTGACCATGGCCGAAAAGAACCTGGAAAAAGCCAACGAGAACCTGAGATACGCCACACTCGGCTTTGAGGAAGGCGTTATACCCGCCAGCAATGTACTCGAAGCGCATACCGCATGGCTTTCTGCTCAATCGGAAAAGATAGACGCACAGATTGACGTAAAACTGACGGAAATCTATCTGAGAAAGGCAACGGGGGAATTGACAATTGATAATTGATCGTTTCTTCAATCATAAATTGTAAATAGTAAATAATATGTTAGATACAAAATCACAAAACAGCAACATGTTGTTGGCATTCCTCACACTGACGGGAGTTATTGCCATCGTTGCCCTTGTAGGTTTCTTCATGTTGCGTAAAGGGCCGGAGATTGTGCAAGGACAAGCAGAAGTAACGGAGTATCGAGTATCGAGCAAAGTGCCGGGACGTATTCTGGAATTTCGTGTAAAAGAGGGACAAAGCGTACAAGCCGGAGACACCCTTGCCATTTTGGAGGCTCCGGACGTGCAGGCCAAACTGGAACAAGCACGCGCCGCCGAATCGGCAGCCCAGGCCCAGAACGAAAAAGCTTTGAAAGGCGCCCGTCGGGAACAGATACAAGCTGCCTATGAAATGTGGCAAAAGGCACTGGCCGGACTGGAGATTGCCGAAAAATCCTACACGCGTGTGAAGAACCTGCACGACCAAGGCGTGATGTCTGCACAAAAGCTTGACGAAGTTACCGCCCAACGCAATGCAGCCCAGGCTACAGAGAAAGCCGCCAAAGCCCAGTATGATATGGCCAAGAACGGTGCGGAACGCGAGGACAAAGCCGCTGCCGCTGCCTTGGTGGAACGTGCTAAAGGAGCTGTGGCCGAAGTTGAATCGTACATCAAGGAAACTTACCTGATTGCACAGACTGCCGGTGAGGTATCCGAGATATTCCCCAAAGTAGGCGAGCTTGTGGGCACGGGTGCTCCCATTATGAACATCGCTATTCTGGATGACATGTGGGTAACCTTCAATGTACGCGAGGACTTGCTGCAAGGGTTGGGTATGAATACCGAATTCGAGGCGTTCATCCCTGCCCTCGATAGGAATATCTGCCTGAAAGTGTACTACATGAAAGACCTCGGCACATATGCCGCTTGGAAAGCGACCAAGACTACCGGCCAGTTCGACCTGAAAACATTCGAAGTAAAAGCCGCTCCGCAAGAGAAGGTGGAAGGACTGCGTCCGGGAATGAGTGTGATATTGGAGAAATAAAAGGAGTTATGAGTTATTGGGGAGGATGATGGAAAGAGATAAGAAACATACGGCTTTGTGGAATGTAGCAAGACGCGAATGCCGCCGTCTTGTTTCCCGCCCGCTCTATCTGTTCTGTATGGTGATAGCACCGTTGTTCTGCTACATATTCTTCACCACGCTGATGGACTCCGGGCTTCCTACGGACATGCCCGTAGGTGTGGTAGACCAGGACATGAGTGCCACTTCACGCCAGCTGATACGTAACTTGGACGCTTTTGAGCAGACAGCCGTCGTGGCTCGCTATCCCAATATCAACGAAGCCCGCACCGCCATGCAGCGCGGAGAGATTTACGGCTTCTTCTATATACCCGAAGGCACCTCCGCCAAGGCGCAGGCGCAACGGCAGCCCAAACTCTCGTTCTACACCAACAACACACTACTCATTGCCGGCTCACTGCTCTTCAAAGATATGAAGATGATGAGCGAACTGGCATCGGGAGCCGCCGCCCGCACCGCCCTCTATGCCAAAGGCGCTACCGAGGAGCAAGCGATGGCCTTCCTCCAGCCCATCGTCATAGATACGCATCCACTCAATAACCCGTGGCTGAACTACTCCGTATATCTGTGCAACACCTTTGCACCGGGTGTACTGATGCTGCTTATCTTCATGGTGACCGTCTATTCCATCGGAGTTGAGATAAAAGACCGCACGGCCCGCGAATGGCTGCGCATGGGCAACAACTCCATCTGGATTTCCCTTACCGGCAAACTGCTGCCGCATACCGCCATCTTCTTCCTGATGGGAATATTATATAATGTATACCTCTACGGTTTCCTCCATTTTCCCTGCAACAGCGGCATCCTGCCGATGCTGCTTGCCACCCTTTGCCTGGTGCTGGCATCGCAAGGCATGGGAATATTGATGATAGGAACCCTGCCTACCCTGCGTCTGGGACTCAGTTTCGCTTCCCTATGGGGCGTACTCTCTTTCTCCATGTGCGGATTGTCATTCCCCGCCATGGGCATGCACCCCGTATTGCAGGCATTGGCAAATCTGTTCCCCCTGCGCCACTATTTCCTGATTTATGTGGACCAGGCACTGAATGGATACCCCATGATTTACTCGTGGGTCAACTACGTAGCGCTGCTTATTTTCATGATGCTCCCGTTCCTTATAGCCCATAGGCTGAAAGGAGCGTTGGTTTACTATAAATACATGCCCTAATGAAAGACCTGACGTTCAGACAGAAAATGATACAAGGCATTCATGACTTGTTCTATATATGGAAACGGGAATTCGGTACAACCTTCCGCGACCAGGGCGTGCTCATCTTCTTCGTGCTCGTTCCGTTGGTCTATCCGTTGATATATGCTTTCATCTATACCAACGAAACCATCCACGAAGTGCCCACTGTCGTGGTGGATGACTCACGCTCCTCGTTGAGCCGCGAATACCTGCGGAAAGTGGACTCCAGTCCCGAAGTGAGCCTCGTGAGCTACTGCGCCGATATGGAAGAAGCCAAACTGATGTTGAAAGACCGCAGGGCATACGGCATTATCTACATCCCCTCCAGCTTCAACGACGACATTGTACGCGGTAAGCAGACGCAGGTCAGTATCTTCTGCGACATGAGCGGACTGCTGTATTACAAAGCCTTGCTGACCGCCAACACCAACGTGTCGCTCGCCATGAACGCAGACATCAAAGTGGAGCGAAGCGCCAATACCACCGACCGCCAGGACAAGATTACCGCCTACCCGATAGAGTATGAGGATGTCGCCCTCTATAATCCGACCAACGGATTTGCCGCTTTCCTGATTCCGGCAGTATTGGTATTGATTATCCAGCAAACGCTGCTACTCGGCATCGGCTTGTCTGCCGGGACGGCACGCGAACAGAACCGCTTCCGCGACCTGGTGCCTATCAACCGCCACTACAACGGCACACTACGCATTGTGATGGGAAAAGGGCTGAGCTACTTCATGGTATATTCACTGGTATCGGTATATATACTGTGTGTGGTTCCATGGCTTTTCAGCCTCAACCAAATAGCGATACCCGGTGTCTTGACTCTGTTCACCCTGCCCTACCTGGCCGCTTGTATTTTCTTTGCCATGACAGCATCCATTGCCATCCGCAACCGCGAAACGTGCATGCTGCTGTTCGTGTTCACCTCAGTGCCGCTGCTGTTCCTCTCCGGCATTTCGTGGCCGGGAGCCGCCATGCCTGCTTTCTGGAAGTACTTCTCGTACATCTTCCCTTCTACCTTCGGCATCAACGGCTACGTACGCATCAACAGTATGGGAGCCACACTCAATGAAGTCTCTTTCGAGTATCAGGCACTATGGATACAAACGGGCTTCTACTTCATCACCACGTGTCTGGTATATCGCTGGCAGATATTGCAGAGCAGGAAACATGTAATTGAAGAGTATAAGAAGCATAAGAGTATAGAAGCGTAACACATCGTTCCAAGCCTACGAAACAAAGTGTTCACATACGTTTGAACACTTTGTTTCAGCGTATCAGAACAATTTGTTCCAATATATGAAACGATATATTTCGATGTAACTCTCTAAATATAAGATAAATATAGAGAATGTAAAAGATGCAAGTAACGATTTGGATATGGAAGTCCTGCTTCGGGTTACACTGCTTTGCATAGTTTCAAATAACTCATATACAAATGTAGGCAAAATTTGGAATATAACAAAAAAACTTATTTATTTTTGTATAATTCTGATTGCTAAAGCATTAACTTTATATTAAATATTTGAAAGTCCAATTTATACCATCAGTAGTAAAACAAAGTTTCCCATCATAGTAGCTTACTAAAATAAACAGTCCATTGATGAATCTAAGACTTTGAAATGAGGTTCTATTAGTTGCAACTTTTTAGGCGTTGTCCAATTTACACCATCCGTAGATGCATATCCACTCCTATTTATTGCAACGAACTTTCGCAATAAATTTCCAATCATCTGTTCTTACTATCATATTCTATATCTCCTATTTTTGATTTAATAATTCCCGAAGCAGAGATTATGTCTGTTGGTAGATTTAGGTTATCCGGCTCTTTTGGCTTCTCTACTACTGATGGTTTCTTAGGTATCTCAGGCTCTACTATTTTTTTCACATGAAAGAAATACACTGATACACAATAGTACCACATAGAATAATTTTGTTTTCATAAACGTTTGTTTATTCCGCAACCAATAGGATGGGATGTTTTCAAGAAAGCGAGTTGCATCCTTACAAGGGCACTCTCCGGTTTTTCAACTTATACTTGTGTTTGAAACCATGGCGAATATAGGTATTTTTTCCTTGAGACTACGGCCTTGTGTTCCATTCCCGTGGCTTCTACTTTTACCACTCATATAGGTTTCGTCCATTTAAGTCATATCATCAAAAGTTGCATCATCCTTTATGTTATGACAGATACGGTGCAGCATAAACCATGCAGGTTTTGGATAACATGTATATCACATGCCAATTGGCTGCTACTGATACCTTTCTTGTACGAGAGGAACAGAAAGATAGCATATAACCACTTCTTTAACGAAAGTTCAGAATCCTCAAACATTGTACCCCTCCGAACTGTGAAACGTTTCCGACAATCTTTACACTTGTATAAACCCTTGAACTTTCTTTTTTGAGTTAGTTTATAGTGGTGCTTAGATATGTAGATCCACAATGTAGACAAACAAGCTCACCATGCCATCGCATATCTTCAAGATATTCTCTGCAATCCTCTTCTGTATGCAAAGTATCTATCATTTGACGTAAAAAATGGAATGGTTTCATGTGTACAATTATTAATCAACAGAGAAATTGTACACGCAATGGGCTGAAAAATTCTGTTTTGAGGAAAAATCTTAAGAAGAAACACAATAAAAATATGTAATCAATTGATAATTAATACATATTATATCAATCAAAAACAGAAAAACATATGAAAAGTCTTACAGAAACTCTAAACGAAACTTTAGAGAATAGCTTGCAGTTAGGAATTGCTAAATTAGCAGACGATCAATCAGAGAAAAATAAAGAAGAAACCTTAAATAAAGTCGATAAATCTTTGTAGCATCTAAACGTAATAAACTTAGTTTTTCTATTTATTTTCCAAAAAATATCTTACTTTTGCCATATACATTAAGCTGATTACTAAATTTAATACCAAAAGATTATGGCTGATAATAAGAAAAAGTTCACTTTGCAAGCTTATGATATTGAAAACGAAGAGATAGGAAAAGCATACTCTGATTTACAAGAAAAATTGAAAGAAAAATTAGAGGCTCGTGAGATAGCGGATATTCGTCGTATGAAATTAAACCCTGAATCGCCAGAAGAAGATTTGCTCTCTGATTTTGCAATTACAGAACGTTATGTATTTGGAGTTATGTGGCGCATATCACCCGCAAAAGAGGTTCCAAGTATTCCAGAAGGACTTTTTAAAAATCCTACGATTCAGATAGATGATATACAAGAGCAGGAAAAAAGAATATCACTTATTTGCAAAGATCACTACTATTTCTCATTAAATAAACATTTTCTTGTTACTAATTTGCCAAAGTCACGAATAAAATCTTTGCAAGTTTATCTAAATTGGCTACTAGAAGCGGTTAGAGGAGATAAATTGTATAAATTTACCCCAAAAGTAAAAGCACCTGACAGTACGCAGTTGAGCCAAATTAGCAATATAGTATTTGCTGACCCCACTAAAAAATTGAAAGGGAAAAAGAAAGAAGAAAAAATAGAAAATGCTATTAAGGTTTTTAAATGTGCAGAAGATCTTCTTAAGAAAATCGTAGAAGAGATTCCTGATTTTCAACAAATGCTTGATAATAAAATATTATCAGCTCAATTGTTGGTAAAGTTCACCAAACCCCGTAAAATGGAAGAGGAAGATTATGAAAAATTATTAGGAGCATACATGAAACCTATCAGTGATGCTGACGGCGTAACATTCAAGTTAAAGAATGGTAAAAAAATTACTGGTAGCAACATTCTGCGAACCAAAAATGTTGAGATTGAAATGATTGATGATGTGAGAATCTCTGAACCTGCTTTAATTCAGGAAATGGAAGAGTTTTTACGTGAATTAAATAGTGAATTATGATAATATTGATTGGCATGGTTGTGTGTGTTATCATTTCAATGATAACATCTTTCTTTTTCCCTGATTTCAATCCGGGAAATGGAGCTGTGTCCACTCTTTATACAGTTTCAGGTATTATGTTTTCTATTGGGATGAGTCTTATTGTTACTTCAAGCGCTGCTGGGGTAAAAAACATCCGCATAAGAAATGGAATCAGAAAAGAAATACATATTGTACGAAATCATTTTATCGAATGTTTTGTATTAATATCTATTTTTTATATACTTCTATGTTCAGCTGCAGACAAACATGACTCCTTGCCTATATATGATAATTTTTCTTTAAAATATTCTCATTTACTTATATTTACGATAGCTTACTCCATTGTATACTTCGTTTGGAATTTTTTAGCAATACAACGCTTGAATTATCAAATTGAAGACGCTTTAGACAAAGATTAATAATTATAGAAACAAAGCCATTGCAAAAATAGCAATGACTTTGCTTTTTCGAACATATTATATTTTAGAGTAAGCAGATTATTATACACAATACCTGCACTTTCACATCACCTTTCAGATACTCCACTTTTTGCAGGGTTGGTAGTTCCCTCTCACCATGTTCTCCGAGTGTAGGATGAAAGTCATACTTCACTTCCATTTCCCGACAGATATTCTGACTCGGATAGTCTCCCGATTATGGTCTATCTTTTCACCCTTATTGTTGATACGTATTGAAACGATGTGCATATGTCTCCGGTCTATGTCTTCGTGCAACCATACGACATAAGGCTGGTTCCCATAACCGAACTTTTCCATGAACTCCTGCACCAATACGGTCATTTGTTCTTCTGAAAAAATGTCTTTCGGGAAAGGATTCTATGAGATATGAATAACTAGCTTCCGGACGTGCGAGTTGAGTGCAATATAAGGCTCAAACGACTGCACACAGTTTTCTATCGGCATATTTCCTGAAGTGTCCACCGCTATCTTCGGATGTCATAACACCTTTGCTGTACCGTCGTCCACCTTTATTTTATCATAGGCAATCACTCCGTAAAACGAACTGTCCGATGTGATATTCGGCACCATGACATTATTTCTTTTTAGTAAGGTACTCCTTTTCGTATCGCTTTGTAAGTTCGATAATCTGCCTGCATACTTCTTCCAGTTTACGGGTCTCTTCGGCAAGTTTGTAGAGAAACGCAAGCGATTTCTTTTCCCCGTAAATGGTATGGATGGTCTTTACACATTGGTTATAGTTATTACCTATCCGTCGGAACTGCTGATAGAAAGCAGTGAGCTGGGCGTAGTATTCCTGCGCTTCCTTGTCAATCTTCACTACCTTGAACTCTCAACCGAAGATACGGGCGAAGATAAATTCGGCTTTGTTCTTCACATCGGATTGTTCAAACATCGTGAGGAACTTTTCGTTTTCACTGTCATTGAGACAAAGGTAGTAGCGGTGCGTACGCGGGTCTGCCAGCACCTTGCGCCCTGCGGCGTTACGGATTCTTGTTTCATCTTTCATACATGAAAATTTTAAAAGGTTCGACTTGGGAGAACCTTTGCCTCCGAAAGACCTTTCGGGGCGGGACTTTCAGCGGTTGGAAATATTTTTAACCGCTGAAAGTACACCTTGCTATATGCTGGCGCATATTAAAATCCGGCTGTGCCGGATTAAAGGTCTGAAGGATTGTCATACGTTCTCTGCCGAGAACTGGCTGCGTTCTCCCGGCAACAAAGGTAGAGAGTTTTTTCTATCCGCACATTATGGCGGTTCCCGCCAACACCCGCTAATGAATGACTTTGAAACCAGGGAATACTTTATGGATACTCTTTTAAGGTTTATTTATAGCCGGGCAGTTATTCAGTTATCCGTTTGAATAAGTAAATGGTCTGGTATTTGAATTGCTGTTCAGGCAAATATTAAGATGGTTACCCGAATAGGGAGGCAAATATTCGGCCGAATGGATATATGATTATATGGATATGTGGGCTGCCGTTTGAATATGTACATAGCCACATAGCTAAATAGCTATGTAGCTGAATAGATAGATAACTATATAGCTAACTGGATAAACAGACTACAGAACGGATAACTGAAAAGATAAACAGCTATTCATCTGGTTATCAATAAATCTTTTATTATCGTATTAGTGGAAAAATACTATAAGAATTATCTGATTCTTTAAGAGGAAATATTCAGGTGTGGGGTGTGGCAGGTCATTCCACCGGCTCGCCGCCATAGCGAAGGCGGCAGATTTCCTTGTGGATTTCACACATGATATGCAGCTGCATCCGCTTGCTGATATGGCGGCTTTGGGAACGCATGAACAGACGGTTCTCTATCAGGCTGCAAAACTTCGTGCCCTCCCTGCTTACAATGCAGACAATCTGATTTTCAAGGAAAAAATCCCTGTCGGTGGAATACTCCACGTCCGGGAACATTCTTATATATTTCATTCGCTGATGTTTTAAAAGGTTTTACGGTGGCGGTGTGGGTGGGGTCGTCCAGCCCTGCCCTCTGTTCTCTTGGGGCGGTGAAAAAGATGTGCCGGATGTTGTTTCCGGCACATGCTCTCCGCTTGGTGTCAGGCGGCTTTTCCGCTTTCGGGCTTCTCTGTTTTCGGGGTGGTGGTCTTCTTTTCCGTCTTTTCTGTCGTCTGCTGTTTTTCGGCTTCCCTGGCAGCTTTCTTTTCCGCTTTCTTCATTTCCTTTATCCTTTCCTCCAAACGTTCATGCCGTTTCTGATATTCTTCCTCGTGGGTGGCTTTGACAAGTCCGTATTGGTCGGGGAAGTGCATGTTTGCGAAGTCCCTCAGCAGCTTGGATGCGTTGTTGTCTCCGTGGCCGTTCTCACAAAGGAAGTGGCTGATGAAGTCCCGTTTGATTACCGTCTTTTGTGCGTCCGTCAGTTTGGCAACGATTTTCATCCGCTGTTTCTCGTCCAATGCGAAAGGCTGGTCCTTGATGCCGAAAAGCGGGAAATGTCTCCTTTGAAGTTGGGCAAGCATGGCAAAATAAACCATACCGTCCTCGTACTGCGTGAACGGGCTTTCGGGATAGTCGTTCTCCCGGACAATCTTTTTCGTATCGGCAACGGTCTTTTCGATGGAAAGCTGTTTGAAACGCTTGTCCCTTTCCTGCAATGTCCCGATAGTGACGGGGGCGGTTTCCTTCCTGTTTATCTCCACGTAGCAGAGTTCGGGTTCTGTCTGCCCTACCTTTACATAGGTCTTTATCCTGCCTTCCTCCTTCATGCGGTCAAGTTCCTCCACCTTTCGGGCATATTCCTCGTTTCTGCGCTCAAATGTCTGCACCGCCTGTTCGTACTCTTTCGTTTGGGTGAACTGCTCTTTCTTCGGTGCTTCGGGTGCTTTGGGGAATTCCCTTGCCGATACGTTGTAGTCAAGTTCCTTGATTTCATGCCCTTTCTTGTCCAATTTCTGTAGTGCCATATCGTTACGGCTTCCGTAGTAGGGGCGTGCGACAACCAGCTTCGGATCGGATTTCAAAAGTTTCTCCGTCTCTTTTGCCACATGGGCTGCGTTCTTGGCTTCCAGACATTTGCGGTTGGTGCAGTGTCCGCACCCGTTATGCTCGGCAAAAAGGTTGTAATTGGCTGCGTTGTGTACGCATGTATTGCATTCCGTCTTGTCGAACTTGTATTGCCCAAGGTCGGTGGTATAGTATTTTTCAAAGTACCTTTTGAAGAGGTTCAATGTATATCCCGTCCAATCCTCACCGTTCCCCTCTTTGAGGTGCTTCTCGTACACGTCCTTTTGTATATCGGGCTCATAGGTGCTTATCTCCTCGGCTACGCTGACGGTGATTGTTTCATTGTCCAACAGTTCACCGATAGGCGCATAGAGTTCGTTCAGTTTCAATCGGGTATAGATATATTTCTCGCTCCGTCCGAAACGGGCGGTCAGTGAATACATGTCATATCTGCCCTTTTCAAGTAACCGCTTGAACGCTTTTGCTTCTTCGGTGGGGCGTACCTGCTCACGCTGCAAGTTCTCGCTTAACGACATGTCTTCCGCTTCATCGTCCGTCACATTGTTATATATGGTTGCCTTTATGGTCTTTGCTCCTGCAAGCAATGAGGCACGGTAACGGCGTTCACCGTATATGATTTCATAACCGCCTTCCGTGCGTGGGCGTACTGCAATGGCCTGCAGGATTCCCACTTCCCGAATGCTTTCCGCAAGTTCCTGCAATGATGCGTCATTGAACGTCTTGCGGTGGTTGTCCCTACTTGGGTGTACGGTGGTGATGTCAAGGTCTGTTTCGGCTGTGGCCGTTGCAAGCGGTGTCTTGAACGTGGCCTGCTGCGGTGCTTCTTCCGTAACGGTGGGAACGGTTGCCGTTTCGGGTGTTTCTGTCACTTCGGTAGCCGTGGGCACGTCCTGCGGTGTGAGTAGTGTAATCGGTTTCGGGATGATTGCCAAAGCGGTCACCTTTACTGCATTTTCTTTCTCTGATTTCTGTACGCTGTTCGTCTGTACTTTCTTGTTCGTTTTCATAATGATAAGTTTTAAATGTTGATAATTAATTGAATGGTTTTCCGTCTGAAAGGTATTCCCAACCGTTGGCGTTGCTTTCTTCCGTGAAGTATTCCAAAGTCCGGGTGCTTTCCATATCATCCCGACAAGCACGGAAAAAACTGTCGAGACATTCGTTCATAAGGCAGTCAAACGTGATATTTTCGGTGGGGGATTTCAAGAACTGATAAATCGGATCAAGAATACAGTTATCTATATAATAGCCCGTAAGGGGACAACAGGCATCTACAAATATCCTGCTTTTTCGTCCTTTCGTCCCTTTCCAAAAATATTTTGGCGTGTACAGGTCGTTCCAATGGTTGTTCATCAGATAGGCCGCCAACCGCCAACCGTTTAGCCCGTCTATGCAGTCTTCCTGCCTGCTGCGGTAGTCATAGCTGTAATTGCATGCGTCATATCTCCAATTACGGCACACAATGCCGAAGCGTTCGCAAAAGGTATCAAGGGTCTGACGGTTCTCGTGTGTCCAACCGTAAAAATATCGGTTGCATAACCATTCGTTGTGTGCTTTCTCTTTGGCTTCCTCGGATAACTCGGTTATCCGATAGAGGGTGTATGTTCTTGTTTCCGTTCTCATGCCGTTACTTTTTTATGGGTTCGTTGATAGGCGGGCGGATTGTTCCGCCCTGCCGTTCATGCTGTCATACACGGATGCACGTGGCGAGTGCTTCCCTTACTTTCGTTTCCTGCTTCTTGGAATATATCCACCCTGCACGCCTTTCGCCCTTATAGGTGAGGTTCGCACGGAACAGACCGTTCAAGTCTTTCAGAATGTCCTTTATCGGCCTGGTGTCACCGAATACGGCAATCGCCTTCTCGCTGTATTCCACGATTTCAAGACTGAGGGTTGAAAGGTCTGCGGTTGCTGTGGATTGTTCTGCCGTATCGCTGTTTCTCTGCGGTGCTTTCATGCAAAGGTTGGCTTCATCCCCTGCGGTGTGCGCATACCGTTCTATGAATTTTTCAAGGTCGTGGATAGGCTCTTTCTCAACCGTCCAACCGCTGTACTTGTTCCTGCCCAGATACATACCGTCTCCCATGCTGTAATTTTCACGGTGTTCGTAATCTGCGTTATATTCCGCCAAATAGGCTGTTCCCTCAAAATTGGCGGCATGCTTGCGCATTTCTGAAAAGAGGTTGCGTGTATGTTTGGAAAAGCCTAAAATGACGGTTCTTGCTATACTGTAGTCATAATAGTCCGTATAGCTGTCGCACTCGTTTACCCGTAGCGTGCCGATAATGACCGCCTTTGCATCCGTCGGGACAAGGGGGCGCAAACGCTCCGCACCGATTTTGGCGATACGTCCGTATTCCTCTCTTGTTTCCTTCGCTTTCTTTTCTTCTTCGGCTTTCTTCTCTTTTGCCTTGGTGAGTAAAGCGGCTGTTTCCAACGGATCTAAAAACCTGGGGTTCGCATCATCGTAATAGATTCCTATTCCGAATTTTTCCGATAACGGCCGGATAAGGTCGGATGTATGAAACTCGTATGTCCGCAAATTGATAAGATGATAGGTTATTCCCCACCCGTTGCGGCTTACTTCATACACAACATAGCTGTCATAGCTGTAGCCTTCCAATACTACCACTTGGTTGACTGAAACGGTCTGAACGCTTCTGTCGTAACTTCTGTTAGCTCCTAATAAATGTACTTTAGTCATAATGATTTGATTTTAAAATGATTCATATTCTGTCAGAGTATCACGCAAAGAATAAGGATGAAAAGAGCGAGCACGCAAAGGATACGCCACACGGCACGGATGAGGAAAACCACCACCGCCAAAACTGCCGACATGGGCAGAATACCACCCAAAAAGGCACACACGAAACGCACCGCCACATAGACCACGAAACCGACCAGCGACCACTTCACCCAATTTTTAATGCCGGTTGGAGCGGAGCCGAAGCCTCGTTTCCAATCCTGCTGTATTTCAATTCTCTTTTTCATAACATTGACTTTTTTTTTATGCCTTGTCGGTGGCTTCACCTTGCTCGTTTCAGGGGGCAGATACGGACGGGGAGAAAATATGCAAGGCTTTTGGTGAAAAATTTTCAACCGCCCGGCTGGACGGATTGAAAAATTTTCGCCAAAACCCGCAGGGCGCGAAGCGGCCTTGCAGATTTTTAGGGGTCCCGTCCGTAGCTTCGCACCCTGAACCCGGCAAGGTGGAGCTACTGACGGGATAAATAAAAATGGGAAAATCGTTATATGGGAAAAAGAGAATTGAAATACGGCGGGATTCAAGGGCTGTTGCTTGAATGGTATAATAGAATATTACAAGTAATGTAATACAGAAAAAAGCCGAATTTAATCAATAGAAATTGTGTTTCTTATATTTCTGAGCAAGTAAAATATTAAATTAAAAAACAAAAATATTACTTGTTTGATTTTACTTTCATTCCTTTATCGGGTCTTTTATACAGAACATCCATTTAAATGAGCTCATGAAAAGGTATGTAAGATAAAATTGTCTAATAAAAAATAGTAACTATGTATGCAACTATAAAAGAAAAGGTAGGAATGCTAATTTTGGTGATGTTGTTGATTTGCGGAGCTGTAAATGCCCAACATTGGCGTCACTATTGTTACTATCCTTCTAATCGGGTTGTTACCGTTGTGGTTAAACCGGACATGCTCCATTATATCAGTAACCGATTCAATCGAAAGGAAAGATTGGCAATGGCTATGGCTTACTTGAAAACGAACAAATATCTGACGATTAAACAATATGCCAAGATGACGCAACTCAGTAGAGCTGCGGCAGAAGCTGAACTGGATGCTTTTGCCATGGATAAGAAAAATCCAATACAACTCGTAATTAGAGGGAAAAAGAAAATATATACCAAAAGATAATAGGATATGAAAAAGATTTGGAAACTACTGATGCTGGGAGTGACAGTCTTGTTTTTGCTGCAATCCTGTGTGACTGTACGCAAGTCTCGTCATCCCCATCACCACAGGCATTGTATGGTCATTAACTCACAGATTACGGATATGACTAAGTTAAATACACCTTCCATCTATATGGCAAGTGAATCCCCGACTGTTTATGAGCATAAAGGATGACAAGGAACTGGTGGAGCTAACGGCTAAGGAACCGGAGAAAGGTTTCCGCTATCTGATGACAAAATATAGGGAAGCGGTTTACTGGCATATCCGAAGGTTAGTTGTAACCCATGAAGATGCACAGGATGCAACGCAAGAAACTTTTATAAGGGTATTCAGGTCATTATCCGATTTTAAAGGCGAATGCACTTTACGTTCCTGGGTATACCGTATTGCCACCAACGAAGCTTTGCGCCTGTTGGATCGGTATAAAAAAGAGGAACGGGTGTCATTGGATGATTCTTCGAGTGAGCTAAGCAATCTGATGGCTGATGAATTTGTCGATTACAATGATTTGGAAGCTGTAAAGTTGCAAAAAGCCATTTTATCCTTGCCTACCAAGCAACAGCTGGCTTTTAACTTACGATACTATAATGATTTGGGATATGATGAGATTGCCGGAATTATCGGTTCAACAACTGATGGTGTAAAGTCCAGCTATCATATTGCCAAAGATAAGATTGTCAAATACATGAATGCTAACAATTAGATGTATGAAAGAAGATTTTGATTTCGACCGCGTAGGTAAACGGCTGCCTTATACCGCGCCGGACGGTTTCTTGGATGATATGGAAAACAATGTATGGGAAACTGTAAAATTGGAGATGCTTCCTTCCAAGCCCAAACGCAACTTTTGCCTTTGGTATTCTGTGACGGGAGGACTTGTGGCGGCAAGTATTGCATTATTGGTTGTCTTCAACTTATTACCCCATGATTCAAGTAATAGTTTTGAAGATGTGGAAAAGGCTTTTGCCAATCTGAGCAGCAGCGATCAGGATTACCTGTTTGCGACTTATCAGTATGATCTGTTTATGAACGAATAATAACAAAGGAAATGAAGAATATCACTAAAGTAGTTGTACTTGCCTTGGTCATGATTGTGTTCCATGTAAATACGTATGCCCAAAAGAGCGAGCAGCAGCGTATGACCCGTGAACAACTGGCCGAGACACAGGCTCAGTTTATAGCTAATGAAATGGCGATGGATAACAAAACGTCCCGGCAGTTTGTGGAAACTTTCTGCCAGTTCCAAAAAGAAATCTGGGCATTAGGTCCCCGACCGAAAAGAGAGAAAGCCCATCTTTCGGATAAAGAGGCTGAACAAGCCATGAACGAAAGGTTTGCCCATAGTCAGAAGATACTTGACCTACGTAAGAAGTATTATTTGAAGTACAGCAAATTTCTGACTCCCATGCAAATAGAGAAAGTATATGTATTGGAAAGAAGAATGATGAACCGGCTGTTTCAACGTTCTCAAAATAAAGATAAACGTAAATAAACAATGAAAATTATGAAATTAAAAGCTTTTGGCATATTTTGTTTGTCGTTCTTCATGATGACAGCTATGTCTTCTTGTGACAGTGATGAGATTACAGACCAACCGGGAGAAGTATCCGGCAGCGGAAATCCAACCTTGACAGTTCTTGCCGAACAAGTGGCTGGAAGCGACGGATATGATGAAAATGGGGTTACTGCGTTGAATCTACCAAGTTCGCAGGATGTAAGTAATATTTACAGTGGCTTGAAACTGAATTTCTCGCTGTCTGGAATCACTAAAATAGAGTTGGAAAGTGTAGACGGCTATGCCTTGGCCGGAACAACAGGCATTCAATGGGGAGATTCAGGGGAAGCGTTGACCGGGGAAGTGGAAAACGCCAACTCCATCCTGGTGTTCAATGCCCCGGATGAAAACGGATTGACTCCCGGAAAAGACTACTCCATTTTTACCTTGCCTTGCGACCTTTATGGAGGTTATCGCCTGTCTATCTATCGGGAAGGCCTCGTGGCACATTATTTCGGTGTGCATCAAACGGTGGCAATGGGCTCATTCATCACACCCGCTGACCTGATTGAAAGTGAATTGGAGTTTGACGACCCGGATGCGCCGCTTGTAGAAGAAGAACGACCGGAACTGGATGCTACGACTACGGCACTTCTCCGTCAATATCAGCAGAACCCTACAGAGGAAAACAAGCAGGCTTTGCTGGATCAAATGGGTGTTCGTTATGATAAAGTGGTAGCCCGTAAAAAAGCGAAGCTCCGCGAATTGGAAAGAGAAGCCCTCACCTTGGATGTGGTGGAAGAAATGCAGGAGATTGTGGACGAGATGGTAGATAACCGTGACATCCGGCTCGAACAGCAGTTCCTGCGTCTTATCGACCCCCGAAATGATGAAAATCCGAATGATGCGTGGATGGTGCTGAGAGGGGCTTCCGCTCCCAATGCCTACATCGGTTATGCTCCCGTTACCAATGCGGAATATGCAGCATTCAAGTCAGACTTTACATATGAAGACGGACAGGATAATTATCCGGTGGTGAATGTCACCGTAGAGGAAGCCACAGCCTATTGCGATTGGCTGGCGCAGAATGACCCGACGCACAGCTACCGTCTGCCGACCGATGAAGAATGGATCTTAGGTGCCGGACACATGCCCAAAGATGTTTTGATGAATGCGGGTCATGTGGAGACGGGTCTGACAGCGGTAGATGCTTATAGCCAGACAATCGGTGCTTGCGGAGGTATTGACTTCTGGGGCAATTGCTGGGAATGGACTATTTCAACGGATGCTGAGGGGCAGTATATCATCAAAGGCGGCAGCTGGGATTCGGAACGCGATGATTGCCGCAGCGAAAAATCAGACGTCGTTCGTTCCGGAGGCCAAGGCTATGCCAACGTCGGTTTCAGAGTCGTAAGAACAGATCTCATCTAATTATCTAATCACATTACATGATGAAAAAAATATTTTTAGCAATGGCTGTTGCCATTGTGACGGCCACTGCTGTGTCCGCACAGAAGGATGACAGCGACTCAAAAATAACAGTATCGATTCATCAGACCGACCAGGAAGACGGGTATGAAGGGAGTGCCGAACAGCGTTGTGGCATCCGATTTAACCTTCCGATGGCAGGTGTGGTGAAGATAGAAGTGGAAAGTGTGGACGGTCTTCCGCTGGCTGGTACGGCAATCACCCGTCAGGATGCTTTTGGGAAAACCGTAGTCGGTGATATGGCGCATACCAGCACCATCATTACCTACATCTCCAGTGAGAAGTCCGGGTTCATCCCCGGAAAGGACTACTACATTTCCACCCTCCCCTGCAATCTGTATGGAGGATACAGGTTCTCCATTTACAAGGACGGTCTGGTGGCACACTATTTCGGAGTACATCAGAAAGTAGAGTTGGGTGAGTTCATCAGTCCTGATGATTTGGTGGAAAGTGAACTGGAGTTTGACAAGCCCGGTGCACCGCTGGTGGAAAAAGGGCGGCCTAAAATGGATTCCAAGACACATAAGCTCTTTGTCCTATACCGGAAGAATCCGACGGAAGCCAACAGACAGGCGTTACTCGACCAGATGGGGGTACGCTACGACAAAGTAGTGGCCAGAAAGAAGAACAAGCTGCGCGAACTGGAACGCGAAGCCCGTACTTACAGTATTGTGGAACACATGCAGGGTATCGTTGATGAGATGGTGGAGAACCGTGAAACACGAATCCAGCAACAGTTCCTCCGTTTCATCGACCCCCGAAGGGACGATAATCCGAAGGATGCGTGGATGGTGTTGCGTGGGGCTTCTGATGCAACGGCTTATATCGGGTATGCTCCCGTCACCAATGCCGAGTATGCTGCCTTTAACCCCAGTTTCACTTACAAATCAGGGCAGGACAATTATCCGGTAGTGAACATTTCCCTCCAGGATGCCCAAGCCTACTGCCAATGGCTGACGGCTCAGGATAGCAAGCATATCTATCGATTGCCCAGTGAAGAAGAATGGATCTTGGGTGCCGGACACATGCCTAAAGATGTAGCCATGAATGCCAATCATGTGGAGTCGGGGCTGACTGCCGTAGATGCCTACAAGCAATCTACCGGTGCCTGCGGAGGGATTGACTTTTGGGGCAACTGCTGGGAGTGGACCACTTCAACGGACGTCGACGGACAGTATCTTGTAAAAGGGGGCAGTTGGGATGCCAAACGTGACGACTGCCGCAGCGAGAAATCGGACGATGTGCGATCCGGAAACAAAGGCTATGCCAATGTGGGGTTCCGGGTTGTCAGAACAGATACTCCCCAATCCAAATAGACAGAGATTATTATCTACTTTTTATCAACTCATAATAGAAATTTAGTATGAAAAGAATGTTTTTAATGATGGCCATTGCCATCGCTACCACCTTGCAGGTACCAGCACAAGAAAGTAAAACCAAGCTCACTGCGCAACAGCGGACTGAACAGCGCATCAAGGAAATGGATGAAAAGCTGACCCTGAGCGATGAGCAGAAAACGAAAATCCGTGAATTGTATGCGGATTTCAACAAGCAGAAATATCCCCGTGAAAAGCGCAGGGAAGCCCTCGAAAAACTGACGGCGGACATCTGCCTTCTGCTGACAGCCGAACAGCAAACGGTCTACAAGCAGATGATAGAACAGTCAATCGCTGACATGAAGAAAGGAAAGCGTGGTCAGTCGAAAGAATGATTTACTGCGAATACAGCGGCAGCGCATGATAATCATAACTATTCTTTTGTACATGAGCATTTGGGCATCAGCTACACCATGCAGATATACAGATTCAGACTTCAGTTTCAATGTATGGTCATATAATAACATCACACTTCCTTACAGGGAAACGGTGATAACAGCCGGTGGCACACAACAGAAACCGATATTGGTAATCTATTTGCATGGCGGACTAAAGCGTGGAAGTGATAATGTCAGACAAATGAATGAAGATGCAATCTATACGATTGCCGATTACCTTTGCAGAAACCGTATTAATGCCTTTATGATTGTACCTCAATGTCCGGACTCCCTTACGTGGGGAGTCCAGACAAATGAGATTATAAAAAATCTTGTTGATGAATACATGAACAAGGGAAAAGTGGATCCAGACCGTATCTATCTAATGGGCGGTTCTATGGGAGGAACAGGGGTTTGGAAAATGGCATCTGCCTATCCTTACTTGTTTGCCGCCGTTATGCCGGTAGCCGGAAATCCGGACACGGTAGATGCTGCTCTGCTCGCCAATACTCCGGTCTACACGGTGATGGGGACTGGCGATAACCTAATGGACATTGCTCCAGTCACTTCTTTTATGGAACGGTTAAAGGAGCTGAATAGGGAAACTATACTTGACGTGGAAAATGGCTGGTCACATATTAAGACTTGCACAGAGAGCTATACGGACAAACGTCTCAATTGGATTTTTAATCATATACGCTCAAGCGAATAGCCGGTATATATAATCCCCCAATGTTCTTTGCGATAAAAGAGTCATCGGTAGCCGCTTTTATTGAAAAAATAAGATTCTGGCTTCCTTTGGAGGTGAATGATCAATTTCTTCTTTTAATCAAAGCTGTTTTTATGGTAAGAATACTTTTGCTTGTGGCATGTCTATGCCTGTCACTGTCCGTTTCGGCTCAAAGCCTAAGTGGTGTCGTAAAAGACAAGGCTTCGGATGAGGTCTTAATTTCTGCAACAGTCAAATTGGTTCCGGAAAATGGGAGTGCCTTATTTACAACTACCGATTTGAGCGGGCAATTCTATTTCAATAAGCTTAAATCAGGTACTTATGTCCTGAATATTTCTTATGTAGGCTATAAAGCTTTTATGGAAACTGTTAAAATAGCAAATACTTCCAACAAAATCAATGTATATATGCAGGAAAACTCACAGTTGCTGGGAGAAGTTGCAGTTACGGGACGTGCTACCCGAGCCGAACAACGTGGTGACAGTCTCATGTACAATGCGGAGGCGTTCAAGGTAATGCAGGGAAGCTCGGCTGAGGATTTGCTGGCAAAGATGCCCGGTGTTGTTGTCGAGGGCGGTACTGTTCAGGCTCAGGGAGAGCAAGTGGAAAAGATTTTAGTGGATGGCAAGGAATTCTTTGAAGGGGATGTCAGTCTGGCTGTCAAGAACCTGCCTTCGGACATTATTGCCAGTATCGAAATTTTTGATAAGAAAAGTGACCAGTCTGAGTTCACCGGATTTGACGATGGCGAAGAAGTTAAAACTATAAATATCGTCACGAAAACGGGATTCCGACAAGGAACTTTTGGAGAGATGACTGCGGGATATGGTACTGATGAACGTTATAAGGTAAATGGGAATCTGAATTTCTTTAATGAAAATCAACGTATATCAGTATTAGGCATGTCCAACAATGTAAATCAGCAGAATTTTTCACAAGAAGATTTGACAGGAATCCTATCTTCAAATTCTGGAAACAAAAGAAAAGGATTCCGGAATGGAGGCGGGAAAAAAGGTTACCAAAGTGGAAGTTCCGTAGCAGACTTCATGATTGGCAGCATGGACGGACTTACATCCACCAATGGGCTGGGACTGAATTATGTAGACCAATGGGGGAAAAAGTTAAAAATAACTTCGAGCTATTTTTTCAATAAATCAGACAATCAGACTCTTCAACAAACAAACCGTAATTATTTGGATGCAGCATTGGCTGAAATGTCTTATGAAGAATATAAAGAGAATTACCTGACCAACTGGAATCATCGGTTCAATTTCAAGCTGGATTACCAGATAAACGAACGGAGTTCGTTGCTTTTTCGCCCATCTTTGAGCTTTCAAAATATGGACAGCAACAATTCATTGCAAGGGACAAACAAAACCGACGGGGCCTTGAGCAATGAAACAAGTACCACGGCAGTTGGAGAAAACAAAGCCTATAATATTGGTGCGGATCTGCTGTTCCGTCATCGTTTCACAAAACCGGGACGAACATTATCATGGATGCTGAGCGGACGCATGAGCAATACGGATGGCAGTAACCGTTCAGATTTTACAGACTTATTGTACAGTTCTTTGGAACAGAACATTCCTGAAGAACATAGCCAATTGAAGAATAACATCAAAAAACAATACAGTTTCCGTTCCAACCTGACTTTTACGGAAAAAATATCCGATGAGCTTCAGTTGCAATTGGGATATAAGCTCAATTATTCTGATTCGGAGAACGGACAAAAGACTTTTGTGTCACGACCGGACGAGGAATCCTACGAGCAACTGGATGAAAATCTTTCCAGCATATATCGGTCGGATTATCTGACCCAATCCGGGAATGTAGGTATTCGTTATCAGAGCGACAGATGGAATGCCATGTTGAGACTGGAAACCCAATGGGCAAACTTGAAGGGAGATTTAACCTATCCTCAATCCGAACATCACTCCCGCAGTTACTTTTCAGTCCTTCCCTTACTGATGTTCCACTATGTCTTAGACCAAGCCAATTCGTTGCAGTTCCGTTACCGTAGCATCACGTCTTCGCCGTCCATAACGGATTTGCAATCTGTGGTCAACAATTCAAATCCCCTGTTTCTGTTTGCCGGGAACCCTTATCTGGATCAGGAATTATCGCATATAGCCAATCTTCGCTATATACATACGACAAAGTCCGGACATACTTTTATCGCCATGCTGGGAGCTACCTATAAGCAGAAGTACATTGGAGACAGCACGTTTGTAGCCAATGAGAATATAGAGTTGATGCCTTCTGTTACACTCAACAAGGGGGCACAGTTTACCCGACCGATAAACTTGAATGGCTACTATTCACTGCAATCCATGTTGACTTACGGATTTCCGCTTGATTTGATCCGCAGCAATATCAATGTCAGCATAGCTGCCAATTACACCAATACCCCCACTGTCTTTAATGGGGTGACAAGCGATACACGTGAACTGAACTTAATACCTAAAATAATTATCGGAAGCAATATCAATAAGAATATAGATTTTACAGCCTCTTACTCTGCTACCATCAACAATATATTCAGTTCATCTGATGAAGCGACAAACAACGATTACATCACTCATACCGCTTCTGTCAAACTGGGTTGTATGTTCTTTTGGGGGCTTACTTTACGCAGTACGTTTAGCTATGTAGGTTACACAGGTCTGGATACGGGTACGAAAGATTACTGTCTATGGAATCTGTCTTTAGGTAAGAAATTCCTGAAAAACAATGCTGCTGAAATCAAATTGGAAGCTTTTGATGTACTCAAACAGAACCGGAATTTTACACATCGGTTAGAAAGCAACTACTGTGATTATATATCAAGCAATGTGTTGGAGCCATATATGATGCTTAGTCTTACCTACACGATACGTTAGTATAATGATCCAGCAAACGTGGTATAATATACAATCAAAGAATAATATTTAAGCAACTTATAAACAATTTACTATGTGTACATTTTCTATGACTATTAAAACCTTCTTGCTTTGTCTGTGTCTGACAGCTTGCAATGGCAACGAGGAGGTAACCGAAGCTGAGACTTCCTCCGGCTATCCCTCACTCTTGAACAAGACCGTACCTGTTCCAGCCGAATATCTGGAGGAAACCGCTTCCCAAGGAAGCGTGGTGCAAATTGACTATGGCACCCGCAACTATGTGGATGGGAACGGTGAAATGCGCTCAAATACGGCCTATGTCTACCTGCCGTATGGGTATAAGGAATCATCCGATGAATGCTATGATGTGTTCTATTTCGTACATGGGCATGGAGAAACAGCTGCCTCCTTCTTTCAGAACGAGAACGGCATGATGCGGAACTTGCTTGACCACCTGATCGAAAAGGGAGACATGTCTCCGGTTATCGTGGTATCCACAAGTTATGTATATGGCACTCCTGTCGATTACTATCCTGATGCTGACCCCTATTGCAAGGCTCTTCCTCAAGAACTGGTCAACGACCTGCTTCCATTGGTAGAGAGCCGTTACTGTACATACACTCAGCAAACGGACTTAGAGGGGCTGCAGGCTTCCAGGAATCATCGGGCCATCGGAGGTTTTTCCATGGGAGCGGTAACCACCTGGTATGCACTGGAATATACACTGGACTATTTCAAGTATTTCCTGCCGATCAGTTCCGACGGATGGTCATTGGGACGTTTTGCCGGAATGAATTATCCCGATGAAACAGCGGCTCATCTGGCCAATATCGTCCGTTCTTCATCATCACTGGAAAATGATTTCTACATTTGGGCATGCAGCGGGACAGATGATGTAGCTTACGACAGGATATGGACGCAAGTACAAGCCATGGCCAAATTTACGGATGTGTTTGATGTAAATCATCTGACTTTTCATGAACAAGAAGGGGC
Source organism: Bacteroides sp. AF25-5LB (assembly GCF_003602965.1). Taxonomy (NCBI): domain Bacteria; kingdom Pseudomonadati; phylum Bacteroidota; class Bacteroidia; order Bacteroidales; family Bacteroidaceae; genus Bacteroides; species Bacteroides sp. AF25-5LB. Next base: position 272,102 of record NZ_QTMC01000001.1, read on the forward strand.
TCGGCATGAGTTTCGAGCTATTGCAGAATATTTGTACAATGCTTTACCAACATTGTTTTCTAATTGACAGAAGACAATACTACATTCAGTAGCTTTTCCATTTTATTCTTCAAAACGTAGAATCCATTTTTTCGGCTAATACATCATTAATATAAAAGATGATTTAATATGAAAGTTCCATTACACACTAATCAGGTTGTATTGTGACTTTTCAAATTTTATACTCTATTAGGTATGGATATTGTATAAAATTTTACAGTTGGTTTTATTATGTGGTTAAAGTTAAAAATATTTTTCGGCTATGTTATTTTAATTTTACTATTAGCCTTCATTGTCTATCAGTTCCGTCAGGAACAGGGGGTGAGACACATGCTGCGTAAAGAAGAAAAGGAACTGGCGGCGATACATCGTTTGGCAATAAAAAACTACATTAGCTTGTTGGAGCTCTCTACCTATGCGGAAATTGCCATAACATGGGATAATGACGACTTGAAGAAATACCGTCGCAAACGACACGAGATATGCGACGGTCTGCAACTTTTAAAGAAGCATATCCATACTCCATTACAGAAAAGCCACATTGACTCATTGTGCCTTCTTCTTTGGAATAAAGAAATCCTTCTTTTTAAGACAATACATGCTTTCAATGAATTGCTGGATATAGGTAACATTGTACAGGAAAGTATCCCTTCCATTACACAGACCGTTCAGAAACAAGCTGTACAGCCAAAGGAAAATATGTCCTTTTTAGAATTCAATACAAAAGACATTCCTAAAAAGAAAAAAAATGTTTGGAACGTTTTTAGGAAAAAAGAGAACCAATCTGTTTATTTGCAACAGCGGGAAGAGGCTGAATGTAAACAATATCCCTTATCATTTGCCCCTTCAATCGAAATGACAACACGTATGCTCCACTCTTTAAATAAAAGGTTTTCCTTGGAACAGGCTGAAAGATTAGTGCAAATACAGGCACAGATGGACAGCTTATACGTTGGCAGCATGGAGCTGAACGAAAGGATGAACAGCATGGTCTCTGAATTTGAACGGGAGAATAACGAACGTTTTGCTGCACGCTACAGAACCTTTGTCCTTGAACGGAATAACTCCTACTATGTGATAGCCGGCTTAGCTTTGTCTGTCTCTTTACTGGCAATTGTATTGTATATCCTCATCCACCGGGATTTGAACCGCCGTCTCCGGTACGAGAGGGAACTTGAACAGTCCGACAATCGGAATAAAGAATTGCTCCGTTCACGTAAGGAGCTGATGGCCTCGGTGACCCATGACCTGCGTGCTCCGCTGGCAGCTATCAGAGGCTGTGCGGAACAGTTACCTTTGGAAAGCGATGGTAGTCGCAGAGCCGGTTATCTGGGCAATATCCTGCATTCGTCCGATTATATGCTCGCTCTGGTAGACACGCTGATGGAATATCACCGGATGGATGAAGGTGGGACGCACTCCAAAAACACACTCTTTAGCTTGAAAACTCTGTTTGAAGAAATAGCGGACAGCCACCGTCTTGCCGCCCGGCAGAAAAAACTTGTGTTCACCGCATCCTTCTCCGGTCTGGATGTTATGGTCAACTGTGACAGCTCGCATATCCGGCAGATAGTCGGCAACCTGCTGTCCAATGCCTTGAAGTTCACATTTCACGGGAAGGTGCTTCTTGAGGTGGAATACCGGGCGGGAAATCTCCACATTTCTGTCCTGGATACGGGTATGGGAATAGGGCTTGAGGAGAAAAAACGGATATTCGGAGCTTTCGAAAGGCTCGACAATGCGCGTAATATCCCCGGCTTCGGGTTGGGGTTGGCAATTACGGCCCGACTCGTATCCTCAATGCAAGGGCATGTGGAAGTGGAGAGTGTACCCGGTAAAGGCAGCCGTTTTTCTGTTTTCCTGCCTATACTACCGGCCGAACAACTCGTCGGTCCGGAAGAGAAGTTTTTTCCTGTTTGTGAATTGCCCGTTGATATCCGTGTGCTGGTCATTGATGACAACCGTATCCAGCTGGAAGTCATCAGTAAAATGTTTTCCCGCAGTCAGATTCACTGTGACTGCTGCACCGATGTCCGGGAGTTGATGGATTGTCTGAACAAACAGAAATACGACCTTCTGCTGACCGACATACAGATGCCCGGTGCAAATGGCTTCTCGGTCCTTGAGCTGTTGAGGACATCGAACATTCCCCGGGCATGGGAGATTCCCGTCATAGCCATCACGGCACGTTCCGATAAAAAGGGAAAGTATCTTACCGCAGGTTTTGCCGACTGTCTGTATAAGCCTTTCTCTGAGGAAGAGTTGCTGGCGGCAGTTTCACAAATGGATCGATCTGATTTTGCTGCCATCATGGAAGGAGAGGAAAACGTGGAAGAGATGCTGGACCTATTTATAGAGGATACCATGGATGAACTTGCCGGAATAAGGGACGCTTTTTCCACGGGAGATTATAAGAAGTTGGGGAGTATCATACACAAAGCCGCACCGCTTTGGGAAATGATCCGTATAAACATTCCCCAAAGTGAACTGAGGGAAATGGCTTCCATGCCTTCCGAAAAATGGGGTGGCCTATTGGACGAAAGAATAGAGGAACTGATTAAAGCTGTGGAATATGCTCTAAAGAAAGCAAAAAGAATAAAGAAAAGGCTATATGGAAACTGTATTGATAGTAGAGGATGACCGCGTGTATGCACGTGCTACCACAAACTGGCTGGTGAAAAACGGTATCAATGCCCGTTATGTATTATCCGTGGACAATGCAAAGGAGTTTTTGGGCAATCATGATGTGGATCTGGTATTGTCGGATTTTCGTTTCGACAACGGCAATGGCATGGAACTGCTGGAATGGATGAATACACATGGCTATCGTATTCCTTTCCTCATCATGACAGGCTACGGGGACATACCCGGTGCAGTGGAAGCGGTTAAAAAAGGTGTCGTGGACTATCTGCCCAAACCTGTGCAGACAGAAAAGGTACTCGGTATTATCCGGAAAGCATTGGAACGTAAGAGAAGGGACGGCAATACAAAACAAAGATTCTATACAAGCAAAAGCCCTTTGGCATTGAGATTGCAGGAGCATATCCGGCTGGTGGCTCCGGTGGATACGTTAGCCGTGCTGATACGTGGCGCATCAGGGACAGGCAAGGAGTATGTGGCCCGGCAGATACATGTGTTGAGCGGTCGGTCGGATGCATCTTTCATCGCAGTGGATTGCGGGGTACTTCCGAAGGAACTGGCGGCATCGGAACTGTTCGGTCATGTGAAGGGTGCCTTTACCGGAGCGACGGAAAACAAGACGGGCATGTTTGCCGCCGCCAACCATGGGACACTGTTTCTGGACGAGGTGGGTAATCTGAATGCCGAGGTACAAAGGGCACTGTTGCGTGCCTTGCAGGAAAAACGCTACCGCCCCGTAGGCGGTAAAGAGGAGATTCAGACGGACATCCGTCTGGTAGCCGCTACCAATGAGGACCTGGAGAAGGCGATAGCCGAAGGACGTTTCAGGGAGGACCTGTTCTATCGTCTGAATGAATTTCCGTTGCATGTACCATTGCTGGCAGAGTGCATTGAGGATATTATCCCGTTGGCGGAATTCATGCTGGATGCCGCCAATCAAGAGTTCTCAAGGAAAGTGAAAGGCTTTGACCGCGAAGTACAGAAACGGTTGAAATCTTATTCGTGGCCGGGAAACATACGGGAATTGAGGATGGTTGTCAGACGGGCCACCTTATTGGCGAAAGATGACTGGATAACCACCGGGGAGATAGACATTCCCGATAAAGGCAGGCAACCGGGAGAGTATTCACTTAATGACGAGCGGACGGAACGGGCAATCATTCTGAAAGCATTGGAGGCAACGGGCAATGACAGGAAGGCTGCCGCACGGCTACTGGGCATCAGTCGGAGCACGCTTTATCTGAAATTGAAAAAGTACCGTTTGGATTAGAATATGTCCGGTACACAGTGTTTTTATGCACATATCATTTTCAAATGTTTTTAATTAATTTATTATCGGTGGTTTATATATTTATCCTTTCAAGCACGACACTTCTTCTTATTTCGGTAAGATGAATGGAGCGCTGAATTGTAAAGCCTAAAAACATGATACGATTTCTTCTGAATTGGTGATAAAATTCCCGGCTGTCCATAAACAGAGGGGATAGCTCTCGCTGATAGAAGGAAAAGTGAATCGTTGTCATGACCATTTCGGTGGGTAGGAAAACGGAGAAACGATAAGGTAGGCATTTCAAGGCAGGTCAGTATTAAAAAATGTAACGGACAATGAAAGTTATGATCTTACCTCCACATGGGAGAACTATTATAGGCTGATTGACGCTGGAAAGGGGCTGAACCTGACGCGGAGCCCATACAATTATGATCGGATGACACTGCTGTATATCATGGACAAAAGCTATCGATAGACGGAGTGGTTGATGAATCCTCCGATTAGTTCAGTTATCACGGGAAAATTGAAAAGATAGAAGACAAGCTGTCGGGTCGGAACAGATGGGATGTGTATAATGTGATGCTGGAGAAGGCATGGAAAACAAGTAAGGAGAAGGAAGTTCCGTTGTCGTATGGATGCAAGTGACGAGCTCTTCTCTTTTATCGTTAGATACGCCAATGCACGCCAGCGGAAGACTCTGATACTGTCCGTTTGAAAAGGATATAAAATGTGCTTTACTTTGCTACATATTCAGAAACTTAAAAAGAATTTTAGTATGGAATTGACGATTATTGAAACAAGCGCGTATCAGGAGTTGAGAAAGCTGGTCAGCACGCTGGCCGTACAAATGAGTGACTTACAGAAAAAGATTGCCCCGCCTGCACCGGACAAGTGAATGGATGCGCAGGACGTATGTCTGGCTCTGGGCATATCGAAACGGTGCCTGCAAAACTACCGGGATAATGGGCTAATCCCCCACTCGAACGTAGGGGGAAAATTCTTCTACCAAGAAACGGATATTCGGGAGATACTGGAAAACGAACTGATCAAAAGGAAGTAAGGCATGGCGGAGATTATCACAAGGGATTCGGAAGAGTTCAAGGAACTGACCGGATGGATAAAGAAAGCGGGGAAAGCGGTGGAAGAGGCTACGGCACGGATACGCCCGACGGTTGCGGACGAGCATTACATGACGGGGAATGAGGTGTGCACCCTGCTGCATATCTCACGGCGGACATTGCAGACGCTGAGGGATGAAAGGCTGGTGCCTTATACCACTATCGGGGGGAAACTTCTCTACCCGGAGAGTGCCTTGTATGAAGTATTGAAAAAGAATTACAGGGATTTCAGACGGTTCAGAAAATAGACAAGTATGTAATAAAAAAGCGTCCTTCGGCCTATCGGCTTCCGGACGCTTTTTTATTGACATGTTACATGGCAAGTTTGTAAACGTGACCGATTTTCTCGCAAATCCTGTCGGTGTCCTCGCCTACCTTCGGATTAATCAGTTCGGCATATACCTGCGTGGAGAGGATGGACTTATGCCCCAACACTTTCTGAAGGGTTTCCAACGGCATTCCCTTGAGTATGGCCAGAACGGCAAACGTGTGGCGTCCGATGTGCGGGGTGACCTCGACCCGGCAGTTGCATTTCCTGCCTATGATTCCAAGACTGAGCCGCATGGCATTGTATTCGCCTACCGGAAAGACACATTCGAGAGAGTCTTTCTTTTCATCCGTACCCCGGTATTTTTCAATCAGCTCGATGGCAATGGGTAACAATTTTACGACATACGCCACTCCCGTTTTTATACGGTTGCCCATCAGCCATGTACCGCCGTCGGAGTCAGTATGAATATTAGCGTAGGTTATAGTTTTCAGGTCTGCGTAGGAAAGACCGGTGAAACACATGAACAGGAACATGTCGCGCATGGCACGCTGGCGTTTGTATCTCAATTCTATACGGATTATCCTTTGCAGTTCCTCTTCGGAAAGGAAGGAGCGCCTCTTGTATTCGGGCATACACTCGAATGATGCGAACGGATGGACCCGTATCCAGCCTTTTTCTTGCGCGATATACATCAGCCATTTCAGGGTATTGACACGTCCGAAGGCAGTGGAGTTAGCCAAGGCACAGGTGCCGAGCATCCAGTTATAGTAATCCTCGATGAATGATTTCTCAAGTTCCTCAATGACAATATCCTCTGTATTCTTCTTGCTTTTCATGAAAAGCAGGAGATTCTTGTAATCGGCAACCAGACCGCGATAAGTGCTTTCGGCTTTCTCTATGCCGATTTTCTTTTTATACGATTCCAGCTGTTCCCTGAAAAGGTTCATAAGAGTGTGGCATTCCTCTGAGAAGCCGACATAGCGGTTATAGACTTTCTTGGCTGTGACAAAACTGTCGTGGTCGCAGATGTACTGGTAGTGCCTGGTGATTTGCGCCTTGATATTGTCAAGTTCCTGATTGAGTGTACGGGCTTCCTCGGATTTGCCTTTGGCCCGGTTGGTTTTGACGTCCCACAAAGCGAGGGACACTTCTTTCTTACAACTGAAACCGGCTTGGGTTCCATTGATGGTGATACGGCCCATAACCGGTGCCTTTCCGTTTTTTACAGACTGTTTCTTTACGTAAAATAATACTTTGAATGTACTTTTCATAACTCAACTTTTTTAGTTACAAATTTAATTACTGTTGAGTTATTTGATGTTATGCAAAAATGTGCAAACAACTGTAATATAGCTTATTATAACCATATTTGAGGTATTTGAACTGAGTTACGATTTGGTAACCTAACTCTTACTCAAATATGCTTTTTCTTGCTTCCTTTCCTTACCTTACTAAGAAAATGTGTTTTATAACTATTTGATTTTTAGCAAGGTTGCGTTATCTTTGTACATCTTGTTGAAATATTCAGTTTCAAGCACGAAAAACAGTTTGTTCGCCATATTGAAACAGTCTGTTTCCTATAAGGGAACAGACTGTTTTGTTAAAGGAAACAAATAGTTGCCCTACAGCATCGGCAAGGCAGCAAACAGACAAACGGGGCTGTAATACCTAATTACGGTCGCATGTGTTTCTCTAATATTGGGTAAAGTATCTCAGCATACCTCATAAAGCCCAAATCGGTAAAATGAATGCCGTCTACCGTAGCCTCCCCGTCGTGGCCAATAATGTCACGGGAAGAAAGGAAATAGATGTTTTTCTCTCCACGTTGCTTCAAAGAACGAAAAAAGGCATTCAATGTCTCATTCTTGTCCTTCACCTCCTTGGCAATCCTGGTGTCAAAAGGAGAGTGGGTAAAGAGAGGGTCTTCCACGAAAAGAACAGGCGTATCGGGATGCTTGCTGCGAATAATGGTATAGAATTTATCGGCACGCTCTCTCATTTGCTCCACGGTAGCATTGGGCACAAAGTCGAGGACAAACATAGAAGCGTCCACACCGGCTATGACATCGGCAATCTCCAGGTCGAGCAAGGCATTGCCGCTAAAGCCCAGATTGATACACTCACGATTGAGCCAACGTTCCAGAATATTGGTATGTGCCATGCCGGGACGGGAAGCGCAGCCTCCCTGCAAGATGCTGGTACCATAGAATACTACCGGCTTCTCACGTTTCGGCAAGTCCACTGCCGGTGGAGTGATGGCAGATAGGGAATCCACTCCGATGGAAAGCGAGGTAACCCCGTCATATAAAGAAAGGTACAAAAGGTATTCGCGCTCCTCGGGCAACATATTGCTTACGATAGTCGCCTTGCTGACCTTGCCCTGCGGACGACCGCTACCGGCAAATATCCATTTGCCGTCTTGCAGGCAGTAGAGGTCGAGGCCTTTAATACCGGTAGGCGTCATGTGGTTCATACTCATATTGTTCCTTACTTCCCATTTGGCGGAAATGCTTGTAGAGTTGGAACGGAAGCGCACGGCAAGTCCGGCACTGTTGCGGCCCAAGTCCCACAAAGGCTTGCGGGAGATGTTCTGCAGAGAGTCCGGCAGACGCTCATAGCGGGTAAGGGTAGATTCTGTTGCTTTGCCCAAAAGGGGGAAGGCGGAAGCATCATGATAGACAGTCTGTGCATCGGCAACAGCAGCCAACAACAAGCCCATCAGAAGAATTCTGGTTTTCATATGACAAGATATTAAGTGTTAAGTATCAGACGGCAAAGATACAAGGTTTCTTTGAAAAACGAAGAAATGGAAGCATTTTACATCAATTAACTCCCACATGCTTGTTTCTTTACGAAACATTCGTATTTTCGCAAAAAACAATTCATATGAAACACATCCATTTCCTCTTAGCAGGCTTCCTACTGTGCATCTGCTGTACCCTGCAAGCCAAAAACCGTGTGATTGACCAACCACCGTTCATCGTAAGAAACACGACTTCCATCGAAGTGAGCAAAGTAGTCATCAGTGACACGGCAACCGTGCTCCACATCTATGCCAAGTATCGTCCCAAGTACTGGATACAGATTGCACCCGACAGCTACCTGACAGACAATAACGGAGAAACCTACCAACTGCGTTCCGGCATAGGCATCACACCAGGCAAGGAATTTTGGATGCCCGAATCGGGCGAAGCGGAATTCCAACTGGTCTTTCCTCCCCTATCCGACAATGCTACCTCCTTCGACTTCACCGAAGGCGAAAAGGTGGAAAACGGATTCAGCATCTGGGGAATACAGCTGAAAAGCAAGAAACTGCCGGAATTGGCACTTCCCCAAAACGCCGTAGTGCACAAAACCGACCCTAATGCCGAACTTCCCGAACCGGTCATCCAATATGGAAAAGCCATGCTGAAAGGGAAACTCCTGGATTCACGCCCCAATATGGCAATGCCAATCAGTATTGCCGTGTGGGAGAATATCAAAGGAGACATCATGGACATACCACTCGACATCCAGCCTGACGGCAGTTTCACCAAAGAAATAACGTTGCCCGGCACTACCCCATGTACCATGTATCTGGGTAGAGAACATATGCTCCAGTTCTTCATGGAACCGGGCAAGACAACAGAAATATACGTCAATCTACGCGAAGCTTCCCGACGCAAGTCTAAATTCCACAGCAAGGGGAAAACCTATGGAGAAATGGTATACATCAACGGGCCTCTAGAAACCGTGGCACAAGAGTTGAACGGAAACCACCCCGACATCAACATGCAAGACAAGCTCTATCAAAACATAGCTGCACTGGCTGGCAAGGATATTGATGCAGCCAAAACATACGTACTCCAAATATCCGGCGAAACACAAGAAGCAATAGACAAGTTACCTTACAGTGTTTCTACCCGACAACTTCTGACCATCAATAACAAACTGACTACGAATGCCATGCTGTCTTCCGTTGCCAGCATCTTGACATCGGCTGCCCTACAAGCCAATCTCATCAAACGGGAGGAAGCAAACAACTACTATCAGGAACTTTCCCGGAAAGTGCCCTCCAACTACGTGTCCGACGAGGACATGAGCATATTGAATGTACCGCAGGCAGTCTTGTCCAACCAGTATGTACAAATGGCTCCAAGAAATGTAGAACGGAGCGAGGAACTGGCCAAAGCATGGGGAACAGATAAAGGCATCTTCTTCGATATAGCCCGTAATGTCACCCTCTACCGGGGTATCAAGAACTTCACCCCACTCACCGACGAGCAAAAGGCAACCGTTGCCGCCATGCCCGCCGCATACCGCGAAATGCTGACTGCTGCCAATGACGAGTTGCTTGCACAGCTCGAAGCCAACAAGAAAAAGACGGGTTACACCATCAACCAAGTGGATACCAACGTCAACAACGAAGAGTTGTTTACTTCCATCATCAGCAAATTCAAAGGAAAAGTATTGTTAGTAGATTTCTGGGCCACCTGGTGCGGTCCATGCCGTATGGCAAACAAGATGATGGTCCCCATGAAGGAGGAACTGAAAGGTAAGGACATTGTATATCTGTACATCACCGGTGAAACCTCCCCCTTGAAGACCTGGGAGAATATGATTCCCGACATCCACGGCGAACACTTCCGCCTGACAGATACCCAATGGAAATACCTCTCGGACGCATTCAAGATAGAAGGGGTACCGACTTATCTGATTGTAGACCGAGAAGGAAACACCACGTTCAGGCAAACTGGTTTCCCGGGAGTGGAAAAGATGAAGGAGGAATTATTGAAAGTTACTAAATGACAAACTGATAAAACAAAAAACAGCAGGGATAGGCCTGCTGTTTTTTGTTTTATCAGTATACCGTTATTACTTTTCAGCCCATTCCTTGGCTCCCTGCTCCTTCAGTTTAGCAGTGAATGCCTTTGCCTTCTCCATAGCAGCCGCTTCCTCTTCCGGACTTGCATACGCATGCTTGTAGCCTTTCACCACATTCCATTCACCACGGGTGAAATCGGGGAATGCCACAGCCGCACAACCGTTGTCCATGGAAAGTTCTCCCAGTTCTGCAAGGCAGCACCACTCAGCAAGGTCGTATACATCCATATCCAAAGGAAGACCGTTCTGCAGGCAATATACCAGACGGCTGTCCATCACGAAGTCCATGCCACCATGACCTCCTACTTCCTTCGCCATCTCACCGTACTTCTTCAAAATGGGATGCTGGTATTTCTCCACGAGTGCCTCCATCTCCGTTTCCGGTAGGAAACCGTGTGAATTCAAATCATCCACTTTGGGCTGAACGCCCGATGCACTCAGCTGGTCAGCGTCAAGCGCATACCCTTCTACCGGATATTTGTTGGCGAATCCCTTGGTTCCCGTAAGCTGATACAGACGGTTATAGGGTTGTGGCGTCATTACATTGTGCTGAATCTCAATCACCTTTCCATTGGCTGTACGAATCATGGTCGTGGTATGGTCACCGTTACGGAATTCCTTGCACTCCTCGCCGGTTCTTTTCTCTACCAACTCCTTGCCCACCACAGACTTGGTGTCCATGGCTACCAGCGTTTCCATACGGTCACCACGGTGAATATCCAGTGCTTGCGCCACCGGACCAAGGCCGTGAGTGGCATACACGTCACCGCGATGCTTCATGTTGTAGTCCAAACGCCAGCCCAACTTGTCATTTTCTCCATTCTTCCAGTAATAGTCCCAAAACGGGCTCAAGTTATGTATATAAGCACCTTGTGCACGGATAACTTCACCGAATACGCCATGCTGCGCCATGTTCAGCGTATTCATCTCGAACCAGTCATAGCAACAGTTCTCCAAGATGAAGCAATGCTTGCGGGTAGACTCACTCAAGTTAATCAAATCCCAGCATTCCTGCAGGTTCATGGCCGAAGGCACTTCTATCGCTACATTCTTTCCGTTCTCCAGCGCACATTTGGCAACGGGGAAGTGATGCAGCCAGTCCGCAGCAATATAAACCAAGTCTATATCATCACGCTTGCAAAGTTCCTCGTATCCCTTGTCACCGGAATAGACGGCGGCTTTGGGCATGGATGCCTTCTTCAAGAGCTCCTGACATTTATCTGCACGGGCCTCTTCATAATCACAAAGAGCCACTACCTGCGTACCCGGAATATAAGTGAAACGCTCCACTGCTCCGGGACCACGCATCCCCAAACCAACAAAACCCACACGCACTGCCTCCAGCTTCGGAGTAGTCAGTCCCAATACACTCTTTTGTCCTTCCGGACGCTCGGGAGTCTTGACAACAATGGTACCATTTTGCCATTCCCATTGAGTTCCCTTCTCTGTGGTTTGCACAGTAGAAGTCTGGCTTGTGCATGCACCCAATACGAAGCACATTCCCAGCAACAACGATTTAACTGTTCCCATATTTCTGCTTTATTTAAGGTAAAAGAATTAATTGCAACAAAGATAGACAATCTTAACCAAAAGAAGATTATCAACAGCCATGTTCTTTTCAATCAGACAAAAGAATATACATACAGTAAACGCATTTAGATTAATTAACTCACTGTTTGATGCCAGTTTACGAAATATTCGTAGATTTGTATTGAATTCATTTAAATACTTTATCCATGGAAAAGTTAACGATACAAGAAGAAGAAGCAATGTTGTACATTTGGGAACTGGGCAGTTGCTTCGTAAAAGACATTGTTGCCAAATATCCCAAACCGGCGCCTCCCTACACAACAGTAGCATCTATTGTGAAAAACCTGGAGCGCAAGCAATATATCCGTGCCGCACGTGTAGGCAATACCTACCAGTATACCCCGCTTATACGCGAAAGCGAATACAAACGTACCTTTATGAGCGGTTTTGTGCGCAACTACTTTGAAAATTCTTATAAGGAAATGGTTTCGTTCTTCGCCAAAGACCAGAAGATTTCGGCCAATGACCTGAAAGACATTATAGATATGATAGAGAAAGGAAAGGAGTAAACATGTTAGCCTATTTTCTGAAAGTGAATGTAGCGATAGTACTGTTTTATGCATTCTATCGGCTGTTCTTCTACAAAGACACATTTTTCGGCTGGCGCAGAACCGCACTGCTTTGTTTCTTTGCCGTTTCCGCTGCCGTACCTTTGCTGAACATACAAACGTGGATTACGGAGCAGGAACCGATGGTGGCCATGGCAGATCTCTATGCCAGCGTTGTGCTACCGGAACTCACAGTAGGCACAGAAGTGGCTCCGACCGACTGGAAAAGCATCCTTTCAGAATATGCCAATATCGCCTATTGGGGAATAGTGGCATTGCTGATGATACGCCTCATCATGCAACTGGCAGGCATCATCCGCCTAACATGCCGATGCCGCAAGATACAAATAGGCAACACAAGTATACATCTACTTCCCAAAGCAGACGGGCCTTTCTCTTTTTTCCACTGGATTTTTATCCACCCGTCCTCGCATACGGAAGAGGAGTTCAACGAAATATTGACCCATGAGCAGACACATGCCCGGCAATGGCACTCCATTGATGTCATCATCAGTGAACTGGTGTGCATTTTCTGCTGGTGTAATCCATTTGCCTGGCTCATGAAACGGGAAATCCGTACCAATCTGGAATATATGGCCGACGCCCGCGTATTGGAAAACGGCTATGACTCCAAAACCTATCAATACCATTTGTTAGGATTGTCACATCAAAAGGCTGCAGTAACCATCTATAACAGTTTCAATGTTTTACCTCTAAAAAAACGCATCAAGATGATGAACAAAAAGAGAACCAAAGAAATAGGAAGAACCAAATATTTGATGTTCCTTCCTTTAGCGGCCTTACTTATGATTGTCAGCAATATCGAAACCGTAGCGCGTACCACAAAGAAGATTGCGGTGGAAGTCATAGAAGCTGTAGATCCCCAAACCGAACAACCGGCACCGGAAGTTCAAGACCCTCAAGTAGCTCCCCAACCGGAACAAGACACGAAAACCGTGACTTACAAAGGAAAGGTAGTGGACAAGGATGGAAAGCCAATACAAGGTGTGAAAATACTAAGTGTTCCTAATTCTACTCCTACCGAAGTCACTACCCAAGCCGATGGAAGTTTTGAATTCAAAGCCTCTCCCAAAGCAAAATTATTATTCTTATATCAAGACGGAAACAAAAAGAAAGGCATCTCTTTCACTGATGAAAGATTACCCAAAGAAAACAAAACGAATTGGACAATCGTTTACAATGAGAAATGGAATGAAGTCATGCAAAGCGACCCGGGAACTCCAGACAATCCGATTTTCGAGGTAGTAGAGCATATGCCCGAATTCACTGGTGGAGGTATGCCTGCACTGATGGAATACTTGAGCAAGAACATCAAATATCCGGAAGCAGCTATGAAGAAAGGTATACAAGGACGGGGTATCGTGCAATTTGTTGTGGAGAAGGATGGAAGTATTACCAATGTAAAAATACTGCGTGGCGTTGACCCTGAATTGGACAAAGAAGCCGTGCGCGTAGTCAGTGCCATGCCTAAATGGAAACCCGGTACACAACGCGGAGAAGCAGTACGCGTAAGATTTACGGTACCAGTAATGTTCCGATTGACAGAAGACAAGATCCCGGTGAAGTATGCTCCCATTGAAAACAAAATAAATGAACTGGTGGTAGTGGGTTATGCTCCGGAAGGTACAACGGTACCGGAGGAGGGAACCATTTTTGAAGTTGTAGAACAAATGCCCGAATATCCCGGCGGTATGCCCGCAATGATGGAATTCATCAGCAAAAACATCAAATATCCGGCAGCTGCACAGCAAGCTAAGATTCAGGGAAGAGTTACCATACAGTTTATCGTAAATACAGAGGGCAACATCATCAATCCCAGAGTTCTCCGCAGTGCCGACCCTCTGCTGGATGCCGAAGCAATCCGCCTGACTACCATTATGCCTAAGTGGAAGCCCGGCATGCAAAGAGGACAAGCTGTAAATGTAAAATATACAGTTCCCATCATGTTCCGTCTGCAAGAACCGGAAAAGAGTCCTGCTGTTCAGAACGCCACTGTTACTCCAACTAAATAAACTAATTCTCTCTCCAAACAAGTTTAAATGAAAAAGAAGCAGTTACCCGGCGACGGGCAATTGCTCCTTTTTCATAAAGGAAATATCCATGTTTATTTATGCACTTCCACAATCCGTGTCGGTGCCATTTCCATATTTCTGCGGTCTACCTGGCGGACTACGGCGGCAGCCAGTTGCAGGAACGCACGCCCGGTCACCGTATTCTCATCCAAAGCAACCGGAGTGCCCTTATCACCACTCTCACAGATGCTCTGTACAATAGGTATCTGCCCCAGCAACGGTACATTCATCTCTTCCGCCAACCTCTTGGCTCCTTCTTTACCGAAAATATAGTATTTATTCTCCGGCAGTTCGGCAGGTGTAAACCAAGCCATATTCTCTACCAAACCGAGAATAGGCACATTCACTTTGTCATTGGTGAACATATTGATGCCTTTGCGTGCATCTGCCAGCGCCACAGCCTGCGGCGTGCTGACAACGATAGCCCCCGTCAGCGCCAATGTCTGCACCACAGTCAAGTGAATGTCACTCGTTCCGGGAGGAAGGTCAATAAGGAAATAATCCAGTTCTCCCCAGTCGGCATCACCAATCAATTGCTTTAAAGCATTGCTTGCCATACCTCCGCGCCACAAGGTGGCCTGATCGGGATCGACAAAGAAACCGATGGAAAGCAGCTTGATACCATACTTCTCTATCGGAACAATTAAATCACGTCCACCAATGTTCTCCGCCACCGGACGGGCATCTTCCACTTGGAACATCTTAGGAACGGAAGGTCCGAAGATATCAGCATCCAGCAGACCCACCTTATAACCCAACTTTGCCAAAGACACGGCAAGGTTGGCAGCAACCGTGGACTTGCCTACCCCACCTTTTCCGGAAGACACTCCGATAACATTCTTCACCTGAGGTAATAGCTTACCCACTTCCGGACGTGCCGCCTGACGGCTTTCAGTCGTAATCACAACCTCCACCTCGGGAGAAACATACGTATGTACAGCCGTCTCGGCAGCTTTCACCATCGACTTCATGAAAGGATCGGTCGGTTTCTCAAATGTCAGCGAGAAGCTGACCTTCATCCCTTCAATCCGCATGTTATCGGCCACCATCTCAGCCTCAACAAGACTCTTTCCAGTGCCGGGATAACGCACTGTTGCCAATGCATCAAGGATTAATTTTGGATATAATGTCATTGTATTTACTATTTGACGATTTACTATTTACTATTTTTATGCGAATCAGCAGTAGTTTTAACCACTGATTCACATCATTTACTGGTTTGCAGTCCACTACGCTTGCTACGGTTATAACTGCGATACTCATCCAGCTCTATCTCCACATCCGGCTCCTGCAACTCACCCTCTTGCGGAAGATGGAACTTGATGTACTTGATATTCAAACCACGATCCAGCCATTGTTGTTCATAATAGGTCTTGATGCTGAGTATCTCATCAGCCATGCCGGAGTGATATAAGTCTTCCGTCATCACATCCACCGGCAACCGGTTTCTTTCAATCATGTACCGGGTATAGGTAAACATGAAGTTGCTGTCCGTCTTCAGATGAACGATACCGTCATTCTTCAGGAACTTGCGGTAGCGCTCCATGAAATAAGTGGAAGTAAGCCTTTTGGTAGCCTTCTTCATCTGCGGGTCCGAGAAAGTAAGCCAGATCTCACTCACTTCATCCGAAGCAAAAAAACGGTCGATGATTTCGATATTCGTACGCAGAAAGGCCACATTCTTCATGCCCGATTGCAGCGACTCGGTAGCTCCCGTCCACATACGGGCTCCCTTTATATCCACTCCGATGAAGTTCTTGTCGGGAAACATGCGTCCCAATCCGACAGTATATTCTCCCCTACCACAGCCCAGTTCCAGGACAATAGGATGGTCATTTTTGAAAAACTGCCCGTGCCAATTTCCTTTCATGTCAAACGGCACATTATCTACCGCGGAATACGGATACTCGAAAACATGCGGATAACTCGCCATATCGGCAAACTTCTCTAACTTGTTTTTTCCCATTTAAGAAGTATTGAAACATAAAACATATTATTTTAAGCACGGATTGCACGGATTTTCACGGTTTCTCTTAAATCTATCCGTGTTTTCCGCGCAATCCGTGCCTAAAAGTATAAAAACAAAGTCCCGGCAAGTCTTATACGATAGACATTACCGTATTATTCAACGATCGTTACCCAACCATGAGTATCTGGCTCGTCACCATACTGGATGGCACGCAGCTTGTTGTAAAGCTTCGTACATACCGGTCCCGGTTTTCCATCTTTGGAAATAACGTATGACTTGCCGTTCTCTACGTCGTCAATACGTTCGATGGGGCTGATAACGGCAGCTGTACCGCAGGCACCCGCTTCCTCGAAAGTCAGCAATTCTTCTTCAGGAACCGGACGACGCTCTACCTTCATACCCATATCCTCTGCCAGCTGCATCAGGCTCTTGTTGGTGATGGAGGGCAAGATGGAAGTAGATTTCGGAGTGATATACGTATTGTCCTTGATACCAAAGAAGTTGGCAGCACCACATTCGTCCATGTATTTCTTTTCCTTGGCATCCAGATAGAACTCGCAGGCATAACCCAAATCGTGCGCTTTCTTGTTGGCACGCAAACTGGCTGCATAGTTACCACCTACTTTATAAGTACCGGTACCCAATGGAGCAGCACGGTCGAATTCGCGGATAATGACATACGGATTGGTTGAGAATCCACCCTTAAAGTAAGGACCTACCGGGGTCACGAACACCACAAACAGATATTCGCTGGCAGGATGTACGCCTACTTGTGCACCGGTACCCACCAGCAACGGACGGATATACAGAGAAGCACCCGATTCATAAGGCGGAATGAAACGCTCGTTCAGCTTCACCACCTTCAGAATAGCTTCTTTGAAACGCTCTGTAGAAAGTTCCGGCATCAAGATGCCACGGCAAGTGGATTGCAGGCGGGCTGCATTCTCTTCCAAACGGAAGATACGCACTTTACCGTCTTTGCCACGGAAAGCCTTCAAACCCTCAAACGCTTCCTGACCGTAGTGCAAACAAGTGGCAGCCATATGCATAGGAATGGTTTCCTCACTGCAAACTTCCAGTTCGCCCCATTGTTCGTTACGATAGTAAATTCTCACATTGTAATCTGTCTTCATGTATCCGAACGGCAGATTAGCCCAATCAAGTTCTTTCATATCTCAAAGTATTAGTTACTTCTATTACGTACATTTTGCAACAAAAATAGCTTTTATTCTTCAGATTCCCGCTTCTCCGACAGTAATTTTTCAATTTCCTTATCAGCTTTGGTCAATTTATCGCTGCAAAATGCTATAATTCCATTTGCTTCCTTTATTTTTTCAGCAAGCACATCTATCTCCAGTTCATTGTTGTCTATCTGGCTGACAATTTTCTCCAAACGTGCCATGGCTTCGGAGTAGGTTTCTTTTTTCTTGGACACCATATTATTTACGATTTGACGGTTTACGATTTACGATTGAGGTTACTTCTCCTTTTTGGAGCAGGGTGGTGATTTCATCTCCTTCATTCAGCAAGCCGACATTTTTCACAACCTTCCCGTCTTTCAACGTGATGCTGTAACCGCGGGCAAGCAGCTTTTCCGGTGAAACATCCACCAAGCGCTGCTGCAACAATTCCAGACGGTGGCGATGGCGGGACAAATAGGAAGTGACAGCTTGCACTACATCTTTCCGCGCAGTCAGTAAAGCTATTTTTGCATCGAATATGCAACGGTATGAAGCAGAAGGAATCCGGTTCTTGCAAACAGACAACTTGCGCTGTTCCTGCTGCAACAGATTCCTGACCCCCTCATGCAAGCGGGAAACAAGCATTTCCAGTTCATCGGCGGCATTGTTCATGAGGTCTATCAAGAACTCGGCGGCGGCCGTAGGGGTCTTTACACGGGTATGTGCCACAGAATCCAGCACCGTGTCGTCCCGCTCGTGACCGATACCCGTTATGATAGGTAACGGAAACTGTGCACAAGCAGCAGCAAGCAGATAGGTATCGAAACCGGACAAGTCGGACGTGGCGCCTCCACCGCGAATAATGGCAACCACATCAAACTCGGACAAGCGTGCATTCACCCGGTCGAGAGCAGAAAGGACAGACTCCTCTACACGGTCACCCTGCATCAAGGCAGGAAACAGCTCCGTATAAAAGTAGAACCCCCGGGAATTGTTTTCCAGCTGATGACAGAAGTCACCATAGCCCGCCGCCGTCGGTGAAGATATGACGGCAATACGTTGCGGCAGGCGGGGTATATCCAGTTCTTTATTAAGAGTGAGGACTCCCTCCTCCTCAAGCTGCCTCAATATTTCCCTGCGGCGACGCGCCATATCGCCCAACGTATAGGTGGGATCTATGTCCTGCACTGTCAAACTATATCCATAAAGTTCGTGGAAACTGACAGTGACCTGAACCAGCACTTTGATGCCCGAAACAAATGCCTGCCCCGTAGCCTCCTCAAAATAGGGCTTCAGCAACCGAAACACATTTGCCCAGATGGTGCCTCTCGCCTTAGCTACCAGACTATTGCTACGGGGATCTTTCTGCACAAATTCCAGATAGCAATGCCCTGTACTGTTGGTACGCACATCGCTCAACTCTGCCTGCACCCAAAACTCATCGGGGAGACACTGCTCCAGACTACGGCGCACAAGGGCATTCAACTCTTGTAAAGACAAGGCTTCCATACAGCTATCATTCAACCAGTTATAACTTTATAAAATTTTATCCGTAATAAAGCGGTACTTTATTCGTGATAAAGTGACAATACACTATTGGCAAGCCAACAGAAATTCTCGTTATTTGTTTCTTTCGGACTGATAATCCTGATACGCCTTCCACATATCGGGCACGCCATAGCCATAGATATTATCAGGATAATCCGTACGGTCACCGGAACGGCGCACCAACTCTATCACTTCTTTTGCCGTAAGTTCGGGACAAGCCTGCCACAAGCAAGCCACCATACCGCACATAATGGGTGAGGCAAAAGAGGTACCGTTCGCCCTTCCCTGGTTGCCGTCCGTACGTATAACGTCGGCACCCAGCCCGACGGCTACAACATCCGGCTTTATCCGATGGTCTGCCGTATTCCCTACAGACGAGAAAGGAGCCAGAACAGCTTCCTTGTCGACAGCACCCACCGTCAGCACATTTTCGGCATCGCCCGGAGGCGTAATCTTCTTCCAAGAACCGGTGCCCGAATTTCCGGCACTGCATACCAATACCATGCCCTTATCGGCTATGCGCGATGCCTGACGTGACATCAGCGCATAGTGCCCATCCAGATTGCGGAGCTTATAATTCTTGGATTTATCATCGAAAGCGTAATATCCCAATGAAGTATTAAGCACATCCACTCCCACGCTATCGGCATATTCCACAGCAGCAGCCCAGTAGTCCTGCTCTACCAGATGCTCGGAGTATTCGTCTTCGCTACGCAGCAACCAGAAAGAAGCTTCGGGAGCTGTACCGGTCATGACACCGGGGCGATTCATGGCGATGCACGAGAGCACCGCCATGCCGTGGCTGCTTTCGGCAAATATATCCGATTGGGGATTCACAAAATCCTTCGTACCCAGGATGCGGATATTCTGCATGGCGGTTATCTTGTCGGCATTGTGGAAACCCGCGTCGATAACGGCAATCGTCATTCCTTGTCCCTTGAAGCCTTCTTCGTGCAGCTTATCGCCATTGCTCAGCCGTATCTGGTCGACAGCCAATCCATAAATGCTGTCGGGATGCACGCTCGGGCGGTTTATCAGAGAGTCGCGCTCTGTCGCCATGAACGGCCCGTCACCTCCGGGAGCTATCCAGACCTTTTCCGTCTTCCGAACAAAAGGCAGGGCGGCAATACGCTCTATCAATGCAGAGTCGTTGCAGGACACTGTAACAAAATTCTCCCATTTGCCGGTAACGACAATCTTCGCGCCTTGCCTGCGAATCTCATCCACATACTTACGGCATACCGGAAGGTCTGTCGAGTCTATCGGAAGATTCTGCTTCCGGCGACGCTCAATCGCCTTTTCAGAAAGGAACGCTTCCGGATGTTCCAGCGAATACGTGGTGGCAGCCTTATCCTTCAGGCTGATACGATACTTCAAAGTATCTTGTTGTGCCGATGCTCCCGCCGCAAACAGGACAAAGGCTGAAAGAAGTACAAGTCTTTTCACAATTAGAAATTATAAATTAAAAATTAAAGAAACATCCCGATGCCCCGTTGGGAAGCGATGAATGAGCCTCCAACCACACGCCGGCCGACATAGAACACGGCAGACTGTCCTGGAGCAATGGCAGAAGCCTCCGACAAGAAGTGCACCAGCAGACGCCCGTCCTCCAGGCGCTTCACGGTGCAAGGAATAGGTTTGCTGCGATAACGGATGCGCACGGTGAGTTCTTCCGATCCAAAGAATTCGTCTTCATCCGTCAGATTCTCCTCTTCGGCCAGCATATATCCGGCCTTCAATTGTTCCGCATCGCCCAGCATCACGGTATTCTTCTGCGGATTAATTTTCAGCACATAGGCAGGTTTGCCCAAAGCTATCTCCAGGCCTTTCCTCTGTCCGATAGTGTAGTAAGGAAATCCTTTGTGCTCCCCCAGTTTGACGCCTTCCGAATTGACAAACCATCCCGGCCCCACTTCACTGTCTATCTCCGAGGAATGCTCGCGCAAGAAGTCGCGGTAGTCTCCCTTGATGAAACAGACTTCCATGCTTTCCCCTTCTTCCGCCTTGAGCGTATATCCTTTATCACGAAGATACTCGCGAACCTGCATCTTGGTGAATGCTCCCAACGGGAAGATGCATCGCTTCAACACCTCCTGCCCCAGTCGCCAGAGGAAATAGGACTGGTCTTTCTTATCATCATCCCCGGCAACAATGTAAACCTTCCCGTTCCGTTCCTCCAGACGGGTGTAGTGCCCGGTAGCAATGAACGCACACCCCAACCTGTCCGCCCACTCCGTCAGGATACGGAACTTGAATAACGGATTACACATCACACAAGGATTGGGAGTACGCCCCCGACGATATTCATCGATAAAGTTCTGAACAATAATCTGCCGGAAAGCCTCACGCTCATCTGCCACATGGTGTTCAATTCCCATACTGTCGGCAAGGTTGCGGGCTTCCACCGGTTCGTCTCCCCACACCCACATGGTGAGGCCGACTATCTCATAGCCCTGTTCCCTCAACATCAGGCAAGTGGCGGTACTGTCTATACCTCCGCTCATTCCCACTAATACTCGCTTTTCGGATTTGTTCATATTCTGCCATTCATTCATATAATCTGCAAAAGTACACGTTTTCAAGCAGAATACACAGCTTTTCAGCTAAAGAGAGAGTATTTTCATCCTCCACAGCCTTCACCTTCTTCCTCAACCTTCCTATTCATCGGCTTTTCCGGTAAGACCTCTTTCCTTCGCACTACCGCACCTCATAGGTGTTCCGGCGTTTTCTTATCAATTACGCATCTGTCTTTGATTACACCTCCTTTCCTCTTAGCATAACCATTTATGAATCAGCAGATAATCAGTGCAAAAAGAATGCAACCATTTTGCAGTGACGCTACGCCCCTACTACAGTGAGGTTAGCAGCAGGCAATTGACAGCTCCCGAGCCTTCAACGGGAAAGCGAATACAAGGTTTTTACCCGATAATCCATTTACTGCCCGGTATCAACGAGATGAGCTTGGTTGCCACGAAACAACTGATAAACGTACATACCGCTATAACCGGAATGGCAGCCACAGTGGGCAATCCCAATGTAGACTTAAACACCGACACCCACAAGCCAAGCCAGAAAATGTGCATAAGAAACATGCCGTAGCTGAGTTTAGACATTTCGGCAATGATGCGCGGAGGCTGCGGAATGCTGATACAGCCGAACAACAAAAATGTGCCTGCCGTCAACGCCACGCAATTAAGGGTACAGAAAGCCCATCCCACCTCAATGACCGGTGTAGAATGAACCACTCCTGGAACAGCCTGGACATAGAACGACCATATGGTAGCCGCCGCGCCGACCAGCATAAGCAAGAAACCGACCCGCAGACGCAAGGAGCGCCCCCAAGTAAGATGCACGCGGATATAATGTGCCAGCACAAGATAGCCTAAATAACCCGAAAAATACCATAACATGTGATATTCGTTCCAGAAACACTGTCCCCATACTTCACCAAACCAACGGTTGAGGAAAGGTATACAAGTAGAAATCAGAAACAATCCGATGAAGAAACGTTCTTCTTTGGCCGAAACCTTCTCCAGCCACGGTGAAATGACCGGAATGAACAGATAAAGACTTATCAACGGATACATAAACCAGAAGTGCCCGGCAAGCGCAGGAAAGTTCAGCCAGATACGTGAAAGGTCGTTCAGAGATTGTTCGCCGTCTATCTGTCCCCACAACATGGGCAACGTGCTATATAGTACCATGAAAAAGACGAACGGCGGCATGATGCGCAGGAAACGTTTGCGGTAAAACTGCCAACAGCTTTGTCCTTTCTTCATCGGTGCAAGCAGATAAGCCGAAACAATCATGAACAGAGGCACAGACATACGAGAGAAACCATCATAAACTGATACCCACAACCTATCGCCCTCATTCTGAAGGAAAGACTGCGGTCCTACCATATCTGTAGAGCCGGCAGCTCCATAAAAATTCTCACTGGCATGAACCAACATGACCAAGAAGCACGCAAACACGCGCACGTAATCCAAAAAAGCAATACGTTTCATTTTATTTTAAGTTTTCTATTTATGCAAGTCAGGAGTTAAAGATGTCAGCACTTCACTACTGTCCGCATCATTCATCAATTTATTCTCTTGTATTCGGGAACGCAGATATCCTTAACCGCGCAGCTCCCATAGGGATGAGTGTGATTTCTTCTTTGTCGCCTCTCGCTGCATCCTCTTCGGGCAACACGCCACACAACCCGGTTTCATCTATTTCCCATTCGGGAACCAATCGGCCGACAGCCTTCACCTCCAAAGGTACATTGGCCACCGTAAAAGGGTAGTCGTCGGCCGGCCATGATTTACGGATTACCTCGAAGTGTTTCAAGGGTTCTGTCTTGTCCAACACCAGCGAATAATTCCACGCGCTGCCGGAATATATCTCAGTAGTGGGCCATTTTTGAGGGTCAGCATCTTTTTGCCATTTAGAATCACCGATGGCCGTTTCGCGGCTGTCCTTCTCCACATATTTCTCAGCAATCTTAAGAGAGAGCGTGAGAGGACCGTAATCCACACTTACGCTGTTTTTATTGACCTGCCAGGTGCGCATGGACAAAGACATCGGAAACGTCAATTCCACACAGTCACCATCCGACCACTCGCGATGGATGCAGAGATACTTCCCTGCCACGGGAACCGCATCCACTTCCTCACCATTCACGCACACTTTCGCCTTTTGAGTCCATGAAGGGATTCGGAAATAGAACGGGAAGACGACTTTTCCCTCGGTAGAGACAGAAAAACGGATGTCTTCCTCAAAAGGATAATTCGTCTCTTCGTGCAAAGTGATTTCCTTTCCATCAGCTACTTTCACCACAGCTTTGCAAGCTGCATAAAGAGCCGTTGCCACTCCATTGTCGGGAGTTGCCAAAACCAGATGCTCGGCAAAGTAGGGCCAGCCTTGTGCATGATTGTGCTGACAGCAACGACTGCTGAAAGGATTCATCGAAAGAAACGGTCCGCGGTTGTCAATGCCCGGATGATGATTCTTGGAATCACTGACGACATGGTTCGGGCAAGTGATGTAGCGCAACGCTTTAAAATCCGGCATCACGGCAACCGGATAAGAGTTAAATGCAACTTCTTCGCAATGCTCGGCCCATAAGGGATCGCCCGTTATGCGAAGCATAATTTCATCAGAAGCCATCTGCTCAACCAGCCCGCAGGTTTCCACCCCTTGGCGGGGGTCGATATATCCCAAACGGGCATTCTCATCTGCCCCGAACATGCCACCGGGCACTTGCCCGAAAGTACGACGAATCAGTCGATGGACATTATAAGAGGCTTTCAGCATGGCAGAATCACCGGTCTGCATATAATAAGTAGCAGGCTCACGGAAACATTGGGCAATGTTTACGTTGTGCCAGTTGGGCAAAGAGGTCGACTGAGTCCAGTCCGCAGTATTGCGATGAATCTTTTCGGCCAATTCGAGCAAAAAAGCATCTCCCGTATGACTGTAAAGCCAGTAAATGCTAATGATATTATCGCCTCCACGACTATTCTCCCAAAAGTCTTCCAGAAGTCGGTCGTCGGGAACCGTCATCTGCCATCTAAAGTAGTTTGTCATCAGGTCTATGACACGCTGGTCTTGAGAATACTCGTAATAAGATTGCAGGCACCAGAGCATAATCATCTGTGCCCAAAGTTCGCGTTTTCCATTGCGTTCGTTGACCGGGCCGAAATAACCGTCCGGCTGGCGACTGGCAAATACGCCTTCGATCCAGTATTTGGTTTCTTCTATCATCTTCGGATCATTCAGAATATATGCCAAACTGCTATACCCTTTGAGCCAATAGGGAACTTCCTCCCAACCATGGTCCCCACCGGTCGTAAGCCAAGCGTTGTCATCCTTTTCCAACCAAGCACTGATTTCCCCTAAATGTCCGGTCAGGCCGTCGCGCTGCAACTCCAGAAATTTCCTTACCCACCCCTCGGGACGGATGTTGCCTACTGGCAATTTTATAAAGTTCAATGGACGAAGCGGGGCACGGTAACCCATATAATTAGTATTGACAGCATGTATATCCGGCCGGTCAACCACCGTCACCGTACCAGCAGAAGAGGCAGAAGTACAAGCCATAACCGAAATTGCCAATGCCACGAAAAGGAAGGCAGCCACCCATGTATATAAGTTCTTCATGTTATATCTTAATCAATGCTATTCAATAAATCCACCTTCCCTTCATTAACCAACTTCAATATCAACTCACCGAAAAGGGTGTTCTGCCAAGCAAACCAAGGGCGGGTGAAGTTAGTTGCATCATCCTTATGGAACGACTCGTGCATGAAGCCCGTACCGGCATCCGTATCCATCAGCATCTTGATGCAAGTTTTGATTTCGGCATCATCCCGGCTTGTGAAAGCTTTCATCATAATGCTCATAGGCCACACCATGTCATAGCCGATATGCGGTCCGCCGATACCTTCACCGGCTTTGCCGCAGAAGAAATAAGGATTGCTGTCGCTCCACACAAAACGGCGGGTATTCTGATAAATAGGGTCATTGACGTCTACATCTCCCAGATAGGGCATGGCAAGCAAGCTAGGCACATTGGCATCGTCCATCAGCAAATGATTACCGAAACCATCAACCTCGAAAGCATAAATGGTACCAAATTCAGGATGATTGTAGGTTGCATAGCGTTTCAAAGCCATTTCCACCTCATCGGCCAAGGCACGGCAATCGGCAGCCAAAGCAGTCTCCTTGTTCACTGTTTCCAGAATCTCGGCAGCCTTACGCAAGGAAGTGACAGCAAAGAAGTTGGAAGGCACAAGGAACTGAAGCGTTGTGGCATCGTCCGACGGGCGGAAGCAGGACACGATAAGTCCCACCGGACGGACAGGAGCACCCAGACCATCATTGTTCAGCGTATCGAGCGCACGCTCCGTCTTGCGTTGAAATTTGTAGGGACCGGCACCCTCTTTGCGCTGCTGCTGACAAAAAGTAGTATAAATATTGCGGATGGCTTCCAGCCATTCAGCACCGAAAACCGAAGTGTCACCCGTCACCTGCCAGTAGTGATAAGCCAACCGTAAAGGATAACAAAGCGAGTCGATTTCCCATTTACGTTCATGCAGTTCGGGCTTCATGTCAGTAAGGTCACTCATCCAATGCCCATCGGGCAGCGCACCATCGTTGTAAGCATTCGCATATGGGTCGATATTGATACATTTGAACTGGCGTAGAATAACACCGGCCAGCATCTCTTTCAGTTTCGGGTCGTTATTGGCAAGCTGCACATATGGCCATACTTGCGCCCCTGAGTCACGCAACCACATAGCATGGATGTCACCCGTATATACAAAAGTATCAGGCTTTCCATCGCTGCCCTTGCGGAAGTGCACAGTAGTATCCAGCGTATTTGGAAAACAGTTGGCAAACATCCAGGAAAGCTTGCGGTTCTTCAAAAGCATCTGTACACGGACAATCTCTTTCTCCACGGCAGTGGAACGGAAAAGTCGTTGTTTCTCTTTAGGACGGTTAGAGGTATAGTTACCGGCAGATACCGTATTATCCTGCACGGCTACAAAGCCCGCATCGGCAAGAAGGCAGCTACTATTGACAGCCTGAACCATCCCGGCAGCCGCAGCCAGGACAAGGCTGAAACAAATCTTTTTGGAATTAAGACTCATATTTCTTCTATATAAATTTGAATTGAAAATTGCTATTAGTCAAGTGGAGGGGTGGTAGCTTTCACTCCCTCGAAAGTCATGCGCACCGGCTTTATCTTTCCTTTTTTGTCAAAGTACATCCGGTCAATGCAGGTGGCACGGCTGTTTGCTGCCGTTTCTCCCAACGGGCGACGGTGGTAAATGATGTACCATTCGTCCTTACCTTTTCCACGCACCACTGAATGATGTCCGGCACCGGTAGCCACATCGGCATCCTGCTGAAGAATGATTCCCTCGCGATGGAACGGCCCGAAAGGAGAGTCGGCAATGGCATAGGCCACACGGTAGTCGGGACTTCCCCAACCGCCTTCCGACCACATGAAGTAATACTTTCCGTTACGTTTCAACATGAAAGGACCTTCCACATAGTCCTGAGGAGTCACTTCTTTATAGACTGTGCCATCATCAAAAGGAACGACACTAAGTAAATCGGAAGACAGTTTCACGATGTTGCAATGCCCCCATCCGCCATAGTACATATAGTAAGTGCCATCGTCATCACGGAACACAAACTGGTCGATGGGCTGTGCGCCATTCACAATTTTATCAATCAGGGGCTTGCCCAGCACATCTTTGAAAGGACCTGCCGGATTGTCTGCCACAGCCACACCGATACCGCCAATCTCAGAGTTGTTCTGTATATCGTTCCCTCCGAAGAAAAGATAATAGCGGTCATTGGCCTCGATAACAGCCGGCGCCCACAAAGCACGGCGCAACCATGGGATATTTTCCTTTGAAAGCACGCGTGGATGTTTGGTCCAATGCACCAAGTCGGGCGAAGAATAGGCATCCATAAAAGTCTGTTCATCATAAGGAGCGGAATATGTAGGATAAATCCAGAACTTCCCGTCCAGCACTACTCCCTCAGGGTCGGCATACCAACCGGGAAAAATCGGATTGCCGCTACGTTTCTTTTGAACTTCTTCACCAGATTGCGCATAAACAGAAGAAGAGGAGCAAAACAATGCCAAGCAGTAAATAGTAAGTTTCTTAAGTTTCATGGTAAATAGGGTTTTCAAACAGTGATTTATCGTAAGAGAGAGAGGGTGTGTCAAAACGTTTTTCAGCTATCACTCCGTCAGACATTCGGCACACCCTCATCATTAATTGCTATGGTTTTGGCTTTGAGGTCACTTCTTCTTTTTAAGCGTTTTCGAGAAGGAGTAAGGAGCATCCTCCTCTCCTGTCCCACGCAGTTTGTTGGGCACATTGTCCATAGTGAAGCGCAGCGAGGAGCCGTTCGTCAGTTGCTCGTGTGTCAGAAAGTTGCGTGTATAGTCAACGCCATCCACTGTAAGTTTCTGCACGTAGCGGTTGGCACGACTATTCTCAGGAGCTTCAATCGTCACAGTCTTGCCATTTTCCAAGTGCAGACGCACAGAACGGAAAAGAGGAGCACCCAGCACATACTGATCTGTACCCGGACAGACGGGATAGAATCCCAAAGCTGAAAACACGTACCAAGCAGATGTCTGGCCGTTGTCCTCATCACCGCAATAGCCGTCGGGATTGGCACTGTACATACGCTCCATAACCTCACGCAGCCAGTACTGCGCCTTCCACGGCTGGGAGGAATAGTTATAGAGGTAAATCATGTGCTGTATGGGCTGGTTGCCGTGAGCGTAGTTGCCCATGTTCATGATCTGCATCTCCCGAATTTCGTGGATGACACTGCCATAATAACTTTCGTCGAACACAGGCGGCAACACAAACACGGAATCCATCATCTGGTTGAAGGAGTCCTTGCCACCCATCAGGTCAATGAGTCCTTGCGGATCGTGGAAAACCGACCACGAATAATGCCAACTGTTTCCTTCGGTGAAGGCGTCACCCCACTTCAAGGGGTTGAAAGGCGATTGGAACGTACCGTCTTCATTCTTGCCGCGCATCAACTTATGGGCAGGGTCGAAAAGATTCCGGTAGTTCAGCGCGCGTTTGGCAAAAGGAGCCAGTTCTTTCTTCGACTTGCCGAGCGAAAGTCCCAACTGGTAGATGCACCAATCATCATAAGCATACTCCAGCGTACGGGCTACATTTTCGTTGATACCCACATTATAGGGCACATAACCCAGCTTGTTGTAATACTCATGTCCCAGGCGTCCGGTAGAGGAAACCTCGGGATGCACATTCTCCGTACCGCTCTTCACAGCATTCCATAATGTCTCGATGTCGTAGCCACGCAGACCTTTCAGCCAGGCATCCGCCACCACAGAGGCGGAATTGTTGCCCACCATGCAACCACGGTGTCCCGGACTGGCCCATTCGGGCAGGAAACCGCTCTCCTTGTAAGTGTTGGCCAATCCTTCCTGCATCTTGGCATTCATGGATGGATACATCAGGTTGAGAAAGGGGAAGAGACAACGGAAAGTGTCCCAAAAACCGGTGTCGGTAAACATATAGCCGGGCAGCACCTCACCATTATAGGGGCTGTAGTGCATTACCTGACCTTGCGCATCTATCTCGTAGAAACTGCGCGGGAAAAGCACAGAACGGTAGAAACAAGAGTAGAAAGTACGCAGACGGTCGAGGTCGGTATCCTGCACTTCAATGCGGCCCAGTACCCGGTTCCATTCGTCACGCCCGGCTTTCGCCACCTCTTCAAGCGTCCGGTCACCCAGTTCCTTCAAGTTCAACTCGGCCTGCTCGTGACTGATGAACGAGGAAGCCACACGTACATTCACCTGCTCGCCACGGAGGGTATGAAAACCGATGATGCCACCGGCATGATTGGCACTTGCCTCGGTGGTACGGGGGGCAATCTTTCCGTCCTTCACGGCAGCAGTATAAGTAAAAGGCTTATCGAACTGCAATACAAAGTAGTTCTTGAAATTGCTTGGCACACCACCACTGTTCTTGGTGGTGTAGCCTATGATTTTCTTTTCAGCCGGAATGATTTTCACAAAAGAACCGTTGTCCATGGCATCGACCACCACATAGGCTTCCTCCGTTTCAGGGAAAGTGAAACGGAAGGCAGCGGCACGCTCGGTAGGAGCAAACTCCGCCGTCACATCATGGTCGGCAAGATAGACTTTATAATAATAAGGAGTGGCGGTCTCGGCTTTATGAGAAAACCAACTGGCACGCTCGTCCTGGTCGAAAGCCACCTTTCCGGTGATAGGCATAATGGCAAACTGTCCGTAATCGTTAATCCACGGACTGGGCTGGTGTGTCTGCTTGAATCCGCGAATCTTGTCGGCATCATAAGTATAAGCCCATCCATCCCCCATAGTACCGGTCTGTGATGTCCAGAAATTCATACCCCAAGGCATTGCCACAGCAGGATAAGTGTTGCCCGTAGAAAGGGCATGCTTGGATTGCGTGCCAACCAAGGTGCTGACGTAATCAACAGGAGTAATCGGCTCGTCAACCGGCAGTAAGGCCGCCTGCATACCGCCTACAAGAAGGAGGGCGGTTCCCCATGCAAAAAGTCTTTTCATTCGTTTAATAGATTTTGTCATTGTTTATTTCCAATCAGCTTGCCTTCAAGCATTTTCATGTAATATCCGCCTACTACCGAGCGGGCCTTGAAGCCACGCCAATTGGGCTTGTCGGTAAACACCCAGTCGGACATAGGCACGCGGTCTATCGTTTCGTTCATGAACTTATGCAGAGGAACGATGAATTCACGGAAAGTGGCCAGGTCAGGAGCCATTGTAGCAGTCCACATGATCCAGTCGGTCTTGGTATAAGTCTCACGACTGTCCAGAGGCAAACCATAAATATTCTGCTTCGTCAGATAATAAGGTATCTCCATTTCTGCAATTTTTGTGTCAAAGATGTTCAGTCCGAGCAATTTATCCCAGACAAGGTTGTACTTCTGGCTCCAGGTACCCGGCTTGTCAAAGGTCAGACGATAATGGTCGCCGTCGTTGGCCATACGTTCCCACTCAGCCGCCATCTGACGGGCCTTCGTTGTATAGCTTTCGGCAACATCCTTCTTGCCGAGCATTTCGGCCAACCGGCCATAAGAGGCCACCCCTAAAATTGCCTTGATGGAAAGATTCGTGTTATGGGCAAAGTGTCCGGCGAAGTCGTCGGTACAGAGCTGGTTCTCAGGATCGAGTCCCTTTTCCACCAGATAGTCGGTCCAGGTGGTGAGCACTTCCCAATGTTTGGCAGCATAGTCGGCATTGCCTTCTACGGCAGCAATGGCAGCCGTAAGAATCAGCATGTTTCCACTCTCCTCAACCGGCATATCGCCTCCGTAAACCTGTCCGTTGGCAAGAGGATAGGTACCCAAATCATGGGCGGCGAAGGGCTTGGTCCATTTGCCGCTTTCACTATAATGGAAGATACCGTTCATCATGCCTTTCTCCAGTTCAGGATTATAGATCAGATAGAGGGGAGCCGAGGGGTAGGTCAGGTCCACCGTATTGATACAGCCGTTACTGTTGTTTTCCTTCGACAGCCACAAAAGGTCACCGTTGGGAGCTTCCACCAGCTTGTGGGCGGCAATGGACTGACGGTAGGCCAACGCGCAGAGTTCGGCATATTCCTTGCCGCCTACGGCAGAAGCATCCTCCATTAACTTTTTATCGAAGGCATAGCAGCGTGCCAGCAACTCGTCATACTCATTGTAGGCGGCCAGCATTTCCGACTCGATGGTACGGTCGCCTCTCGAGTTCCAGTAAGAACGCAAGTTTGTACCGAAGTATTGGATGGAATAGATGTCGTCATATCCCAGCATTATCTTGTCGGTAACCTTCCTCACTTTACCATAGTCACGCACCAAGGCCATATTCCCGTTGCTGTCCTCACCCGCAAGCGAAGCTGAATTAAAGGTGCCGTTCACGAAGTTCTTGCGCAGTTCGGTACTGTTGCCGATGCTGTATGCTGTGTTTTCTTTACCGGAAACCATATAGAAATATCCCCAGTCAATGCGAAGGTCATCGCCCTGCTTAGCCAGGATATTCTGCTCTTTGCTTCCGCTCTTCAAGTAAAGCAGCCCGTCAGCTTCATATCCCTCGCTTGCAGATTGCTGGTAAGGCTGGTCGAGCGCCCAGCGCGGCGAGGCCTCAAAGTACACCTCCACATCGTGTTCCTTGCCATCACGGGCAGCAACACTGTAAGTAAGGTAATTCACGGGGCGGCTCAACAGCTTCAGGTCTTCCATGAAAAGAGGTGCCGTGAAAGTGACTTTCAAGTCGACATCACCACAGGTAAAAGCGTAGTGTGTCTGCATGGGCTGCACGTCAGCAGAGGTCTGCACAGCTGTGTTGCCAAACACGGTTTCCTGATGTTTCGGAATCTGCAGGCCGAAGTCGAGCAGACCGTTGCCGACCGGATTGATACACTCGGCGGCAATGATGTTGTCTCCTTGTTTCAAAGCAGCCAAAGCCTCATCGGAAAGTTTCACGACCTTGTTCTTATTGCATGTGGTTCCCGTACTGTGTATCTTCACTCCGTTGATATAGAATACGGCATCATCATCATTGGAGAATTCCAGATAGACAGGTATGCCGGTCAAATCGCGGTCGATATTTACCGTACGGCGCACCCAGATATTGCGGGTTCCCCATTGGGTCTTGGCTGTAGGCTCATTTTCTTTGGTACCAAAGGCACCACGGTCCGACTTCCATCCGGAATCATTGTAATCGGCAGATGTCCAGTCGCCAGCGGGCTTGTCTGTGATATACCGTCCAGTCCACTCCCCTTGCTGAGAGGTGGGCACGATTGCATTCATCTCCAATTCTTCAGTCCCCATAAAACGGTAGGAAACACCGTCTACCTTCACCACGCCAATCAGAGGGAAATCCTTACCCGTCCAATGGCGAACGGGGCTGTCATAAAGGTTATCGCTCATGGACCATGCACTGGCATAAGGGTCGATGGTAACAAGCGGGTAGGCTGGAGCTCTCAAGTCATTCTTGACGACTTCATAAGACGTATCCTTGTCACTGCACGCAAAAAGGCATGATGCCAACAAGGGGTATAAAAGCTTTTTTCTCATATCGTTTATATAATATAATTGTTTATGTTGTTAAATGCTAAAAAATAAAAGGTCTGAGATTACCAGCAAAACTTCACCGACACTCCGTCAGGATTATTCTCAAACTCTATCAAATAGGTATGACTTGCTGCATGCCAACGCTTGGTATCGAATACTTCTTTGCCATCGACTGTCACACTCTTAGGACAACTCGGCAACAGTACCCGCGATACGTTTGAAGTCTCGGCAGGACTTTTCGCCACATAGGAATACCAGCCTTTTCCGCGTTCTTCCTGTTCTTCGCGACTTGCCGAAGCCAGCACTTGAGGCTTCTTCTTACCGGCTACACGTTCTACATTCAGCAACAAGGCTTGCTCACCCGGATTTATCCGCTTGGAAGTGTATATCGGTAATTTGGGATCAAAAAGGTCAATCAAACATCCTTCCACAGTAAACGGCTCGTCGCTCACACTCTCTTCAAGCACAGCAGCCAAGTCGTAATCTCCCCTTTGCAGATAGAAGTTGTTTTTGAACTCCAGCTTTCCCGCTTTCGCGTTCTGCTCGTACATCCGGGCCGCAAGATACAAAAAATATTTGTCACCACCCTCATGCAGGACATAATCTTTAGGATCGGTACGAATAACACATACAGTTCCCTTACCGTAACTATATTCTCCCTAATTCGGCCAGGCAGGAAGCCCCATCTGCTCAAAAAGATGTGCGGAAGGGGTAGCATAGTTATGCCCGTTGGTATTCCACCATTCCCTTACATTCTGGAAAGGGTCGTTGTCCGTTCCACTATAAATCAATACTCCCCCTTTCTTCACCCAATCGGCTATGTGGCTGTGCGCTTCAGGCTCAAGCGGTTTCATGTTCGCATAAGTCATCAACAACACTTTTGTGTCAGCCAGCGCTTCCTTATAGCCGAGGTTCTCAATGTGGACGGTCTTGACGGGTACCCCTCGTTTGAGCAAAGGCAACGCCTGACCGTAGAAATTCGCCAATTGTGGGTCTTCATATCCGTTGTGCGTAGGGAAACGCTGGAACATCAAGGAGTTTGCCATCAGTACGCTGAATCCTTTGCTTCCGGTCAGTTCTTTATCAGTCAGAGGCATACGGTTCAAGGCATTAATCATCACCTGCATCTGTGTGGAATAGAAACGGGGAATACGTTCTTTCTTGTCGCTATTGGCACTTGTCCGATATAGTCCTTCGTAGATACGTTCCGGCCAAGGCATCACTTCGTAATCGGCTATATTGGGATAGAGTAATTGTGCAGTAAAGGTAGCCTGATAGTTTTTCTTATAATCTGCCCAGTCACGCGGCCAGTCTTCGATAGGGTCGGTCAGAAAGAACATCTTGCGACCAGTAGGAGCAGTCATTGACTCCATAGAGCCATACTCCAGATAGGCAGTCTCGAACACACGCTCACGTTTGCGACCGTCAAAGAAATTCGGCTCACGCGAAGTTCCGGTCCACACCTGAGCAATGTAACCGTCCACACAAGGAAGTGAGGCAAGGCTTGCTTCTGGACTGACAATCTGCCATTGCGAATAGTTCACCAGCGAGTGGGTGGGAACGTAGCACTTCACGTCCATCCCTTTGCTTTTACCATATTCTTTGGCAAAGGTGAAAACTTCATTCAGTGCACGATAGTACAAGTAATACTTGAGTTTGCTCGACAAGTAAGTATTTTCCGGAGACTCGTGTTGCGGTCTCCACTCGAAGCCATAGTATTTTTTCCATTCCTCCTTAAAAGAATCACTGTAACCGGCTCTTGCCCAAAATTCAGGCTCTTCCATGAAGATGGCATCCACACCGGCGTCGATTACCCTCTTCACATGTCTCTCTTTCAGATAACTTAAAAAATTCTCCGACGGTACGATATAGGGCACCATGTGACCGTGCCATATCGTATCTCCAGTCTGTGTGACTTGTCCCTCATCCAAATGCCATTTCCCGTCCCATTGTCCGGTAAAATAGTCCTGATATTCACCCCAAGCAATACCGGTCATAAAGTGTATGATATATCCACGCTCTTTCCAGGACTTCACCCGTTCCTCAAAAGATAGTTTGCGTGATTTATCCGAAGGATTTCCCCCTACTCCATACACCATCACCGCATCGGCCCTATTGTCTATAGAAGGCTTCCACTCGCGTGAGGTTTGAAAAGTGGTTTTAACATTGTTCTTGGTCTGAGCATCTACAGAGATGCCTATTGCCAAGACAGTCAAACTTATCAAAAAATGTTTTTGCTTCATATTGGTTTCTTGTTTTTATGGTATTAATCATTGTCCTTACCACTATAATGGCAAAAGATTGCTCAACAGCCGAGGCTTTGGCACTATAGCAGCAAAGCCTCGGCTGTATGCCATCAAGCTACGGAATAAGTACTTCTACCGGCTCACTGTAGTTCCAACGGCGTGTGCCGCTACCTACAGGTGTGTCGTAGTTAATACGTGCGGCAGCGCGTACAAACACTTTGCGGCCCGAAGGTATACTGCCGTTAGACTGGACAATAACTTCCTTACCCAGTAAATCTTCGAAACTCTTACCTTCATAGCTGATGCTGCTCGACCAACGCTCGTCGCGTGCCCGGTAGCCTACTGTGTTTGAGTAGCTGACGAAGAACTGGATGTCAGTTACATTCAAGTATTCGTCTTTCCAATTGCCCATCGGCTGGATTTTTTCACGGAAAACTTCATCCGACACACCGCGTGTCACGCGTACTTGTGCCTTGATGACCCCATTGCTCACCTGCGGATCACCTACAAACTCAACGTTCAGAAAGGGCTGTACTTCAAATTTCACTTTCGTCGTACCACTGATTTCAGTATTGACGGAACCATCATGGAGCAAGGTACCGTCTGTATTTTCACGCACTAATGGAATGAACGGGCCGTCGATACGGACATTATACTCACCTTTGAAGAGCTTCGTGTTCTGGAATGTACCGTCCATCATACAGTAAAAATCGGGATTATGTTGCACATTGTCACCCCAACTCAATTCGGTCAGACGGACACGGATACCCTCACTGCCCTGGTCGGTCAATACACGCTTACCAGTTGCTTCATCTACCACTTCGCCCCAAATTGTTTCTGCCGGTTCCTCATAGTTGTCTATTTCGAACATGCTGCATGAGGTTAACATGAACAAGGCGCTGAATAAGCTATAAAATATTGTCTTTTTCATACGTTTTAAGTTTTTTAATTATTGAGTTTTATCGATTAGGCTGCTGGTCAATCACAGGACTCTTAGAAACCTCACCACCCGGAATCGAGAAATAATAGTCCACCGGAGTGTAACCGAAGTCCTTGTCACCGGCAGTCGTATAGTTGAAACAAACATCAAAGAACCACTTGCCGGTCGCCGTCGAATAGAACGGATAGATACCACGGAAACGATAACGAGTCGTGTTGCTGAAACGGTCCTTATTGCGTTGCTCACC
The DNA here is from genome assembly GCF_003602965.1 of Bacteroides sp. AF25-5LB. Lineage (NCBI taxonomy): Bacteria > Pseudomonadati > Bacteroidota > Bacteroidia > Bacteroidales > Bacteroidaceae > Bacteroides > Bacteroides sp. AF25-5LB. The sequence goes on from NZ_QTMC01000001.1 coordinate 308,288, forward strand.
CCAGAATCCATCGCGACCTTCATAGTGATTCACACGCCAGCGACGCAAGTCCCATTTGGTCTTATGTTCGAAGGCCAACTCCTTGCGACGTTCCTTGCGGACGATATCACGGCTGTCTGTTGTACCAGTCAACGAGGCAGTCAACAACCGGGCACCGGCACGCTCACGAATATCATTGATGGCTTTCGTTGCCACACTCAACATATCTGTACCATCAGGAGAAGAGACGCCCGCTAACGAAAGTTCCACAGCAGCCTCGGCTGCATTCAGCAGCACTTCGGCATAACGCATCAAAATAAAAGGTTGTGCACTATTGCCTTCCCGAGGAACAAATGCAGGATCAGGGTTCAACCATTTACGTGCCAGCAGACCGGTCATAGCACTTCCACCATCTTCATAGAAAGGACCGTTCTGGCCAGCAGCCTTCATCGTAGAGCCATCAGGCAGGGTTACAATTTCCTGCTGATCTTCAGGTTTCGGACTGAGATAAAGCGTTTTGGGCTTCTCTTTATAAGCACTCAGATGATTGTACTTGGTAGTGGCAGCACCATACGAATAGTCACTAAGAAGCGGTTTGACAGGCGCGGCCCCCGTATAAACACCGGCATAAATTTCAATTTCCTTACCCTTAAACACATCACCAGGGAAGATGACGTAAGCACGCAATCTAGGTTCAGCATTCTTGTAATAGTCCATGGGACTATCATACATAACGTAATTACCTTCGGTACAAGAATTGCCTGTCGTCACCTTCAAGGTACCGTCGGGATAACGGTCGAAACCATCAAACAACTCAACAAAGTCGGCTGTCGGGCAAACACCACAGTTCAGCGGAGCCTTAAAGGTGAGCGGTAAGTTGTAAGAATCGTAAGCATGAGTACTGGTGGGGTAAACGTACTCCTTCACATAGATGTTCTCAGGATTATTGCTAAGATCGGAGAACATATCCACCATATTTTGATATTGTGCTTCCGGATCATTAGCGGCCCATTTCTTCTTGTAAAGTGAGTATACACCGCTTTTAATCACCTCGGAAGCGGCTTTGTAGGCTTCAGTGAAATACTTCTTGGAAGCCTCTTGCCAGCGGTCCTCATCGAATCCGATCACGCGTACTCCCGTCTTGGTACCCAAACCGGTCAAACGTCCAGTTACCGTTTCATTATACTTAGCTACACTACCGGCATAGAGCATTGCTTCTGACTTGAAAGCCAATGCTACATACTTATTACTGTAACCACTCTTGGGGCTACTAGACATCATCAATTCAATGGCCTTGTCATAATCTGCCAAAACCTGGTTCCATGTTTCTTCCTCACTGGCACGGGGAACCTCCAAATTTCCGTCTCCAGGATACTGGATGACTTTTGTCACCAAAGGGATACCTCCAAAACGACGGGCCATGGCATAGAAAACTGTGGCACGCACATAATAGGCTTCGCCCAAATAGTGGTTGTAAGTAATTTCTGCATAGGAACTCTGATATTTCGGCAGGTTCTCAAGCAGGAAGTTGGCATCGCGCAACAATTCAAAAGCCTTGCCCCAGTAAGCATTGTCTTCACCGGTAAACGCACAGCAAATACCGTCCCTGTTCATGGCTTCACCAGTACCGTCAATACCCATGGCATTCAACCAACCATTAAAGTTCACCCCCCATTGTGAGAGGTATTTAAAGTCTTCCCATGGCATATTGCTATACAAACGTGCCATATAGATGTCCATACCAGACTCATTGGAAAGCAACGACTCGGAAGTCACGATATTTTTGGGAGCAATATCCATATCGACACATGAAGTGGCAAGAGTCATGCACAACATCGCGGATATCAGTTTATGTCTCATATTTATTATTTTTTAGGTTTATATCATTAATTAGAAAGAAAGGGAAACTCCCAATGTATAGGTCTTGTTCAACGGATACATGCGTCCCAAATCATCATCGGGATGCTCAGGGTCTACAAATTTCACACCCGTAAATGTCAGCAGGTTGTAAGCATTGGCATAAATACGCAGACTGGCATTGGGAATCTGTTTCAATTTCGGGAATGTATAACCCAGCTCGATACTCTTCAGACGAAGGTAAGCGGTGCTTACACGATTGAAAGCTGAATTGTTTTTCGCCCAACGACCTGTGTAGGCGTAGTGACCGGAAGTCCAGACAGTAGAAGGGTCATAGGGATCGGCCTTCGGGTCTACGGGATGCCAGCGATCAAGAAACTGTGTCAATGCACCGCCACCGTTCTTACCCCAAATTTCATGCAAAGGCTCTTTGTACTCCATAGAACCCAGCGCAGAGCCTTGCAACAGCATGTTGAAATCTAAGTTCTTCCATTGCAAGCCGGCATTTAAACTGAACTGCAACCATGGAGTCTGGTCAAAGGCAAACGGATGTTCGTCCTGACCGTTAATCTCACCGTCACCATTCCAGTCTTCATATTTGTAGTCACCCGGCAGAATGTCACGTTCCTTGTAGCCAGGATAGCTCCAAATATCATTCCAGCTGGTGTAGCGTCCGGCAGAAGTATAACCGAACTGTACTCCCTGATAACGGTTCGTCAAGTTGTCATTACGCCAACGATCGTAGGAATTGGCCCAAGGACCTTTTTCCGAAGCAGTCAGGTATTTCTGACGGGTAACGGTAGCAATACCTTTCAGATTATAGGCCACTTGTCCAATCTTGTTGCGGTGGGTCAATTCCAATTCCATACCGAATTGGCGGTCACTGTCCAAATTTTCGCGCGGAGCAGAAGCACCTACCACCGTAGGCAAATCACCGGTACGGCGAGCGAAACGGCCAGTACGCAGACGATTAAAATAGTCGAACGAAACACCCAGCAGACCGTTCCAAGCTTCAAAATCGAAACCCACGTCGAATGTCTTCGACTTGAACCAAGTGATGTTCTCATTAGGTAATGCCATCGGGCTTGCTGCACTGATGAATTTGCCACCGAAGATATAGCCCGGTGAATAACCGTTATAGTCGCCATTAGACATGTTACCGCTGGTTGCAGGATAAGTGTACCCCATAGCCCAGTCATAATTCAAGTCACCATCATCACCCAGCACACCGTAGCTGGCACGCAGCTTCAGCTGATTGACAAACTTCAAAGCATCTATGCTTTTGAAGAAAGGTTCTTCGGATACTCTCCACCCAGCCGATACTGAAGGGAAGAAACCCCATTGATGCCCCTTGGCAAACTTGCTGGAACCGTCGTAACGAAACTGTGCTTCCAGCAGGTATCGGTCGGCAAACGAATAGTTGACACGACCTATCAAAGCTTCGTTAGCTTGTTCATACAAATCATTATTACCAGTCTGCATGGCGCCGATCTGTCCTTCAGTCACACCAGCCAGCAGGTAAGGCATAGAGAATGCCAGGTCGCGGACAGCGTAGAAGTTGTCACCGTTGCGCTTCTGTACCTCCCAACCGACAACACCACCCACATGGTGGACATCGTTAAAAGTGCGGTCGTAGTTCACTGTGAATTGTCCCAACATCTGTGATTTGTCATAGAACTCGCGACGCATGTTGCTGGGCGAACTTTCGTTATAAACCTTCTGATTGTAGGTACCGGTCTGCTCGTCATAAGCATACTGGTAGTACTCTTTGCGGAAAGCCTCGTTGTTGTCAGCACGATAATCGTAACTGAACATAGCTTTGGCAGTCAATCCCTTCAATACCGGTGTGTATTCACTGAAATCTACCGTCAAAGTAGCCGAAGACTGGAAATATTTCTGCTTGTACTTCTTGTAACCGGAAATATCGGCCGTCATCATAGCCACAGTATTCTGTTCCATGTCCAAACCGTTGTAGTTCAACATCGTCCCTTCAGGATCAGCGTATGCAGGATAAAGTACACCTTGGCGCCAATAGTTACGAATGATATCCTGTGCGCTACTGTAAGGCGTATTGCGTTCGTCGGAGATGCCACTTACACCAAGTTCGAATTTTATACCTTTAGCAACTTCAGTTGAAATGTTGGAACGCAGGTTGAACTTATTATAATTCAAGTCTCCCGAACGGAAGATACCTTCCTGGTAAAAGTAGCCCATACTGATATAGAACTTCGTCTTCTCGTTGCCACCGGAAATGCTGATGTCGTGTTGTGTCTGTGGAGCCACATTAGAGATAATCAAGTCATTCCAGTCCGTCGTACGGCGCGTACCGTTACGGAATGCTTCAAAGCTCTCTTCGCTGAAGACCCATGAACCGCCATTGATGTTATTCATCGACATTTCGTTGAACAGCGTCATAGATTCATAAGGATCACACAGTTCAGGCATACGTGAAGGTTGTTGGAAAGTGTAGGAACCATTGTAAGAGAATTCCGTTTTTCCAGCTCCTCCTTTTTTGGTGGTCACCAACACTACACCATTGGCTGCACGTACACCGTAAATAGCGGCAGAAGCATCTTTCAACACAGAAATATCATCGATATCCATTGCATTCAAACGCTGGAATTCTTCCGTACTCCGAGGAATTCCATCGATGATAATCAATGGAGATCCCATACCTCGAATATCGAAACTGTTATTGAAAGTTCCGGGCTCAGAACTCTTCTGCCATACGCGCAAACCAGGAATACGTCCTGTCAGCATATTCTGCGGATTTTCGTTCTTGGTCTTTATCATATCCTGCCCTTTGACGGCAGAAACGGCACCCGTCACCGATCCGCGGCGTTGTGTTCCGTAACCTATCACCACTACTTCGTCTATCATCTTGGAGTCAGTCTGCATAATGATGTTGATAGTGGTACGTCCGTTCACTTTCTCTTCCTTGTCCTTCAATCCCACATAAGAGAAACTGAGAATACCATCTGCAGGAGTACTGATGGTGTAACGTCCGTCAATGTCGGTAATGACACCTATAGTGGTGCCCTTCACCATAACGGCAGCGCCAATGACAGGTTCATTGGTGTCATCCATAACTATTCCTGAAACGGAAATAGAGTTTTGTGCGAAAACACCTGCCGGAATCAGCATCAGAAGGAATGCCATTACCATGTAGGATAATCCTTGTCGCATCTTGCTAAAATTCTTCATAGTCCATTAATTTTAAAATTATTTCTTGCTCCATTCATAATTCGCCAACACTGCATATTCGGCGGCAAAAGCAAAAGTGAACATTCCTTCCACGTTGTTCTTGTTCTTTTCAGCTTTGTACCACCCCACCAGCAGATTGGTGGGAAGCATATGTTTGTATTGATAGTTTTCGTAGGCATAATCCAGATTATTCTGGAATGCCTCGATACAGCTTGCGGCAGCAGTGTGGGTTGAATAAGCATCCACATACCCACGCATCAGTACACCGTTGAACCAGTTGCAGAATCCGCTGACATCAAATGTATAACAGCCCGGTTTGGCAGCTTCAGGTTTGGCAAAGTAAGCAAAACTATTATCGGTCAATTCCGCCAAGTCCGTCTGATAAGTCGCATCGCTTGTAACTCTGAAAAGGTCGGCAGCACCGGAAAGCATCGTACCACTATTGTAAGTGATGGCCGGACCTACACGATCACGCAGTTTGGAACCAGTCCGGTAGTGTTCACCATCAATGGTAACATATTTTATGTCCGGTGAATCATAACCACCCATCATATCGTCGTACACCCCGTCTGGTCTCAGCAAATATTTCTTCTGCCAATCGTAAACAGCTTTGGCAAAATTCAAGTAATAGTCAGATTTCTTCTCAGTGCGTAGCTTGCGACTGTTGTCGGCAGCCACGTAGCCATAGGTCACTTCGTCAGGTTTTCCTTTGTAAATTTCGTGCAGCCACACCAGAGGACTGACAATAGGGCCATTACTGCAAGAGTGCTTGGTGATATACCCCGGTCCCCATGTGATGCCTCCCAATGGACTACCTTGCTCATCAAGGGTGCAGTCCCAACCGTCAAGCACGTATTCTGTCAGGTATTCTGCCTTTTCCAGATAGCGCTGTTCACCAGTAATATGATAGGATTCCAACAGTTCACGCACCAGCCACATCTGGTCATCGTAAACATTGAGGGTACCTTCCACTTGTGCAGCTCCCTTGCCGTTGCCGCGGTTTACGCCGTATACCGTCCACTGTTTGGTCTGCGTATAAGAGGTCAGCGTAAAAGTACCTGCATAAAACTCCAGATTGTCATAAAGTTGAGCTAAAAGTTCCTTGTAGCGGTTAAAGTGAGAGTCATAAAGAGCCGTCTCTCCCTTTGTCTTCCCGGTCTTCATGGCTTTCATCGCAGCATTCACGGCCTCAATGGAGCTAGTGTACATCCACACACTGCCCAACTCACTGGAACGGTTTCCGGTATAAGGGTTATAATAACGTGACATAGCCATGCCCGTACCCGTAAAATAGCACTCTACAGCATTGTCAATCAGCTCTATGGCACGTGCCACATTCTGCACCGGCAGATTACCTGGAACATACGTACCTCCGTTGTCCGGCTTTTCATCAACAGCAGAGTCATTACTGCAAGCCACTAACGTCAATAAGAGCAAAGTCAATAAAGTAAATAAATTTTTCATTATATTCATACAATTAGTTTCTTCAGTCCCCGTCTCTCCCCTCACAAGATGCAAAAGGAGATAAAGAGGGAAAAACAAAAAAAATTAAATATCAGCAGTTTGTCACTCCATTGTGATGTCACGCAGCACCAGTTTGTTCTCGTCGCCGTTCTCTTCTCCCTTAAAGACACCAATAGTCAACATTACATCTTCTCCGTTGAACTGAGACAAATCATAGACAAAATCGGCATATGCCTCCGGATCCCCCTTTCCTCCGGCCTGATGGATAAATTTCCAGCAACCGTCGGCAGCAGCCTCAGCAAACTGAGCCGTATGGGATGCAGGTGCCAAGTGTACGACAGTTCCGTCCATACGGATAGCTGTCACCTTGAAGAAGGTAGCATTCGTTCCACTGAAGTTGCGAGTCTTCAATGTCATCCTATCACACCCAGACGCAATGGAGAATTTGGCATAGAAATAAGATTCGGGAACGGTGGTACTTACGTTGTTTCCACTACGTGTCTTTATCAGATAGCCTTCGGAAGGGAATACCTCAGGATCTTTACTGAGCGGCATATACGACCACTCGGCACAAATATGGTCCACCTCGCGCCATGCACGATAGGCGTCCACATAGTTATCGCGATTTCCCTCAACCGGACTCAAGCCAGTGAACTTCGACTTCATTTGCGGCATGGTAGAGCGTACCATTTCCCGGGTCATCTCCCAACCATCCAACTCTTCGACCGATGTTCCGGGCAACCAGCCCCATCCTTCAACGGCTTCTTTAGCAAAAGCGATGCGGCGCAATACCAACTGCTTCCAGTAATCACCAGTCTGGGCACGGAATGTACCGATGGCAATGATTACTTCCTTACCGATGTATTTGCTCAAGTCTACTGGAACAGAAATGTAATTTTCCGAGGCATAGGTTCTGACATCACCCACCATCTCAGCCTTCGGATCGGTAGCAGTCAGGTCTACCACCTGCACGCCATAATATACCGGAGCAGCTTCGTCGGCACTGTGCGTACGGATCTGGAGGGTCATCATGTAGTTATCTTCTGTAATCAGCTTGCTTCCGAATACAAAGGAATCGAATATCTCCAAGTCAGCAGGATTCTTGCGGTCCTCTTCATTGTTACGAATGCGGAGAGTGGTTCCTTCGTTCTGCTCTTCCCAGTCGCCACGGAAGTCCATCGTACACATGTAGTTGCAAGCCCAATCCCAGTGGGGATAGCTTTCAGCGTTTCGTCCGCCACGGTATTCGTTATAATACCATTTTTCTGCAGCTTTCAAATCATCAAGAGTTAGTCCGCGCAATATTTCTGTCCCACCCATGCGAACCTCTATAGTGGCAATGCCATCCACAAAGTCAGCTATAGCTACCTTCTTCGCAATGGAAGCATAGCCTGCTTTGGTAAAAGTAACGGTGTAGTCTGCCAATGGCAAATTACCAATTTCAAATGTACCATCGCTTCCGGTGGTGGCAGTCTGTGTGGAACTGATGCTGACCGTCACTCCTTCCAACGGAGTATTTCCCTTTCCTGCATCAACTACTTTTCCTTTGATTTTTGCGGCTGCATACTCCATTTTAGGGCTAACTTCAGCCACTTGTTCTTCATTGAATTTTCCTGCCACAACGGTAACACTTACCGTCTGGTAATCGGCTTTCGTAAATGTAATTATATGTGTACCTATTGAAATATTTTCGAGTGTATATACACCCTGCGAATTTGTCGTGGTCTGAGGACCGTCCGGTGCAGCCGTTATACCGGAACCATCGACTAAAACTGTGACCCCTTCAAGAGGGGAAGATAAATCATCCGTGACGACACCCGTCACCTTTCCATAAGATAAAGCCCTTCCGCCCGTATCATCGTCCGAACAAGAGCTCGCCATGATGACCATACTTATAAGCATGGCCATCAGTCCAAAAACTTTCAGCTTTTTCAACTGTTTCATAGCTTAAATTATTAATTAGAAGTTAATATAACAAAGGAGCCGATGCCAATCGCCCACATCAGCCTCAGGGTGTTGCAAACCGCCCCCTTATTTGCAAAATTGATTCCACATGGGTTAATTTTAGGGTTAATTTGGGTATAATGGCATAAAAAAAACATTAATCCAGATCATTTTAACCCATAAAAGAAAGTACAGACTTCGCCTAACACTTTAAGCCACAAAAGTAGTGCCGCGAATAAAACAATTATCGTATAAGTCCTACTAAATCTTTATTTTCAACAGCCCATTTGTCTTCATTTACCATATTGAATTCATCGATTTTGGGAGCCTAATTATCAGAGGAGAAATAATGGGCTATCTCAGTATACGACTGAGATAGCCTACATATGTGCCTAAACTTAAAAATATTTTATAAATACTTTTCAATTGCATATAAGAACAACAACAAGAACTTCAGGAAAGCAGACAGAAAAATAAAAGAAAAAGCAAAGACAAAAAATACCGGATGCAGCATACCGGGAAAGCTAATTCCAATAAAGGCTGAAAGGAGTAGGGTAGTCTTCCCCCGTATGTTTTTTGTATTCTGCCACAAATCTTTGATAAGTACCAATAGCAGCATTTTCATGCTTAAGCATGAAAAGTGACTTGATGCAACAAGACAAGGCTGTTTCGTTCACCGGATCAATATTGAATTCCGCTTCAGCCAAACTCACAGCTTCCGAATAATCCTGAGCCTCAAAAGCCTCTTTCATCAACTGTAAAACAAGCACTTCCAGGCGGCACTCCACATCTTGCTTAAAACCGTCGAACAACGGATCGTCCATAAAGCCGACAAACTTGCCACGCCCTACAATATGCAGGAACTCTTGCCGGCAATTCTCTACCCGGTTTTCAGCAACTATCGCCATAAAACGCAGATAATCACAATAAAAGACAGAAGACAGCGTGAAACGAAAACATCCTTTCTCATAAACCAGTTCTATGCCATCCAGTTCTTTCAGAATCTTGCGCAAATGATTGATGGCTACTCCACGCGAGTTTTTCACTTTATCTTTTGGCTTGTCGGGCCATATCAAGTCACTCAGTTGTTTGGAAGAAATTCCGTCGGCATCGCTATAACGCAAAATGAGACAGAATATTTGTTTGATACGCAAGGAAAACATATAAGAGATGTTGCGACCACTCCGGTCGAAAACGGAAAAATCACCGAATAAATACATGGAGTTGGCAGTTCCCGCATCTACTGCCTGCCTCTCCATCTTAGTGGTATCAGAAGCATCAAGAAGCTGTTCCTTGTCTTGTCTCACAGCTTTGCCGGCCTCGCCCTTACCGGAGTTTCGGCGCCACTTGTACACTATCCATACGCCTCCACCAACTACAACCGCGACCGCCAGCACTAGCCATACACGTGAAACACTTCCTCCACTGTTATTCGCAATATATTTTTCAAGAGAAACCGGTGGAAAGAGTAACGAATAAACAGAAAATTTGGAAGATACGTCATCACGTGTTTCCTGCACCGTCACAAAAAGCCTGCTTAAACGCTCGTTATAATAAAGACGAGCATTTGTCGTGATTTTATCAGAGTAAATGGGAATGGAATCACCCAATATCTGACAGCTGCCATCTTTTATAAGAAAACGGTAGAGATGCAAAAACGAGTTAGACACACTCTCGGGATAACGCAAGACATAAAAACAAGAATCATTCTGTATCAGCATATCCTGCACCGGCACCACATTGGGCTGTCCTTCCGAAATATCCCAAAGTTTCTGCACATGCATCTCTTGCAAATCCACCTTATAAAGATCGTGAAAATAACGGCGGCCTATTACCTGGTCACCCGACTCATTGCCCATACCGCCAAAAATATAGACAGAATGGTTACTGTCCAAATAACCGGCCGAAGAGAAATAACGGGGACAAAGAAAATCACCGGATAGAGAACCAAGTGTATCCCAACGCGCTTCTTCCGGATCGAATATATAGAATTTATTACTGTAATACATATTGCCGAAACCACCGAAGATGGTGTAACGCTTGCGGACTGCATCATAATAGGAACAATGATGATGCAACTGCATGCTGAGCCGACTGTAACTCTCTACTCTCCAGCCCAATGTATTCAAGTCTAGACTTGCTATCATAGGCTCCGCATCCCCATTCTCTGTATATACCTCGTAGACATATAACCTTTCACTGGCACTGTCAAAGAAACTACCGGCAAGAAACAACTTCACAGGACACCGTTCGGTAAAAGCCTTGGCAGAAATATTTCCCGTCTCCATATTGTAGACAAACAACGAATCACGATTGAAATAATAAATCTCATTTCTACCAATATTATAACAAGAACCTGCTTCTGAAGCCGACGCAAAACCGCCCTCCCGCTTCCAGTGAAAGGCCTCATTAATCAGCCACACCGGATTTTCCACTTTACCGTAAAGAATCCCTTCCCGGTCAAAAACCGATTCTCCTTCCGCCTCATCCAAAGGAAACGTGTAAGTGTGGTCAGCGTGCACAACCAACTTATCAATAGCTATCTCTGGAACGTCAATAATGTGGTCGCTCTTACCGAACACTATTTTCGGGCTGAACTCATCGGCAAGTGCTACACCCTTGCATACTTTTTCCTGATCATGAATCTTGAGAGTAATCTCATCCTGCTTCAAGTTAAAGGCTATCTTCACCCTAAACCAATGGGATTTCATCGCTCCAGCCTTATTGACAGGCAAGGCTATCAACACACACTTCCCCTCTTGATTCAAACGGAACAAGATATCATCACCACGAAAATCAAAAAAAAGATTGAAAATCTGTCCTTCATCCTTCCCCTTAACACGCAAGATATAACCGACGCTCTCGGTAGAATACAAAGCTATATTGAACTCCAAGTCAAAATAGTCTCTGAAAGAAGGATAACTATGAGCAAACACATCATAGGATGTTCTTTGATCAATAGGACTGACCGCGCCACGAAATCTTAATCCGTATGCGGAAACCAGTTGGGTAGTGCAAAGGCCAATTATAAAAATGATATATCTATACAAGTGTACCATTAGGTTTCATTTAAGGTTATGCAATACCATCATCAAACACTAGCCAACATTTATTAACAAATGATGGGAAGATTGGAATGCAAATATATTAAAATATAAACGAACGAAAAATATTTTCTTTGAAAAAGTAATATATCATACAGTCACAAGACTTTCCAAACGGATGTTGACTAAATTTATACTAAATGAAAAGACAATATTCGTAAGAGAAGAGATTATGGAGGTAATGACTGCAAATACCGAAATGACGGCAGTAACCTACAGTACATAATGACAATATAAGAAACTAAAAGTCCGTATCATCTCAGTGCCCATAAAGGCTGCAGATGTACGGACTTGATGAAAAGTAGGCACAAAGGAGATTACATGAACTGCATGAAGAAAAGCTATGACGCGGGTACTCCCGTCACAATTCCCCGGCCATGTGTCCCTATATAAACCCGTCCATATTCCTGCATGTCACCGCAGATATGCAATACCAAGCCATATTGATGGGCATCATCGTTGATACGTACCCAAGAGTTAGCCGCATCGTCAGAACGGAAGAAACCATATTGCCCGTTGATTACGCCTATCAGATAGATGGCAGGATAATCATTACCCGGCTTTGCCTTGCCGAAGCCAAAAGCATAGATGGTACGTACCTTATCCAAAACACGGAAATCAAATTTTTCTGAAGTGACAGAGTGGTACAAACCATCATAAGCTGCAATCCACAAATCTTTTTCACGACCGGGAGTAGCATAGATACGGTCTTGCCCTCCACGCAGATCTCCTCTTCGTACAGCGGCACCGGCATTACCGCGTTGGGACCGTTTAACCGTTAAATTCAATGTGTCGGCATGAAAAGTCGCCCCACCATCCTCGCTGCTATACAATATTTCGGCCACAGCATCTACAGCATAAAAACGTTTGGGGTTCACCTTATCTGCTATGACGCGGATATTCTTAGGCAAACCACGGCAAACTTGCCAAGAAGCCCCCTTATCACGGGTCAGATAAGCCTTCGAGCGGTCGGGTATCCAAATCCAAGAAGAGCCATCTGCTGCCACGGCGATATGCCCATTACGAGACTTCTCTGTTGGAACGGTGGCACACATAGTCCAGTGCCTGCCCCCATCTTCTGAATATGAGATAGTCTTTGCATCCGGCTGATGGCCAAACAGTGTACCAACCCTGACTACCAAATCCTGCTTCAGCCAAGCGCCTGTCACTCCATTCGTATTTCCGAAATGAGGATTGGCATGGCTGCCCAACGAATCGGGTCGATTGAGGTCGAAATGCGTAAAGCCACCATAATCACCGATACCGGAAATCAGGCGCGCCCCTTTTTCGGGAGCATAAAGTTCGAGAGGCACGGTCTCTTCGATACCGGCAGACATGATACTCCATTTCACCGGTTCCTCGCGTTCCACGGCAGAGAGATTAAAAGTTTCCCAGCCACCGAAACCGGTGGTAAACATGGCATGTTCAGCGTCGGTAGGGTCTATCTCTATGTCGAACATCCAGTGTAGGGGCGCTACCTTTGTATAGGGAGCTTTGGAATAATCATACTCATATCCCGTCTTGAAAATCGGTTTCCAGCTCTTGCCACCGTCAGTCGTACGGAACATCTCATCACTTTTATAACCGTGCTTGCCCCCTAGACTGTGTGTACTGGCAATCAGATGCTTCGGATTACGAGAATCTACAGATACGGCTGCATAGCCAAATCCTGCCTTTTCGCCACCTGGCAGTCTGACGGGAGAAATGTCTGTCCATTTGCCTTTACGGATATCGTATTTCCACACACCTCCATCCCCCATCTGGCTTGGACCGGGAGTATCTCCATACGTCAGAACCAATTGCCCGTCACCGGTCAAGACCATATGCGTGGGGCGATACTGCATCGGCTGTCCCCCGACCGGCTGCCAACTTTCACCATAGTCGTGACTCACAAACAGATTTTCCCTGCCCATCAATGACACTGCCACATAAATGTCACGGGTGCCACGCTCGTCGCGAGTGCCTTGTGCATCATAGGCAACACAGACAATACCACTGCCGCGATTCCCCCATGCGGCACGGTCGACGGGATTAAGCTTCTCGGAGACATTCGGGAAAGACGCTACCCGTGCCCAGCTCCTCCCCTTATCCGTACTGCGCCATAAGCCATGCAAACGGGTTCCCATATAAATGATATTCCCATTCTGCGGGTCCACCATCATCCGTTCCCCATTACCACGCCCATTCTCGTTGCCACCCATCGTAAAAGGCACATCAACGCGAGCAAAGGTTCTGCCGCCATCATAAGAACAGAGTATGGCCCCATTGGAGCTACTGGTATACGTACCGCAGGCAATATACACGTTCTGTGGATTCTGCGGGTCAATGGCAATGCTCTCCACTCCCTGCAGATTGCTTTCATCCAGACTTATCCAGTCCAACAAGGGCGTCCACTGGCAGGAAGCAGCATCCCACCGATAGGCCCCTCCCATATCGGTGCGGCAATAACGGATACCGGGAGCTTCTGGGTGAAAAACAATACCGTCCACAAAGCCTCCTCCCACTATCGGTACGCTCTTCCATTCGTAAGAAACGGAATTCACCGGAGATATATCTTGGGCAAGCATTGACATGCCCCCCAGCATCAAACTTATTCCTGCTAAAAACAACTGTCTTTTCATAAGCATCAGAGTTCTAAAACAAACGTTCTTGATATTTTCTTCAAAGATAGGAATATTTCATTGATATTTCAGACTGAAACTTTTGCTCAGTGCACATATAATCCTAACAACCAACGTTTTAATAAAAACAAGAAACTAAATCAAGCCATAAAAAGATTAAAACGGCACCTATCACAGTTCTTCTCTCTAACAGTTTTTGTAACAACAATGCAACATATATGACACAAAAACACAACACGTATGTCCGAACTTTGTCGCCGACAAATCATTCGACAACAACAGATTATGAAAAAAAGTGCATTGACAGTACTGATTGCCCTGCTGCCGTTGGCCGCAATTGCCCAAACGCCCTCCATCAACGAGGACGGAAAAAAGATTGAAAAGGAGAAGATGGAAACCAAAGACTACCTGCCGGAAGTCCACGGAACCATCCGCGCCAAATACGAATATCAGACCACCATGGGTGCAGGACGTTTCGAAGTACGCAATGCCCGCGTCAGCGTGACGGGTAACGTATTGCCCAGCGTAGCCTACAAAGCCGAGATAGACCTCTCCGACGAAGGTCAAATCAAGATGCTGGATGCCTACGCCCGGCTTTTCCCGACAAAAGGACTGACAGTCACCGCCGGACAAATGCGCGTCCCCTTCACCATCGACGCCCACCGCTCACCGCACCAGCAATACTTCCCCAACCGCTCGTTCATCGCCAAGCAAGTGGGCAATGTACGGGACGTGGGGTTCACAGTAGGATATACCCTGCCTACCGGTGTACCTATCACTGTGGAAGGAGGACTTTTCAACGGTTCCGGACTGACTAACCAGAAAGAATGGCACAAGGAAGTGAACTACTCCGCCAAAGCCCAATTTCTCTTCACCAAAGGACTGAACCTAACACTGAGCGTGCAGAGCATCCAGCCGGAAGAAGTACGTATGCAATCCTACGACATCGGTGCCTACTATGAAACCGGCCGTTTCCATATCGAAGGCGAATATTTGTACAAGCAATATTCCGACAACGCTTTCAAAGATGTACACGCTGTCAACACCTTCATCAACTACGATCTGCCGTTACGGAAAGTATTCAACAAAATGTCTTTCCTGCTGCGCTACGACATGATGACCGACCAGAGCGACGCCAAAACCGCCGATGAAGAAACCGGCAGATTGACGGTGACCGACTACAAACGCCAACGCCTAACGGGCGGCATCACCTTCAGCCTCAGCAAAGCATTCCGCACAGACCTCCGGTTGAATTACGAGAAATACTTCTATGCCAAAAACAGCATAGCGAAGGAGTCGGAACAAGACAAAGTAGTATTGGAATTGATGGTACGCTTCTGATATTTCTTGGCTTCCCCTTGTTTCTTTCATTCCAAAAATGTATATTTGGAATAAATTATTCCGAGCTATGGCAAATCCAATCATACCCGGTATACCGCAGACTGAACAAGACTTATTGTATAGTAAACTGAATGCATACAATCAAGGGAGAGCCTCTTATAAGGAAGTAGGGGCCTATCTTATCGTACTGCCCCGGCCTGAGTATCTCCAATATACTTTGTGGATTTACTCTCCACTGCCCGGGAGACAGTCCATCTTCTACATTTGCGACCTTTCCACCGACATTCACGAAACGTTGCGGATGGCAAGCACGCTATGCTTCTACTCACCGCGCAGCCTGCTGCTTGTGGAGTACAATGCCAAAAGAATGCAGAGCAAAGGGGACGACATTATCTCCATAGGCAAATACCACGGACATTTCCTGCACGAAATTCTCCGTATAGACCCTGCCTATCTTACGTGGATAGCCTTCAAATTCCAGCCACGCATCCCCAAGCAGGAACGTTTCGTACAGATTGCCAAGATTTACCATTCAGTCCACCTCGACATACAACGAAGAAAAACGTACCAAACCACCGGCGGACGTTTCCTGGGGAAGGAAGGGGAAAAAGTGGAGAACCTGACACTGACCGTACTCAGCGTGCGACTGGAAGACAACCCCTACAAGACGCAGCTCAAAGGGACCACTCCTTATTTCTATGTACGCCAAGTGTTGAAACTGAAAGACTCCATCGGCAACTTCGTCAGCATCCGGCTGAATGCACGCACGGCAAGCCGGAAATCATGCCAGCTGCCCGCCGTGGAACATGCCTACCAGATGGGAGAAGTAATGAAGATAGCATCGGCACGCATCGCGCGTACCTATATAATAGGAAGTACGAAATACACCCGATTGACACATGTAAAGTTACACGTCCCTACCGGGTAAAAGATTTTCTATCAGATACGAACCACACGCTGCATACGGCTGCTTTCCCAGGCTGCCTCAATCAAGCGGATGACTCCGACCACCTCGCGGGCATCGCTCTGCAAAGGTTCGCCGTGGTGGATATGCCGATAGATATTCTCATAAAAAGCTGCATAATCACCGGGAAGACTTGGATAGGGTTCATAAACAATTCTACCGTCTTTTTCCGTATAAAGCAGTCCCCAAGAGGATTTGTCCTCCTCGCCCCAGTGCGAAGTGCCGGGCAATACGCCCTCGGTCAAGGCGGCTTCCTGCGGGTCGAAACCATATTTCACGTAAGAACCTTCCCTACCGTGGAGGACGAAACGGGGTTCGCTCGCACACATCAGATAGCTGGATTTCAGCGTTATCTTCACTTCGGGCGCCTTTGAGGGACGTAGCAAATGGATGATGAAATAGTCGTCTACCTTGCTGTCCTTGCGCAACGTGGCAATATCTGCAAAGACGGCTTCGGGCATACCGAACAGCTGCACAGCCTGGTCTATGACGTGGGCACCCAGGTTATAGGTCAAGCCGCCCCCATCTTGTCCGGTTTCCTTCCAAGTATTCGGCTTGATAAAATTACGATAACGGGGGAAGGTGGATTCAAACTCCACCAGATGCCCCAGCAAGCCTTTGGACAGTATTTGCTTAACTGTCAGGAAATCGCAGTCCCACCGGCGGTTCTGGTAAACGCTCAAGGTCAGCCCCCGGCTTGCGGCAAATGCCACAAGTTCCTCAGCTTCTGCCACGGTGGTGGTGAAAGGCTTCTCCACAACCACATGCTTACCTGCTTCGAGGGCGCGGCGGGCATACTCATAATGAGTGCTGTCCGGCGTGTTGATGACAACCAAATCCAGCTCTTCCACTTCGATAAGTTCCTCAAAACTCCGCACAATACAAGCGTCGGGATACTTCTCCCGGGAGAGTTCCTTACTGCGCTCCGTAACGGCAGTCAATTCAAAATGAGGGTTAGTGGAGATGAAGGGGGCATGGAAAACACGTCCCGACATTCCGTAAGCGGCTAATCCGGTCCTTATCTTGTCCATATCGTTCTTTTTAAGTTCACCATTATTCCGTCACCAACGGACGCTTACGCCAATCGTCCTTCATATAGCTGTCGGGGTAGACCGTCTTATCAATAATTTCGCCACCTTTCAGACGAATCCAGGTGGTGAAAGTACGGGCACCTTCCTTCATCAAAATGACACGTGCACCGTTGGACAAATGGTTGTACTCGGTATTACCACCGGTGAAACGGCCGTAAGCCAGCAGGATACCTTTCCACATTACGGCATAATCGTTGTCATGATCGTGCCCGACAAACATACCCATCACATCACCAGCCTCTTTCATGGCAGTGAACATGCCCGTATTCAGTTCCGGAGCGCAAGCCTTTTCCATGCGGGTACCTATCAGTATGGCGTTCTCGTCGGAAGCGGCTTCGTTATATTCCGGCAAAGGAATATGGAAAAATGCTAGTGCAGGCAAAGGTTGCCCACCGTTCTTTGCTTTATAAGTGGCACTCTGCTGGCGGTACCAGTTCACCTGGTCGAAAGTGAGCCAGTCGTACCCCTTTACGTCGGGTAGTTTGGAGTAGGAATGGGAATCCAGACAGTAAAGCAGGGCTGCATCCTTCTTGCCGTCCGAGGATTTCAGTGTGAGGACATAGTCGGGAGATTCTACTCCGCCACGGTCGGGCTGGATATTGAAAGGCATGGAACGGATAACGTCATAAAGCTCAGCACGTGTTTTTCCCTGCTCGTTGTCGTGGTTGCCAAAGGTTACGACAAAAGGAATCTTACGATCCGTAGCATAGGAAAGCACCTTGCGCATGGCTGTATCGGCAGGTGCGGCATAAACCACATCGCCGGTAAAGACTACTAAATCGGGGCACTCAGCATCAAGCACCTCGCCAATACGCTTCAAAGCAATATCCGAAGCCGGATTGCCATACTTGAAGTGGATGTCTGTAAACTGGACGATTTTAAACTCTCCGTTCTTGTTGAACTGCAAAGGCGATACTTGTGCCGGGCAGAACAAGGAGGATAAAAGTGCCAGACAAAAGGCCAAGGAGATTTTCTTCATATAAGTGGATGATTAAATTGAGTTGATATTATTATTCCTTCACTATCAATACAGTGGCATAGGCGGATATACCTTCCTCCCTGCCCGTAAAGCCGAGTTTCTCCGTGGTGGTGGCCTTGATGGAGATGGCATCCTCGTCTATTCCCATCACCGCGGCAAGCGTACGCTGCATTTCGGGAATATAGGCCTTCAACTTAGGCCGCTCAGCGCAGATGGTGGCATCAATGTTACCTACCGAATAGCCTTTGGTAGCTATCAATTCTATTGTTTTCTTTAGCAGAATCTTGCTGTCTATGTTCTTAAACTCACCGGCAGTATCAGGAAAATGATAGCCGATGTCACGCATATTCGCCGCTCCCAGCAATGCGTCACAGATAGTATGGATGAGCACGTCCGCATCCGAGTGCCCCAACAATCCCTTTTCATGTTCCAGGCGGATACCGCCCAGCCAAAGTTCGCGCCCTGCCACCAGTTGATGGACATCAAAGCCAAAACCTACACGTATCTTCATATCGTTGCTTCTTTAAGTTGACACGAAAGTACGGAAAAAAAGCGAGGTAACAAGAAAAAACAAGACGAAGATAATCAGCGAATATTGAAGTCAAGTACTTTCCCTTCCCCAAGATAACCCTGCAAGTGCTGTCCGATGCTGACGGGAGCGACTCCCGCGGGTGTTCCCGTGAACAGCAAGTCACCGATTTTCAAGGTCATGAAGCGGCTGACATAGGCAATGATATCATCTACCCGGAACAACATGTCCGCTGTATGGCCACGTTGAACCTCCTTATCATCAATCGTCAGACGAAAGTCCAGATTCTGTACATTGCCGCCCACCTGTTCCAAAGGAACAAAGGTACCGATAGCTGCCGAATTGTCGAAACCTTTGCAAAGCTCCCACGGATTACCCGCCTCACGGAACTTACGTTGCAAGTCGCGTGCCGTGAAGTCGATGCCCACCGTCACCGCATCGTAATAGCGATGGGCAAAGCGAGGAGCAATATTCTTGCCCAAACGGCAGATGCGTACCACCACTTCCGCCTCATAATGCACTTCGTTGGAAAAGTCGGGGATAAAGAAAGGTTTGCCATCTTTCAGTATAGCTGAATCGGGTTTCAAAAAAATAACCGGTTCCTTATTCTCGTGTGTATGTCCCAGCTCTTTGTTGTGCAGAGCATAGTTCATTCCTACAGCAATAATCTTCATTACTTGATTTCGTTAAAGTTTAGTCTGTTAAACATCACGGCCAGATGGGCATAAAGGGAAGTGTTCTGCACGACAATGTTCTCGGGAACGCGGATACGGAACGGGGTGAAGTTCCATACGGCCTTGATACCACCCTCTACCATGGAATCCGTTATCTGCTGGGCTATTTCGATAGGTACCGTCAGCACGCCTATATTGACATCGTACTCCTGCATCTTCTGCTTGAACTCATCCGAATGATAGATGGGGATGCCGCTCAATGTCGTACCCACCAATTCAAGCTTCACATCAAAAGCAGCCACTATCTCCAAACCGAAATGGCTCAGACCCGAGTCGCGCAGCAAAGCACCTCCCAAGCTTCCAACACCGAACAGAAATGCTTTGTGTATATTGGTAAATCCCAGGAAATCCTCCAGTACAGCTATCAGCGTGTCCACCTCATATCCCACACGCGTACGGCCCGAGATATTAACATACGAAAGGTCTTTGGCAATCTGTGAAGCATCAATATTGATTTCCTTGGAAATCTGGGTGGATGATACGAATCGTTCCCCCTTTTGTTTCAGCAACTTTACATTGGAAAGGTACCACGGAAGCCGGCGCAAAGTAGGTTCCGGCACCTTCATGGTTTCTTTTTTCTGTAACGGACTGCTCATAGTTTCTTATTTAAGTTCTCAATATTGCGATTGACAAAAGTAGTGCTTTTTTTCTAATCAGTAACACGGATGCAACAAAAGCTTAACATAATTTCTAATTGCATAATTCCACATAATATCGTACTTTTGGGAAGTTTTTTAAAAAAAAGTATGAAGAATAATGATTGGAAAGAACGGTTGAATATAGTCTATTCCACCAACCCGGACTACAAATATGAGATGAATGACGATGAGGAGCAAGCTACCCTCCCCCCTGCACAACAACGCTTGCGCGTGCAGCTGGACCGCAAGAACCGGGGCGGCAAAGTCGTCACTCTTGTCACCGGTTTCGTGGGCACCGACAATGGCCTGAAAGAACTGGGCAAATTGCTGAAAAGTAAATGTGGAGTGGGTGGAAGTGCCAAAGATGGAGAAATCATTGTGCAGGGCGACTTCAAACAGCGTGTCATTGACCTGCTGAAAGCTGAAGGATACACGCAAACTAAGCCCGTAGGATAAACCAAACCATCATCCGTCTCACTGCAACTGTAGAGGCATAAAAAAAGTGACCGTTTAGGAATTCAACTCCATATACGGCCACTTCTTTTTATAGAATCGTTTCTAAGCGGAATTATTCAGCGCGCAAAGTAAAACGCTTGAAGTCAACAACCTTCAATTCAGGATCAGCTTCTTTCAAGACTTCTCTAACTGTCTTCTTGCCATCCATGATGTCTTCCTGGTTCAGCAAGCAAACTTCTTTCAAGAACTTGCCAAGACGACCCTTAGCAATATTCTGAACCATTTGTTCAGGCAGATGTGCAGCCTTCTCAGCAGAAACAGTAGCAATGATTTCCTTTGCCTTTGCCACGTCTTCAGCAGTAATCCAGCCCTTGGCCATGTTGCTTTCCATGTGGTCTTCGCTGTCCACGTGAGCCGGGTTGATACCAGCCTTCTTCAAAGCGGCCTCAACAGCCTTCTGTACCTGTTCAGCTTTTGTCTTCTCTATAGCAACATCTATTTCCTTCTGCTTGATTTCTTCAGATACACCATCTTCGTCTACCGCAATCGGATTCATGGCAGCAATCTGCATGGCAATCTGCTTAGCCAGTCCTTCTTCAACAGCCTTGTTGAAAGCAACAATAGTGCAGAGACCGTTTCTGTTCATGTGGTTATAAACCACAGTGCTTGCGCCTTCTACAGTCATGTAACCATCCAGCTCCATCTTCTCGCCAGTGATACCGCTACGGTCTGTTACAGCATCCTGTACAGTACCGTTGCCCATCGGCAGAGCTTTTACTTCGTCCAGAGTCTTGCACTTGTTAGCTACGGCAAGGTCCAGAATGTCCTGAGTCAGTTTCACGAAATCAGCATTCTGAGCCACGAAGTCAGTTTCGCACTTCAAAGCGATGATAACGGCAAAGTCACCCGTAGTCTTAGCCAGCACACAGCCTTCAGAAGCCTCGCGATCTGAACGCTTAGCTGCAACAGCTTGTCCCTTCTTACGGATAATTTCCATTGCCTTGTCGAAATCGCCTTCAGCTTCAGTCAAAGCATTCTTGCAATCCATCATACCAGCACCGGTCATCTTGCGGAGCTTGGTTATATCAGCCATACTTACAGCCATAATATCTTTTTATTTTAATTGTTAATAATATCCTTATAAAGTAATTGAGAGTTGAGAATAGAGAATTGAGAATTGCCGTAAAGTAACTCTCAACTTTCAATTCTCAACTCTCAACAGTATGATTAAGCCTCTTCTTCCTTCATGAAAGCAGCAGCCTTAGCGGCATTGATTGCTTCCTCGTCGGACTTGTCGAGTCTTGCTTTTGTAGCTTTCTTCTTGCCTTTGTTGGCAGGAGCTTCACCGGCAGCTTCCATGTCTACCTTTTCGGCCTTACGTTCTTCCAGACCTTCCTGCATAGCAGCACAGCAGGCATCAAGAATAACTTCTACTGACTTAGTAGCGTCATCATTTGCCGGGATTACGAAATCGATATTCGTAGGATCAGAGTTTGTATCAACGATACCGAATACTGGAATACCCAAACGGTTAGCTTCACGAACTGCGATATTTTCCTTCATTACATCGATAACGAACAGAGCAGACGGCAGACGAGTCAGGTCAGCAATAGAGCCCAAAGTCTTGTCCAACTTTGCACGTTGACGTGAAATCTGAAGAATTTCTCTCTTGGAGAGGTTTGAATAGGTACCGTCGCTTGTCAGCTTGTCGATGGTAGCCATCTTCTTGACAGCCTTACGGATAGTCGGGAAGTTAGTCAACATACCACCCGGCCAACGCTCGATTACATAAGGCATATTTACAGATGCAGCCTTATCGGCAACCACCTGCTTAGCTTGTTTTTTAGTAGCAACAAACAGGACTTTCTTTCCTGATTTAGCGATTTGCTTCAAAGCTTCAGCAGCTTCGTCAATTTTAGCAACCGTCTTGTTGAGGTCAATGATATGAATACCATTGCGCTCCATGAAGATGTAAGGAGCCATTGCGGGGTTCCACTTTCTTTTCAAGTGACCGAAGTGGCAACCGGCTTCCAATAATGTATCAAAATTTGTTCTAGACATTTTCTTTTAAATTAATCGTTTACTTTCTTTTTTGTTTCTTCTAAACCAACCGCCGGGTAGTCTGAATCTGAAGAGTCCCGGTAGTTTAGATACTAAACGCTTTTTCAGTTGAGAGTTGAGAGGTGAAAGTCGAGAATTAAGCAACTTGTCCGCCCCAACCGTTCTCCAACTCTTAACGTTTACTGAACTGGAATCTACGACGTGCTTTCGGTTGTCCCGGTTTCTTACGTTCAACAGAACGAGGATCACGAGTCATGAAGCCTTCAGAACGGAGAGCAGCCTTGTCCTCAGCATTGATTTTCACCAGTGCGCGGGCAATTGCCAAACGCAAAGCCTGAGACTGTCCAGTGAAACCACCACCGCAGAGGTTCACTTTGATATCGTACTTTTCAGCAACACCCAGCTTGTTCAACGGCTGTTTAACTACATACTGAAGAATGCTTGATGGAAAGTACTCTGCGAGGTCTCTCTTATTAATAGTAATCTTTCCGGTACCTTCGCTTACGAAAATACGTGCAATTGCACTTTTACGTCTGCCTAATGCATTTACTACTTCCATTATCTCTTATTTAAGTATGTTAATATCAATCATTTTCGGGTTCTGAGCATCGTGTTTGTGCTCGCTACCGGCATATACATACATATTGCCCAGCAATTTTGCGCCCAACTTGTTCTTAGGCAACATACCCTTTACTACTTTTCTCAGTAACTTGTCATCACCGTTCGGTTTTGCCTGCAAACGGGCAGGAGTGATTTCTCTCTGGCCGCCGGGATAACCTGTATATGACAGATATACCTTGTCATTCCACTTGTTACCGGTTAATTTTACTTTGTCGGCGTTGATAATGATTACATTATCGCCACAATCTACGTGAGGGGTAAAGTTAGGTTTATACTTTCCTCTCAACAGTTTCGCAACTTTTGCGCCCAGACGGCCCAATACCTGGTCTGTAGCGTCAACAATGACCCATTCTTTAGTCACTGTAGCTTTGTTTGCAGAAATGGTCTTGTAACTTAAAGTATCCACTCTTAATTGTTTTTTAAAATGTTACTACTAAAATGTTTTTCTTCACCGCAAGCCAGTCATCCCGGACAATGGAAGATTAACTCGCTATGAATTAAATGCTTATCCTTTCGAGATAATAATCGGCTTGCAAAGGTACGGTTTTTCTTAGAACTGGCAAAAGTTTTCCACTTTTTTTTAGAGAGCCACTTGGCTGATATACAACAGACAAAGTTATCCTGCGGAGAAAGGGAAGAATCTCCGCAGAACAACTCTTTATGATGCGGCCTTCATCGGTCGATGCCGTCATAGAAGGCTTTCAAAGCTGCATGAGAAAGAAACGGGAAAGAGAAAGAAATATCAACGGACAAGGTCTTCGGGGAATTTTGCAGGCATGCCCACCCGCTTCCATGTTTCATGGAACCATGTATTCAGTTCATTACCATTCAAGTCCTTAGCTATAAAATACTTCAGGTACATTACCCCGTCGTCCCCTATTTCAAACTCCAGTATATTGTCTTTATGGTCCAACATGGGCAAATGGATGTTTTTCTCAATGCTTTCCTTATAGGAATTATCCGTCAGCTGCTGATAAGTCCCATATCCAGTGATGATGGCATCTTTGCCTGGAATAATTGTAAAATTGACAATACGGCCGTCATCACTCAGCACTTTAAAGGTGTTACTCGGTTTCAATATCCCGGGAACATCCGGGATTTCAGACACATAATGACATAACTGCCAAATTCCTGCCAGTTCCGCAGGCCTAAACTCTGCGCTCTCCTGCGCATTGGCTCCCGCTACCGCAAGCAGCACCGCTGCCAGCATGGTAAAGAAATAGTTCCGTTTCATATTCGTATGATGTTGGTTAACGTTATGTCGTTCCGTTAGACACAAATATAAAGATTTATTTTGAGATTATAACATTTTTAGATATAAAAAAACCGCACAAACAACAGAATGTTTGTGCGGATGATTTTATCCAGTTTGTATATTCCAAAACCTAGAACTCGGCGTTACGCGGCGTACGTGGGAACGGTATAACATCACGAATATTCGTCATGCCCGTCACGAACAGCAACAAACGCTCAAAGCCCAAACCAAATCCGGAGTGGGGACATGTACCGAACTTGCGGGTATCGAGATACCACCACATATCCTTCATCGGAATGTGAAGTTCGTCAATACGCGTCATCAGCTTGTTGTAATCCGATTCACGTTCGGAACCGCCAATGATTTCCCCAATCTTCGGGAAGAGCACATCCATGGCACGCACGGTCTTGCCGTCTTCGTTCTGCTTCATATAGAACGCTTTGATTTCCTTCGGATAGTCAGTCAGGATAACCGGACGCTTGAAGTGGTCTTCCACCAGATAGCGCTCGTGTTCGGAAGCCAAGTCAACTCCCCAGTACACCGGGAATTCAAACTTATGTCCTTTGGCAACAGCCTCTTCTAGTATCTTGATACCTTCCGTATAGGGCAGGCGCACGAAGTTTTCTTTCAAGACACCTTGCAGACGTTCAATCAATCCCTTATCAAACATGTCATTGAGGAACTTCACATCGTCGGCACAGTTGTCCAAAGCCCACTGCACACAATACTTGATGAAGTCTTCCGCCAGGTCCATATTGTCCGCAATATCATTGAACGCCACTTCCGGCTCAATCATCCAGAACTCTGCCAAGTGGCGGGGAGTATTGGAATTCTCGGCACGGAACGTAGGACCGAATGTATAGATGGCTCCCAATGCAGTAGCGGCAAGTTCGCCTTCCAACTGTCCGGAAACCGTCAGGCTGGCCTGCTTTCCAAAGAAGTCATCATCGTAAATAATGGAACCATTCTCGTCCTTCTTCAAGTCATACAGATTCTTTGTAGTTACCTGGAACATCTGGCCTGCGCCTTCGCAGTCGGAAGCCGTGATGATCGGAGTATGAAAATAGAAGAACCCTCTGTCATGAAAGAACTTATGGATGGCAATCGCCATGTTGTGACGAATACGAAACACCGCCCCGAACGTATTGGTACGGGGACGCAGATGGGCTATCTCACGGAGAAACTCCATAGAATGACCTTTCTTCTGCAACGGATACGTGTTATCGCAAGCTCCCAGCACTTCGATCTCGCGGGCCTGCACTTCGGCCTTCTGACCGGAACCGACAGATTCCGTCAGCACCCCGTTTACACTCAAACAAGCACCGGTAGTTATCTCTTTCAGCATCTCCTCATCGAAGTTACCCAAGTCTACTACAATCTGCACATTATTTATTGTAGAACCGTCATTCAGCGCGATAAAGTTTACTTGCTTACTACCTCTGCGGGTACGAACCCAGCCCTTCACGTTGACCATAGCGCCAAAATCTTCACGCTTCAGCAGGTCAACCACCTTTGTTCTACTAATCTTTTCCATAAAACAGTTATTATACCTTATTATATATTACTCGAAAGAACCCATGCGCAGGAAGTTCACCTCTTGCTCCGTGAGGTAACGCCATTCGCCGCGGCGCAGGCCTTTCTTCGTTAAACCGGCAAAATATACACGGTCCAGCTTCATCACTTTGTATCCCAGCGATTCGAAGATACGACGCACGATACGGTTCTTACCGGAGTGAATTTCAATGCCGACATCATCTTTCTTGACGTCATCCGTATAGCTAATGGCATCTGCATGGATTTCTCCGTCATCCAGTTGAATACCGGCCGCAATTTGCTCCATATCGGCTTTTGTCAGATTCTTGTCCAAATGCACATGATATATTTTCTTCTTCAGATACTTGGGATGCGTCAGCTTGGAAGCCAAGTCACCATCATTTGTCAGCAGCAACACACCTGTAGTATTGCGGTCCAGACGACCTACCGGATAAATACGTTCATTGCAAGCGCCTTTCACCAAATCCATCACCGTGCGACGTGCTTGGGGGTCATCCGAAGTAGTCACTGTATCTTTCGGCTTGTTCAGCAGGACGTAAATCTTACGTTCGATACTGACCGTCTGGTCGTGGAACTTCACTTCATCACCACGTTTAATCTTGGTTCCCAATTCCGTCACGACCTCTCCGTTTACAGAAACAACTCCGGCAGTGATGAATTCATCAGCCTCGCGACGGGAACAAACACCGGCATTGGCCAGAAATTTGTTCAGACGGATAGGCTCGTTCGGGTCCACAAACTGCTCCTTATACTCTATCTGTTTCTTCTTGCTGTACTTAGCATTGGGGTCATAATCGGCCGAACGACGGACAGGACGACTATAGCTATCTCTGTTACCATATCCGCCAGGCCTTCCACCACCCGAATTGAAGCGTGGACGATAAGGACGATCACCACCCTCATTATTGTAGCGAGGACGCTGCAGACGGTCGCCATCTTCACTGTTATAGCGCGGACGATAGGGACGGTCTGTATTATAAGAACGATCACTGTTATAAGGACGTTGCGGACGGTCACCACCTTCATTACCATAACGCGGGCGCTGCGGACGGTCACTATTATAAGGGCGTTGCGGACGGTCGCCACCTTCGCTGTTGTAGCGCGGACGGTAAGGGCGGTCCCCCGAATTGTTTCCATAAGGACGTTGCGGACGGTCGCCGCCTTCGCTGTTATAACGCGGACGATAAGGGCGGTCGCCATTATCATTATTGTAACGAGGACGCTGCGGACGGTCACCATTGTCCGCACCAGGATTAAAGCGCGGGCGATAAGGACGGTCACTGTTATAAAGGCGTTGCGGGCGGTCGCCGTTTTCACTGTTAAATCTGGGGCGATAAGGACGGTCGCCATTATCACGATTGTAAGACGGACGGCTGTAGCCACCTTCCTTGTTAAATTGGTTACCATCGCGGCCGGCACCTGAGTTCTCCTCTGAGGAAGAAGCATCACGCCAAGTTTCGTTTTCTGTACTCATTGTTTTTTATTCGAATAAAATTAAACCTTGGCCTCACGGCCATTCATTGTCTCTATTATACCTTGAATTTTATATGTTTCTATAACAATTGCCGGACCAAAAAGTTGAAATTCCTCCGGCACACTTCTGTCGTTGCTTAAATTCCCGTATAAGTATGGGGGGTAATCACCCGCAATTCCTTCTTTATCTCTTCACTCACATTCAGTCCTTCTATAAATTCCTTGATGGACGCTTCCGTAATGGCCTGATTAGTACGGGTCAGCGCTTTCAATGCTTCATAGGGATGCGGATAGGCCTCACGGCGCAGAATGGTCTGGATGGCCTCAGCCACCACACTCCAGCAGTTGTCCAGGTCACGGTAGATGGCCGGTTCGTTCAACAGCAACTTACGCAACCCCTTCAAAGAACTTTGTATGGCAATAATGATATGCCCGAACGGCATACCCACATTGCGGAGCACGGTAGAGTCTGTCAAGTCACGCTGCAAACGGGAAACCGGCAGTTTCACCGCCAAGTGCTCAAGAATAGCATTCGCCATGCCCAAGTTTCCTTCCGCATTTTCAAAGTCAATCGGGTTCACCTTGTGCGGCATCGCGCTGGAACCCACCTCACCGGCTTTAATCTTCTGCTTGAAATATTCCATAGATATATATTGCCAGAAGTCACGGTTCATATCAATCATCACCGTATTAATGCGCTTCATGGCATCAAAGATGGCAGACAGATTATCGTAATTGGATATCTGGGTAGTATACTCCTCGCGTTCCAAGCCAAGCTTTTCGGAAACGAACTTATTGCCAAATGCCTTCCAGTCATATTCCGGATAAGCCACATGATGGGCATTGTAATTGCCCGTAGCGCCACCGAACTTTGCTGTCACCGGACAAGCCTTCAGCGTTGCCAGCTGGCGTTCCAGACGGTAGACAAACACCATTACCTCCTTACCCAAACGGGTAGGCGAAGCCGGTTGTCCGTGTGTCTTGGCAAGCATGGGGATAGCGGCCCACTCTTCCGCATAAGCACGGAGCTGCGCTATCAGTTCCTCTATTTGAGGATAGTACACCTGCTCCAATGCCTCTTTTACAGACAAAGGAACAGACGTGTTATTGATATCTTGTGAAGTCAAGCCGAAATGGATGAATTCCTTATAGTCCTCCATACCACCCAACTTATCAAACTCTTCTTTCAAGAAATACTCCACAGCCTTCACATCATGGTTCGTCACGCTCTCAATATCCTTGATGCGTTGTGCGTCGGCTTCGGAGAAGTTACGGTAAATGTTTCTCAAGGTTTCGAAAACGCCCTTATCCACCCCTTTCAGTTGCGGCAAAGGCAGCTCACACAGCGTGATAAAGTATTCTATCTCAACTTGTACACGGTATTTAATCAGTGCAAATTCTGAAAAATAGGCAGCCAAAACATCCGTTTTGCCTCTGTATCGACCGTCAATCGGAGAGATTGCGGTAAGTAAATCAAGTTTCATACGTCGTATTTATGATGATAATTATCGGACTGCAAAATTACTGCTTTTTTCTGAGTAACAAGACATAAAGGATAAAGATTTTAAGAAAAGGAAGTTAATGGATAAAAAAAATGGCCTTACAATCACTTGCAAGACCACCTTCGAATGAAAATTTCCAGTGGGCGTTGACGGATTCGAACCGCCGACCCTCTGCTTGTAAGGCAGATGCTCTGAACCAGCTGAGCTAAACGCCCTTTTGATGAACGAAAGTGCTTGGATTTTGTGTGGGCGTTGACGGATTCGAACCGCCGACCCTCTGCTTGTAAGGCAGATGCTCTGAACCAGCTGAGCTAAACGCCCGTACACTTCCGTTTCAAAAGCGATGCAAAGGTACAGCTTATTTTGACATTACCAAAACTTTTGCATAATATTTTTCGATATTTTTTTAGTCATTTAGCGACACGCTCTGTTTTTCAAGCATTTAGTACGTTCACTTTTTTGCCTCATTTTTCCGGATAACCTTTGCCGGATTGCCAACGGCTATGCTATCGGATGGAATATCTTTCGTCACCACACTACCCGCACCGATGATACAACGGTCGCCGATGGTGACGCCCGGACACAAAATGGCACCGCCGCCAATCCAGCAATCCTCTCCTATCGTCACCGGATAGGCATATTCCTTTTCCGTACGACGCTCGATATAATCCATCGGATGATGGGGAGTGTATATCTGTACGCATGGACCGACCAACGTATGGGTACCAATCGTGATATATCCCCCGTCCAGGAAAGTGCAATTGGCATTGACAAAGACATGCTCACCCAACCGGATACCATCCCCGTGGTCGCAATGGAACGGCGGACAGATGACGGACGTGGCGGGAATGCCCGGTACCAGTTCCTCCAGCAAGCTCCGGTAATCCTCATCGTAAGTACTCATCACACGCATCTTTGCCAGCAAGCGCTTGGCATGCTCGAACTTTACCTGTATCTCCGGAGCGGACATGTCCGCCAGCTGGGAGCTACGCATTTTTTCTACTTCATTCATATTGTTTCTTCTTTTGATTCATACAGAGACCCAACCCCGAACAAAGATAGGGAAATAAACCCAGTATAACAAAAGAGCGGAAAACCTTTCGGCCTTCCGCTCCTGCAATCGTTTACAGAGCAAACAAATTATTTGTACTCCTGCCAGCTCTTAATCTGGATACCTTCCAGATTCATTTCGCAGAATGCCTCGATAAAGGCACTTGCGAGGCGGGCATTGGTAATCAACGGGATATTGTGGTCGATGGCGCCGCGACGAATCTTGTAGCCATTGGTCAGCTCACGTTTCGTATGGTTCTTCGGGATGTTGACAATCAAGTCGAAGGCATGGTCGGCAATCATCGTCATCACGTTGTTTTCCGCATCCGGGCGTTCATCCGGCCAGTAAACGGCCTCCGTCGTCACGCCGTGAGCGTTGAGGAAAGCGGCTGTACCTGCCGTAGCATAAATCTTATAGCCTTTGGCAAAGAGCATGCGACTGGCATCCAGCAAATCTACCTTGGACTTCATGGCTCCGGAGGAGAACATCACGCCCTTCTCGGGACGAGGGATTCTGAATCCGGTAGCAATCATGGCATTCAGCAACGCTTCGGAGAAATCATCGCCAATGCAGCCCACCTCACCGGTAGATGACATGTCTACACCCAACACCGGGTCTGCCTTGTGCAGACGGGAGAAGGAGAACTGGCTTGCCTTTACACCGATGCGATCGATGTCGAATGCCGACTTGTCCGGTTGTGTATAAGGAGCGTCGAGCATGATGCGGGTAGCAGTCTCGATGAAGTTGCGCTTCAGCACCTTCGATACGAACGGGAAGCTGCGCGATGCACGGAGGTTACACTCGATAACCTTCACCTCGTTGTTGCGAGCCAGGAACTGGATGTTGAAAGGACCGGAGATATTGAGTTCCTTTGCAATCTGGCGGCTGATTTTTTTAATGCGGCGTGCCGTTGCAAAGTAAATCTTCTGTGCCGGGAATACCAGAGTAGCGTCACCGGAGTGTACACCGGCAAACTCTACGTGCTCGGAGATGGCGTATTCCACCACTTCACCGTTTTGGGCAACAGCGTCGAACTCGATTTCCTTGGTGTTCTGCAAGAACTGGGATACAACAACCGGATATTCCTTAGATACTTCGGCAGCCATCTTCAAGAAGTTTTCCAGCTCTTCTTCGTCGTAGCATACGTTCATCGCAGCACCGGAGAGTACGTAAGACGGACGCACCAGTACCGGATAGCCCACCTTCTCTACAAAGCCTTTCACATCTTCCAGGCTGGTGAGTTCCTGCCAAGCCGGCTGGTCGATGCCCAGCTGGTCGAGCATAGCGGAGAACTTGTTACGGTTTTCTGCACGGTCGATGGAGATGGGTGAAGTACCCAGCACGGGAACTGACTGGCGGTGAAGCTTCATAGCCAGGTTGTTCGGAATCTGTCCACCCACTGAGACGATGACACCGCGCGGCTGCTCCAAGTCGATAACGTCGAGCACACGCTCGAAGGAGAGCTCGTCGAAGTAGAGACGGTCGCACATGTCGTAGTCCGTAGAAACGGTTTCGGGGTTATAGTTAATCATGATGGACTTGTAGCCCAGTTTGCGGGCAGTCTGGATGGCGTTCACCGAACACCAGTCGAACTCTACAGACGAACCGATGCGGTAAGCGCCCGAACCAAGCACAACCACTGATTTTTCATTCTTATAATAGTTCACATCATAACCCTGAACGGCATACGTCATGTAGAGGTAGTTCGTCAGTTCCGGATGTTCGGAAGCCACCGTATTGATGCGCTTCACGGCAGGCAGGATGCCCAGCTCTTTACGACGGGCACGTACGGCGAGGTTTTCCTTCTCCATATTGCCTTGCGGATTCAGTACGAAGCGGGCAATCTGGAAGTCGGAGAAGCCAAGCACTTTTGCTTCGCGCAGCACATCGGCAGGAATGTCTTCTACCTTATTATATTGAGAAAGTTTCTGCTTGTAGTCTACGATGTTCTTCAGCTTGCCCAAGAACCAGGGATCAATCTTGGTCAGCTCGAAGATACGGTCGATGGTATATCCCTTTTCCAAAGCCTCGGCAATAGCAAAGACACGCAGGTCGGTGGGGTGCGACAGTTCATAATCCAGGTCCTCGAATTCCACGTCTTCATTACCCACGAAGCCGTGCATTCCCTGACCAATCATACGCAGACCTTTCTGAATGATTTCTTCGAAAGAGCGACCGATGGACATAATTTCACCCACGGACTTCATGCTCGAACCGATTTCGCGGCTGACACCTACGAACTTCGTCAAGTCCCAACGCGGAATCTTGCAAATCAAGTAATCCAGCTGCGGAGCGGCATATGCAGAGTTGGGAGTTCCCATCTCGCCAATCTGGTCGAGCGTATAGCCCAAAGCAATCTTGGCAGCCACGAATGCCAGCGGATAACCGGTAGCCTTGGAAGCCAATGCGGAAGAACGGGAGAGACGTGCGTTCACCTCGATGACACGATAGTCGTTTGTCTCGGCGTTGAACGCATACTGGATGTTACATTCACCCACGATGCCCAGGTGGCGGATACATTTGGTGGAGAGTTCCTGCAACATTTTCACCTGCTCGTCGGTCAATGAGCAAGTGGGAGCCACTACGATGGACTCACCCGTATGAATACCCAGCGGGTCGAAGTTTTCCATGCTTGCCACCGTGAAGCAGTGGTCGTTGGCATCGCGGATTACCTCAAATTCAATTTCCTTCCAACCCTTCAGAGACTCTTCTACCAGAATCTGCTTGGAGAAAGTGAAAGAGCTTTCGGCCAATTTAATGAAGGCTTCCTCGTCCGGACAAATACCGCTTCCCAGTCCGCCCAGAGCATAAGCCGAGCGCACCATCACGGGGTAGCCAATCTCGCGGGCTGCCTTCAGTGCGTCTTCCATGCTCTCCACAGCGTGGCTCTTCGGAGTCTTCATCGGAATCTCGTCCAGCTTCTTCACAAAGAGGTCACGGTCTTCGGTGTACATAATCGCCTCAACGGAGGTACCCAGCACGCGCACGCCATATTTCTGAAGAATTCCGTTCTGGTAGAGTTCCGTACCGCAGTTCAGCGCCGTCTGTCCGCCGAATGCCAGCAAAATGCCGTCGGGACGTTCTTTCTTGATGATTTCTTCCACGAAATAAGGAGTTACCGGCAAGAAATAAACTTGATCGGCGATACCTTCCGATGTCTGGATAGTAGCAATGTTCGGGTTTACCAAAACAGAACCGATACCTTCTTCGCGCAACGCCTTCAGCGCCTGCGAACCGGAATAGTCAAACTCTCCGGCCTGACCAATCTTGAGCGCACCAGAACCCAAGACAAGCACTTTCTTTAAATTCTTTTCCATATTCTCTTGTTGTCTATTAAGTTACGAGTTACAAGCTACGAACTACGAGTTGTAGCTATTTCACAAAAAAAATGCGTCACCCAATAAAGGATTAACGCATTACCAAAGAACTAAAAATATCTTTCTCGAAAAAAGAGAAACTGACGGCTCCCGAATGAAATTCATTCGAACGGAGGTTATATTTGCTTCTCATTTCCTGCGATTGCATAGTCTCTTTAAAATTTGTGCAAAGTAACGACTTATTTACGAAAAGAGCAAATTGTGGCATGTTTTTTTGCATAAAAGAAACGTCATCCTCCATAATAGAAGAACGACCGCCACCCGCAACCGAAATCTTTTTCCGAAAAATGCGATTCCATATAAAAAAGAAAGACTATACCTCAGTAAAGGCATTTGCAGATAAATATGAAGATTCTCCCCACCAAAACTTGCTTTTCTCGCCACGGAAACTTACCTTTGTGCCTATACAAAAATAGAACAAGGATTCTGTTTCTACAAACAAAGCCTTTATTCTTAAAAATAAAATTTCTATTCCTTGGAATAAAGGCTTTATTCTAAGATTTCTCCGCCACCAAAAGAACTTTGCTCCGCAGGGAAAAGGACTTTGCAACGAAGGAAAGAAAAGAAAGGAGAACGCAACAATGACCACACGCTACCAAATGAAAGAAATGCCCGACTTGCAAGGCACGGGCGAACCGATCACCTACCCCAAGATGGTGATGACCGGACAGACCAGCACGCGCGAACTGGCGGAATACATCGCCATGACCTCGGGATTCTCGAAAGGCGTAACCGAAGGAATCATCTGCGAGTTGGGCGAAGCCCTGGCCCACGAAATGGGAATGGGACGCTCGGTGAAGATAGAAGGATTGGGCGTATTTACCCCCGCACTGTCCATCTACCCCGACAAGGAACGCGAACAGCCCCAAGAAAGCACCACGAAGCGAAACGCACGGAGCATCTACGTAAGTGGCGTGAACTTCCGCACGGATAAAGCCTTGATTAGAGAAACCAACCA
Source organism: Bacteroides sp. AF25-5LB (assembly GCF_003602965.1). Lineage (NCBI taxonomy): Bacteria > Pseudomonadati > Bacteroidota > Bacteroidia > Bacteroidales > Bacteroidaceae > Bacteroides > Bacteroides sp. AF25-5LB. The sequence continues at coordinate 343,045 of NZ_QTMC01000001.1, forward strand.
TTGGTGCGAACTGGAACGTGCCTCCTGGAAACCCGCACACTCGTCGAAGAAATACACCCCCGAACAACGTCTGGCTCTGGCGCATCAGTATCTGGACAAACACGCCTTCCTTACTGTCAGCATCTACCGGCAACTGACCGGACTCGTCCGCTCCACCGCCACTGTGGAACTGCGTAAATGGGCCCACACTCCCGGCAGCGGAATCGATACAAGCGGCATCGGAAGCCATAAGGTGTACGTGAAAAGGAAAGAAAGCGTCATCCCTTGAGGTTTCGATAATTATAGGTATCTTTGCCAGCCCTAATGGCTTTTATACAATGAAGAAACTAAAAAATACATAATATGGCAAAAGAAAAAATCATCCTTACGGGCGACCGCCCCACAGGACGCCTGCACATAGGACACTATGTAGGCTCATTGAGAAGAAGAGTGGAACTGCAAAACTCCGGCTTGTACGACAAGACCTTCGTCTTCATCGCCGACGCACAAGCGCTGACGGACAATATGGAGAATCCAGAAAAGGTGCGCCAGAACGTCATCGAGGTGGCACTGGACTACCTGGCTTGCGGACTGGACCCGACGAAGAGCACCATCTTCATCCAATCCCAGATACCGGAACTCTGCGAGCTGACCTTCTACTACATGGACCTGGTGACCGTGAGCCGCCTGCAACGCAACCCGACGGTAAAGACCGAAATCCAGATGCGTAACTTCGAGACAAGCATCCCCGTAGGCTTCTTCACCTACCCCATCAGCCAGGCAGCGGACATCACCGCTTTCCGCGCCACCACCGTGCCCGTGGGCGAAGACCAGGAACCGATGATTGAACAAGCTCGTGAAATCGTACGCCGTTTCAACTATATATATGGTGAAACCCTTGTGGAACCGGAAATCCTGTTACCTGACAATGCAGCCTGCCTGCGCCTGCCGGGAACGGACGGCAAAGCCAAGATGAGCAAGAGCCTCGGCAACTGTATCTATCTTTCGGACTCTGCCGACGAAGTGCAGAAGAAAGTGAAGAGCATGTATACCGACCCCGACCACCTGCGTGTGCAAGACCCCGGAAAATTGGAAGGCAACACCGTATTCACTTACCTGGATGCTTTCTGCCGTCCGGAACACTTCGGCCTTTATCTGCCCGAATATCCGAATCTGGACGAACTGAAAGCCCACTACCAACGTGGCGGTCTGGGCGATATGAAAGTGAAGAAGTTCCTCAACGAAATTATGCAAGAGACACTGGAGCCTATCCGCAACCGCCGCAAGGAGTTTGAAAAAGACATCCCTGCCATCTACGACATGCTGAAGAAAGGTTGCGAAACTGCCAGGGAAACTGCCGCCGCAACTTTGGATGATGTACGCAAGGCAATGAAAATAAACTACTTTGATGATGCGGAACTGATTGCAGAACAAATAAAGAAATTCGGAGGGGAATAAGGGAAGAGCACATAAGTTAATAAGAAAAGGGGCATGCGTCACGGTAACGCATGCCCCTCTTTTTTTGTAGCTAGTAACTTGTAGCTTATTTCTTTTATCCCGTCTCCTAGTTGGCTGATTTCACCAACACTACACGGTTCAGAATCGGTTGTCCGAACTTGTCGACACCACCACCGGCATCTACCTTCAGGCGGTCAGCAGGGATTCCGTATTGTTTTACCAATACATCGACCACGGCTTGTGCACGCTTCAAACTCAACTCTTTGTTGAATGCCGGCGTACCGGTTGCAGAGTCTGCATATCCGTTTACGGTGTAAGTGGCGTTCGGGAATTGCTTCATCTGATCTGCCAGATAAGACAAGTTCATTGCTTCACGCGGAGAAACTTCTGCAGAGCCAATCTTGAAGAATACGGTACGCGGTGCAATGTCCGGATCGGGAACAATCACTTCGGTTTCCGTAACTTCGGCCACCGGCTGGTTCTGTGCGGCAACCAGTGCATTCTGCAGCTGCTGGTTGGCAGCTCCCATCTCTGCAAGCTGTGCCTGCATGGCAGCCAGCTCTACCTGAGAAATCAACTGAGGCATCGGGCGACGGAATCCACGGGCGGGGAAACGGTATGTCAACCCCACCGTTGCACTCAGCACGCCATCATATCCATGATCGCCGCCAACTTCGCCATCGAACTTATCTTCAACGCCCATTGAGCTCAGCTCCAGGTTAATATCTATCGCATTCGAAATACGGAAGCGATTGATGATACCTGCGTTTACGGACAAAGCTTCGCGATGAGGCTTTGTGTAGTTGTGAGTGAACCCCGCACCTACATAAGGAATGATCTCATATACGCGGTGCTGGTTGTATCCTCCAAACAGCGCATTCAGATTGAACATCACATCTCCGTGCAGATTCATATAGTCGAAACGCTGTTTGTAGTAGCCGTCATCCATCTGAGTGCCTTTCACGTAGTCAGCACCTGCATCATACGTATATCCTCTTGCCTGAAGGCCGCTATATTGCAGACGTACTCCCAGTCCCGGGGTGAACCATTTGCCGATGGCAAAATTCAGCGTCGGACTGATACGCTTGCCAAAACTTCCTGCCTTATCATTATCTCCAAAAGTTGCTTCGGCACCACCGCCTATAGAGAAAAACCAATTACTCCAGAACGGATTAGTGATTACCTGATATTTATCCTGAACCTGGATAACACCAAATTCTTCCACAACTTCAGTCTTTTGCTGCGCCATGGCAACAGAAGACACACCGGCCAAAGCCAGTAACATTAGAATCTTTTTCATATACCTTAAAATAGTTAAGTGGTTAATTAAACTCTTTATCATTCAAACTGTCTAATTAACGCCAACAGAACTAAAAGGTTCTGAATATTTGTACTTTTTTTGCCTTGATGCCAAAGAAAGCACTCTTCCTTATTTGGAGAAAAGCTTTTCTATGTCGTCTTCTTTAATGGTCGCCAGCACCGTCTTTCCGTCCGGAGTATAATTCGGGGATGGGCATGCAAACAGATTGTCCACGAGATTGGACATTTCCTCGTTGCTCAGCACTTGTCCATAAACGATGGCCGCAGCACGCGCCAAAGTCGATGCAAGAATTGTCTGTACCTCTTCCTTAACGTCATTCCCTTTTTCCATAGCAGTATGTACCATATTCCGGACCAATTCTACCGGGTTCAATCCCTCTATGCCCGAAGGTATGCCGTTGATGGCATAGCTGCCGCCACCCAGCGGACTCAAATCGAAGCCTACGGCCGACAAATCTTCCAATATACCGTCCAGCACGGCAGCTTCCGAAGCCGGCAACTGGATAATCTCTGGAAACAATACCCCCTGCGATACCCCTTGTTTCTGTCGAATCTGACTCATATAGCGGTCGAACAATACCCGGACATGCGCACGGTGCTGGTCTATCAGCATCAGACCCGATTTAACGGAAGTCAGAATAAAACGCCCCTTGAACTGAAAGTGTTGCGCTCCTTTCTCTACCGTTGCCTCATTGCCGTAGAAAGAGGCGCTTGCCTCGGAAGGAACCGTTTCCTGAAAATAAGAAACCCTCTCCTCCTCTCTTGGAGCCGTACCGGTAACCGTATCCTCTACAAAAGGCTCTTCCGCCATCGGCTCGTTCATCCTGCTAGCCTTTTCCAAACCGGAATAAAGCCCCTCCCACTCCACCTTGGGGCGCGAATAATTGCCACCGCCTCCATAGGAAGAAGTAGAAGACGTCTTGAAGGGATTGAAATCCGTGTTATAGTGTACCTTCGGAGGCTCTATCGGACGAGCCTGCTCGAATGCAGGAATATCCGGCATGTCCTCGGTATCAAAATCGATAGTAGGTATAGCGCTAAACTTGCCTAAGGATTCCTTGACCGCAGCCGATATAATCTGCCAGATAGCCTGCTCATTCTCGAACTTAATCTCCGTCTTCGTCGGATGGATGTTCACATCGATATTGGCAGGGTCTACCTCGAAATAAATAAAGTAGGAGATTTGCTCACCGGCAGGAATCAGATGCTCATAAGCGTCCATCACTGCTTTGTGGAAATAGGGGTGACGCATATAACGCCCGTTCACAAAAAAGTATTGGTGCGCTCCTTTCTTGCGCGAGGTTTCCGGCTTGGCAACAAAACCGGAAATCTTTATCATCGTCGTATTAACGTCTACGGACAGCAACTGCTGATTCAGTTTCTTTCCGAAAACTGCCATGATGCGTTGCCGCAAAGGCATTACCGGAAGATTGAACAATTCCGTATCATTACTATACAGATAGAAGGCTACCTCAGGATGCACCAGCGCTATACGCTCGAATTCCGTAAGGATATTGCTCAACTCCGTAGAGTTGGCTTTCAAGAATTTACGCCGGGCAGGAATATTGAAGAATAGGTTCTTGATGGAAAAATTGCTTCCCTTAGGGCAGGAAACGGCTTCCTGGCTCTCGACTTTAGAGCCGGCAATCAACAGTCGCGTCCCCAGCTCCTCGCTGGCTGGGCGTGTTTTCAACTCCACTTCAGCTACCGCAGCAATGGAAGCCAACGCTTCTCCACGGAAGCCCATGGTGCGTAGGGCAAACAAATCGGCAGCTTCGCGTATCTTTGAAGTTGCATGGCGTTCAAAAGAAAGACGCGCATCCGTTTCGGACATCCCCTTTCCGTCATCAATCACCTGAATGCAGGTCTTGCCCGCATCGGTAATCAGCACATGTATTTCCTCTGCTTCGGCATCAATTGCATTTTCCACCAATTCCTTCACAACAGATGCCGGACGCTGAATCACCTCTCCGGCAGCAATCTGATTGGCAACCGAATCGGGCAGCAAATGAATGATATCGCTCATGATAATGTTTAATGATTAGGGATTAATGATTAATCATTATTAAATGATTCCGTTACTGATGGCATACCACAGATAAATCAGCACAGCTATGACAACAAGGATTATGCCCAAATGCATCGGCTTACGTCCGCTCTCCTTGCGCCGCTTCAAGTGAGTTGTTCCTTCTATGAATTTGCCCCGTATATCCTCGGGCGAGAATTCCTTTTCCGGCAGCATACCCAGGTCACGCTTGGCGTTTTCTTCCATCTTCGCCAACTTCTCTTTCCGCTCATCCACATAGATATAGCTATGATTGAAGCCACGAGGCTTCCGCATTGCAAACATTCCCATGACGCTACTTATTATTTCGTTTAATATGCATATTCCTTGGCGAAGTTACAGGTTTCCGGTCACTTTTCTTCAATACTTCACCTGCTTTTTTAGCCCTCCACTCGAAGATATCCTCCTTGTTGAGCGGACGGATGTAGTCGAACCAGACAAAAGAAGGCAGCTTGCTCTTATCTGGTGGAATCTGGTCCAGAGGATAGGCTGTACCGGTAGTCTTTCCAACAAAGACTCCGCGCTCCATCCTTCTCTCCTTCAAGTACATTTTCAAAAGTCCGCCTTCCGAATAGTTCATCATAATCAGCGAACTGTCCTTCTCCTCTACCGGATAATACACCACCAGTACATTGCCGTTTACCTCCACCAGACGCATGTCTCCATCTATGAAGAAAGCCTTCATCTCCTTACCGGAAACTTGGTTATAGTGAATACTGTCCTTTTTCTCTACCGTCAGGGCCTGGTTGATGATATGCGCCCAGTCGATGGTACTATCGTTCATGTAAATTTTAATTTCCTCGCCCAACAACTGCTGTTCCCCGTGCCACAATATAGGGTCGGTATACATCGTCATGCAAGAGTCCTTGGAATTATACACCAACGAATCGCATACGGCCTGCACATCCGTGCGATAAGCACGCACCTTATGATAGGCACGCATCTCCCGGTACATGGAATCGGTATTCATATGGTAGGTAATCAGCCTCAAAGTATCACCGTGCATGAACAGACTGTCGCCCTGCGAATAGTCGATAGCTACGGCACGTTTGGTGGCAACGGCGCTTCCGGTCAGTTCGTTGTAGAAACAGTAGTCGCCAGTCAACATGTTCCGGTTGACCGTATCATTCATCTGTACATTGTCAAAAGCCTCGCCGTATCCCAAGATGCGGTCGTAGAAAAGGCTGTCACCGGTCAGTTTCTTGCCTTCGTTAGTCAGTACGGAACGGTCGAGCAGTTCTGCCTGCTCAGTAGTCGTATTGTACACGCCACGTTCGGAATAAATATGATTTTGGTCACTCACAATGTCGGAGGGTCCTAAAATTGTGGCAATCTTAGTAGCTGTACTATACTTCAAGGTATCCGAAGTCAAAACAAACTTCGGGTTGACCAGCTTCACGTCGTGGTTGAAGACAGCCAACTTAGTGGCAGGGCTATATTCTCCCCACTCGGAAGTCAGCACATTATCCTCGTCGGTCAGCGTACCGCCTTCGAAGTAATAGCCCAAATCGTACAGACGGTCATAGTTCAAACTGTCAGTTGTCAGCACCGTATTACGATTTATCATACGTACATTCTCACGCAGCATGGCCAACTGCGACATGCCGTCATAATACAGATAGTCTCCATAGATAAACAAGGTGTCGCCCTGCTCCATACGCACATTGCCGAATGCCTCCACAGAATTTATCTTTTCGAATATCAGCGCACTGTCACAGAACATGTACATACTGTCATGCTTCATCCTCACCGAGCCGATGAGTACCTGCACATCAGGACGCAACTGTTTGTCCGCCTGCGCCTCATCTGCGTACAACAAATCGACGCGCGTCTTCTTCTTTTCCGGCGTCTCCGTCTTTTTCTGTTCAATTGAGTCCACTTTCTTCTTCTCCGGTGCACCAGTACTCTTCTTCTTGTCCTGCGCACTCAGCAGACAGATGCCAAACAAGCATAGAATACCTACCAGGAGGTATCTATGCTTGTTCAGGAAATGATTTTTTGTATTCTTCTTTTGCATACAAATCTATGTAAATCCTTCCGGATTATTCTTTAATCCAGCCCGGATACTTGAACGTACAGTTATTCTTCCAATTATCCTTGATACGGACATACGTGTGCTTCTGCTTCTCACGAATCCACTTGTCCAGCACTTCGTCGCGGCGTTTTTCCAACACAATCTCTTTCAAGTTCTGATAGTCATCGGCAATGGTAGCCTTGTGTCCCATCGTACGGCTCTTCAGCTTCACAATCACGCACTCTTCCTTTCCGGTCTTTTGCGGAATCATGGTGAAGGCTTCGGAGATTTCGCCCACTTTCATCTTATCCACCACCTTGGCTATTTCAGGGGGAAGTTCCTGCATCTCAAAACGGGAAGTGTTCGTATTAGGATTCGGCAACAAACCATGATTGTTGCGCGTATCCTTATCCTGCGAAAGCACGGAGGCAGCCTCTTCAAAAGAGAATTTGTTATTGCGGATATCATCGGCAATAGAGTCCAAACGGGCACAACCGGCAGCCAGAGCTTCTTCCGGAATATGCGGTTTCAACAGAATGTGGCGTGTTTTAATACGGTCACCGCGCTTCTCTATCAACTGAATGATATGGAAACCATATTCAGACTCTACAATCTTGGAAACCTTGCTGGGGTCTTGCAAGTTGAAAGCCACATTGGCATAAGCGGGGTCCAGCATACCGCGTCCTGAGAATTCAATCTCACCGCCACGCATGGCCGAACCACGGTCCTCAGAGTACAGACGAGCCAACATGGAAAAGCTTTCACCCTTATTGACACGGTCGGTATACTCACGCAAACGTCTCTTTACATCTTCTATTTCCTCCAAAGGGACCTTAGGCTGCTGAGTGATAATCTGCACCTCCACCTGGGTAGGGATATAAGGAATGCTGTCCTGCGGCAAATCCTTGAAGTAACGGCGCACCTCGGCCGGAGTTATCTTAATCTCGCCCACCAGTTTCTGCTGCATCTTCTGAACCTTCAATCCTTCACGGGCATTCTCGCGCAGCGTTTCACGAATCTGGCTAGAAGTCTTGTTGAAGTATTCCTCCATTTTCTCACGCGAACCGATATTGGCGATATACATATTCGTCATATAGTCCACACGCTGGATAACCTCACTCTCGGATACTTCGATACTGTCGAGGGCAGCCTGGTGAAGATACAGTTTCTGCACGGCTATCTCCTCAGGTATCACGCAATAAGGGTCACGGTCAAATTTGCGTCCTTCATACAATGCACTCATGCGTGCCTCTTCCACTTCGGACTTCAGTATAGCCTCATCACCTACTACCCACACTACCTCGTCAATTACGTTGTCTTGTCCATAAACGGTAGAACCGACTAATAGCGTCAAGGCAAATAAAATTACAAACTTAAAGTTCATACACTGTTTCATTCTTGGTGTCTTATTCTAAATAATATTTAATCTTGTCTCTTTTCACCGCCCGTTGATACAAATCATCCTTCACTTGCTTCATGAATTCCACCTGCTTCACGTTCAGCAGCATATCCTTCACTTGGCTACGGGCAAACTCATAGGGTTCCTGCTCTCCCACCGGGCGATAATCGCTCACATTCAGGAAATAATGGAAAGCCGTATCCTTCAGCTCTACATGGCGATTCTTGTCCAGATACTCGTCCACATCAGAAACCTTCAAGGGCAGCATATCCAGTACTTCCGATACCTGCACCCATTTATCATAAAAATACTCATACTTCACAGCATTCTGCAGACTGTACTTTTCCAGATGTTCCACCGCCTCACGGGTTTCCATCTTGTACCAGCGACGAACATTGCCCAGCTGTGGGGCTGTCAAAGGAACTTTGATGAACAAGCCTTTCATCAACGGACGTTCCACTTTGAAGAACGCCTGATTCTTCTCGTAATACTCCGTCAAGTCTTGTTCTGAAATCTCCTCTGATAGTCGCTGATGTATTAAAGCCTGCTGATAGGTATGCATTATCAATGCTTTGCGATAATTCTCCACAAGTTTATCAATCTCACCGTTATTGGGAATATTGCTCTGCGCTTTATCGTACAACAAAATATCTTCCACCCAATTACGGATATAATGTTCTGCAAACAACAGACTGTCGTCTTTGGACAAACCGGTCGGAAGTACCGATTGCAAATCTTCCCGGTAAAGGAAATTGCCGTCCAACTCCACTAACGGTGTCCGCCCTTTATGGTCGTGCCACTCGCTGCACGCCGCACAGAGAAGGAAAATTAAAAGCCCAAAGCAGGTTGTTCGCATCACCAACTGATATTTACTTCGTTTTGAGGTACGAAGATAGTGTTTTAATCGGTTGCATCAGTGATTATTAACGGTTTTTAAAACCTCTTGGTCAATTTCAACCTTACCGGCAGCACGCAACTTTGCCACCCAATGCGTTTCCAAATAGTTCCGATAAGCGGTTACGAGCGGCTCTCGCACCTCTTGCCAACTGTCCGGTCCCTTCTGCTTACGACCTTGTACAGCAGTAAAGGGAAATGACAAAACCGGAGTCGCATCCTTACTTTTAAACACCAAATCATCCACATATGCATTATCACCGGGGGCAAATAATCCTTGCTCTGCCTGCACCTTGGGAGTATCGCCGGCATTGAAAGTGAGACGGATGGCATCCATCCACTCCTCTTCCGGAATCTGTTTCAGAAATTTCCGTACTTGCTTCGCCACTCGCTTGGTAGTACAATGCAGCACAATACCCCTATAACGCGGTTCGTCCCAATGGAAGTCCGAACGGTGCGCCTCAAAATATGCTTTCAATCCCGCTTCATCCACCACACTCCTCTTTCCCACTTCACGGTCAGTGATTTCGGCAAGCAACATGCTGTCACGATGCCCCTGCACCAACGCACAAAATTCGGGATGCTTCCATTCCAGACGGGAGTTTTCATAGTCCAGAATCGTTTTTACTGTAAAAGCCTCCAACTGTCTGCGCATCCCTGCCGGATAAGCAGCGGCAAATCCGACAAATTCTTTTCCACCGTATGCCTTGCCATCCAATGTAAACAATGTACGGGAAGTGCTTCCTTTAGCCAGCAGTTCGTCGATACCGGCTTTATCCGGCATATAGTGATACTCTTTCTTCAGTTTCTCCACAAAAGCCCGCGTTCCTTTATCCATTCCATGACGACGGGTTTGACAACGGATGATTTTGTTCTTCATCCTCTCAAAAGGAAGGATTTCCTGCTGTTCGAGTACTTTCACGATATGAATGCCCTGAGGAGTGAGGAACGGACGAGAAATCTCTCCGGCATTCAACCCGAATACAATATCCTCAAACTCCGCCGGCATCTGCAGCCAACCCACCCAAAACGCTTTCTTCTCATCGGAAAATTGCTCGACGCAAGCATCGAAAGACGGCGTACTTTCCCCTTCCTTTGCAAGAGCCCTATAGATAGAATCCATCCTAAACTCCACCTCACGCAAGGTATGACCGGAAATATTCTGGGGGAGATATTTAAAAATATGCTTCACATATACCCGACCTGCACGCCGGTCGGATTTCATCTTGTCATAGTACTGCCGTGCCGCCTGCTCTGCCGTCTTCTCATCTGTCAGGTATGATTTAATCAGACAACGGCGATATTCATCCTGCTCCTTCTGAAAGACACAGGAAGTATCCAATCCCGCAACTTCGGCAGCCTCTATTTTCAGCCTGAAGTCTATAAACTTATTCACATATACATCCAATGCCTTCCGGCCTGCACCGACAGAGGTACCGTCCTTATTATAGCTACGTTCGAATTCAGAACGGAGGACCTCCTTTCCATTGATACGCATCAATACCGGATCGTCCTGAGCCGAAACAGCCAATCCGAACCCAAGGAAGACAAACACCCAAAGCAATCTAACCATAAGCACCATCCGTTCTTTTTATACGGCTGCAAATATAAACAAAATGCCCGGAAAGCGGCAATCTCTCTCCGGGCATTCACTATTATTTTGTTATTATCTTACTCAGGACGGCTATAGTTCGGAGCCTCACTGGTTATAGATACATCGTGCGGATGACTTTCGAGTACACCTGCATTAGTAATGCGGGTAAACTTGGCATCGTGCAGTTTCTCTATATTGGCTGCACCGCAATATCCCATACCGGCACGCAGACCGCCAACCAACTGATAAATCACCTCATACAAAGTGCCTTTATAAGGAACGCGGGCGGCAATGCCCTCCGGAACCAATTTCTTCACATCACTGGTACCGCTTTGGAAGTAGCGGTCCTTGGAACCATTTTCCATAGCTTCCAGCGATCCCATACCCCGATAAGACTTGAACTTACGACCGTTGAAAATAATCGTATCGCCCGGAGACTCTTCCGTTCCGGCAACCAGCGAACCGATCATCACGCTGTAACCACCGGCAGCCAACGCCTTCACTACGTCGCCCGAATAACGCAAACCGCCATCAGCAATCAAAGGAATACCCGTGCCCTTCAGTGCCTTTGCCACATCATAAACGGCAGACAACTGGGGAACACCCACACCGGCAACTACACGGGTAGTACAGATGGAACCCGGACCGATGCCCACCTTTACTCCATCAGCACCAGCCTCGACCAATGCCTTCGCAGCTTCACCGGTAGCAATATTACCAACAACAATGTCAATATGAGGGAAATGTTCTTTGGCCTCTTTCAACTTTTCAATAACCCCTTTAGAATGTCCGTGAGCCGTATCAATGACAATGGCATCCGCCCCTGCATCCACCAAAGCCCGCATGCGCTCCAAAGTATCATTCGTCACTCCCACTCCGGCAGCAACGCGCAGACGACCTTTGCTATCCTTGCACGCCATAGGTTTATCCTTTGCCTTGGTAATATCCTTATAGGTAATCAGACCTACCAATTTGTTGTCTTTATCCACTACCGGCAACTTCTCGATTCTATGTTCTTGCAGAATTTGAGAAACAGCCTCCATATCCGTCGTAGGATTGGTAGTAATGATGTTCTCCTTGGTCATCACCTCGTCGATACGCTTATTCATATCTTTCTCAAAACGAAGGTCACGATTGGTAACAATACCTACCAAATATCTTTCATCATCTACCACCGGAATACCACCAATCTTGTATTCAGCCATCAAAGCCAGCGCATCAGCCACCGTAGAACCTCTCTTGATAGTTACCGGGTCATAAATCATACCGTTTTCGGCACGCTTCACAATAGCTACCTGACGTGCCTGCTCCTCAATGGACATATTCTTATGAATAACTCCGATACCACCTTCACGGGCAATGGCAATAGCCATCTTCGCTTCGGTAACCGTATCCATGGCAGCAGTTACAAACGGGATTTTTAACTCAATGTTTCGTGAAAACTTAGTCGAGAGTTCGACAGTTTTGGGCAAGACTTCAGAATAAGTGGGGATTAACAGTACGTCGTCATAAGTTAATCCATCCATTACAATCTTATCAGCAATAAATGACATAGGGCTATGCGTTTAAAATTTATTGCGTGCAAATATACGGTTTTTATTCCATTCCGTATACTTGCACGCAACATTTTTTTCTTTTTTATCAACTAAAGCCAATCAATTTGCCATCTCTGAAATAAACTTGATGCGTACCAAACGTACCTCTTCTTCCGTAAAGTCATCACCCAATTCATCCAGAGCATCGTCAATCTTATCAGTGGTAGATTCCTTGAAATAATCATAGATATCCAGCAAGTGGTCTTCATCCATAATATCCTCCAAGAAATAGTCAATATTCAATTTCGTTCCGGAGTAAACGATAGCTTCTATCTCATCCAGTAACTCTTCAAACTCAATACCCTTTGACATGGCAATGTCATCCAACGCCACCTTACGGTCAATAGCCTGAATGATGGCCACCTTCATTTTTGACTTATTAGCTACAGTACGCACACGCAAGTCCTCAGGACGTTCAATCTCATTCTCTTCACAGTGACGCTTAATGAGTTTGCAGAATTCCTCGCCGTAGCGTTTTGCCTTTCCGGCTCCTACACCCGGTATGTTCTGCAACTCGTCCAAAGTCACCGGATATATGGTCGCCATTGCTTCCAAAGACGGATCCTGGAAAATAACATAAGGAGGCACTTCCAACTTCTTGGACAACTTCTTTCGTAAGTCCTTCAACATGGAGTACAATGCCGGGTCTACCGCACACGCACCGCCTCCACGTGCAGGTGCTTCTTCTTCCACATCCTCAAAGTCATTGTCTTCCACTATCTTGAATGATTTAGGATGTTTAAGGAACTTCCTACCGTCATCCGTCACTTTCAGCAAGCCATAGTTTTCGACATCCTTACTCAGATAGCCGGCAATAAGCGCCTGACGGATCACAGCATTCCACGTTTTGTCTTCTTCGCCCATGCCAGAGCCGAATACTTCGAGATCTTCGTGCAGATGCGCCTGCACTTCTGAAGTTTCCTTACCTTGTATTATGTCTATAATATAGTCCGCTTTAAAATTTTCTTTCACCGCGAGAACAGCTTCAATCACGGTACACAATAATTCTTGAGCTTCCACTTGTTTTTTCGGATTTAAACAGTTGTCACAATTACCACAATTTTCTTCCATATATTCTTCGCCGAAGTAATGAAGCAACGCCTTTCGGCGGCATACGGAAGATTCGGCATACGCAGCAGTCTCCAGCAGAAGCTGCTTGCCAATTTCCTGCTCTGCTACAGGTTTGCCTTGCATAAACTTCTCGAGCTTCTGCAAGTCTTTATTGGTATAGAAAGTAATACACTGCCCTTCTCCTCCATCTCTTCCGGCACGTCCGGTCTCCTGATAATATCCTTCCAGACTTTTGGGTATATCATAATGGATGACATAGCGCACATCCGGTTTGTCAATCCCCATACCAAAAGCAATGGTAGCTACAATCACATCAATTTTTTCCATCAGGAAATCATCCTGGTTCTGTGTTCGTGTAGCCGAATCCATTCCAGCATGATAGGCACGGGCATTGATTCCGTTTGCCTGCAGGATTTCAGCAAGTTCCTCCACTTTCTTCCGACTCAGGCAATAGATAATGCCTGACTTTTCGGGATTGTTCTTAATGAACTTGATGATGTCCCGGTCTACATTTGCAGTCTTGGGACGTACCTCATAATAAAGATTCGGGCGGTTGAACGATGACTTGAACACCTGCGCATCCACCATACCCAGATTCTTCTGGATGTCATGTTGCACTTTCGGTGTGGCCGTCGCAGTCAACGCTATCAGAGGGGCTTTTCCTATTTCATTGATAATGGGACGGATACGGCGATACTCAGGACGGAAGTCATGGCCCCATTCAGAGATACAATGGGCTTCGTCCACGGCATAGAACGAAATCTTCACCGTTTTCAGAAACTCCACATTCTCTTCCTTCGTCAGTGATTCCGGAGCCACATACAACAGCTTTGTCTTACCACTGAGTATGTCAGACCGAACCTGGTCTATCGCACTCTTGTTTAGGGAAGAATTGATGAAGTGGGCTATCCCATCCTCTTCGCTGAAGTTACGCATCGCATCGACCTGATTCTTCATCAAGGCAATCAGAGGAGAAATCACGATACCCGTGCCCTCCATCAACAAGGACGGCAGTTGGTAGCACAAAGATTTTCCACCACCGGTAGGCATCAACACGAATGTATCATTACCCGCCAACAGATTCTCTATGATTGCTTCCTGATTTCCTTTAAATGTATCGAACCCGAAGTATTTCTTCAGCTGGTCTGTCAAATTAATCTTCTTCCCTGCCATGATTCATTAGGTTGTTGTTTATTGAGTTAACTTTTAATAGTGGTACTCCGCCATGTTTTCACAAAGCACCCTAACAAAGTTATAAACAACTTCTTAAATTTCAAGCATAATCCATCGAATATTTTTCAATAAAAAGCAAAATAGTCGGTTTTACCCCGTATTACCATCTGATTCTTAAGCACTTTGCAGTCGTGCCATATTTGCCTTTTCAAGCTGGCGCTTGGCGTAGTCCAACGTCACAACAAAATGCCCCTTCTGTTCTGACGGAATTTCGAACATGGCATCCATCATAATTGTCTCCACAATGGAACGCAAGCCGCGGGCCCCCAACTTATATTCTACTGCTTTATCCACGATATATTCAAATACAGCATCTTCAAAAGTCAGCTTCACATTGTCCATCTCAAACAGTTTGATGTATTGCTTGATGATGGAATTCTTCGGTTCCGTAAGAATGGAGCGCAATGCCGCACGGTCTAACGGATTCAGATAAGTCAGCACCGGAAGGCGGCCGATAATCTCGGGAATCAGTCCGAACGACTTCAAATCCTGCGGAGCAATGTACTGCATCATGTTGCTCTTATCAATGGTTGCCGTATTGCGTACAGCACTATACCCGACAACATGTGTATTCAGCCGCTGGGCAATCTTCTTTTCAATGCCATCAAAAGCCCCACCGCAAATGAACAGAATATTCTTGGTATTGACCGGAATCATTTTCTGGTCGGGATGTTTGCGCCCACCCTGGGGAGGAACATTCACCACAGAACCTTCCAGCAATTTCAGCAATCCCTGCTGCACGCCTTCACCACTCACATCACGCGTTATGGAAGGATTATCACCCTTGCGTGCTATTTTGTCTATCTCATCAATAAACACAATGCCTTGCTCTGCCTCGGGTACGTTATAATCCGCCACCTGGAGCAGACGCGTCAAAATGCTTTCAATGTCCTCGCCTACATAACCTGCCTCTGTCAGAACTGTTGCATCTACAATAGTAAAAGGAACACGCAGCAACTTGGCGATAGTACGCGCCAATAACGTCTTTCCCGTACCAGTACTGCCTACCATGATGATGTTCGATTTTTCAATCTCCACATCATCACCGCCGTCCTTCTGGAGCAGGCGTTTGTAATGGTTATACACCGACACAGACAAGAAACGCTTGGCATCGTCCTGACCAATGACATATTGGTCGAGGAACTTCTTTATTTCTACGGGTTTAGGAAGTTCTTTCAGATTCAGCTTCGTGGCACTTGCCTTCTTGCCAGCCCCCAAAGCCTCTTGAGTAATTTCATAAGCCTGGGTGGCGCAACTGTCGCAGATATAGCCATTCATCCCCGTTATGAGAAATCCGACTTCATCTTCTGTGCGGCCGCAAAAGCTACATCTATTTTTATTTTTTCTTGAATCTGCCATATTATTTTTTAATCAAAACCTCATCTACCATACCATATTCTTTGGCTTCCTGGGCTGTCATCCAGTAGTCACGGTCAGAATCCGCCCATACCTTGTCAAAGGGAGTGTGGGAGTGGTCAGCGATAATAGTATAAAGTTCTTTCTTCAGCTTTTGGATCTCACGTGCCGTGATTTCAATATCCGAAGCCTGCCCCTGGGCACCTCCCATCGGCTGGTGTATCATCACCCGGGAGTGGGTCAATGCGGAGCGTTTGCCTTCAGCACCGGCAACCAGCAGTACGGCTGCCATACTTGCAGCCATACCTGTACAGATAGTAGCCACATCACTGCTGATGAACTGCATGGTATCATAAATACCCAGACCGGCATATACTGAACCGCCCGGCGAATTGATATAGATGGAAATATCCTTGCCCGGATCCACCGAATCCAGATAAAGCAACTGAGCCTGCAAAGTATTGGCCGTATAGTCATCAACCTGCGTACCGAGGAAGATGATGCGGTCCATCATCAGACGGGAAAACACGTCCAACTGTGTTACATTGAGCTGGCGTTCCTCGAGGATATAGGGATTTAAATAGCTGGCTTGTGATTTAATCACATCGTCCAGTACCAAACTGTTCATACCAAGATGCTTGGTAGCGTATTTTCTAAAATCATCCATTTCTTTCTATTTTTTTAATTTATAAGGATACAAAGAAACAAAAAAGAACACAGAGACACAAAAAAACACAGAGTTATAGTTTGTCAAACTCTGTGTTTCTTTATAAATTTTAGCCGTAGGCTCACATTGCTCTTACGCAAACATCTTATTGAACTCTTCAGCAGAAACATTCTTGTGCTCCAGTTCCACCTGAGACTTCAATGCTGTAGCCAATTTAGATTCAACCACACGATTAACCAAGCCTTCTACACTCTCTTTCTTCTTAAGCATTTCCTTTGAGTAATTCTCCAGGATTTCTTCAGGTACACTCATCATACCATATTGTGCAAACTGTGCGCGAGTAGCTTCCTTAGCCATGTTTGTGATATCTTCCTGCTCAACCTTGATATCATTGGCTTTCACCAGCTGTTCTTTAATCAGGTGCCAAGTCAGCTCTTCGATGCTCTTGTCATAGTTGTCCTCTACAAAGCTTTCTTCCTTGTCAGGATTGTTCAGACGCATAATGCGCTTCAGTAATGCATCCGGGAATTCCAACTTGCCTACTTTCTCAGTCAGCATCTTACGTGCGTCAATCAAGAACTTATAGTCACTGTCTGCCACGAACTGGTTAGCAATAACTTCCTTCACTTTGGCACGGAATTCCTCTTCCGTTTTCACATTGCCTTCGCCAAATACCTGATCGAAAATTTCCTGAGTCAAGTCACCCGGAACGAAGCGTGTGATTTCTTCTACCTGGAAGCTGAAATTGGATTTCACTTCGGGAGCAGCTTCCTTGTCAATCTTCAATAAAGAAGACAATTCGGCAACATTTCCGTCCCAAGCAGTATTCGGGTTGAATACAAGCACATCATTCACTTTTGCACCAGCAAAAATAGCTTTCTGTTCATCATTCTTCATGTACGAAGGCATCATTACAGCGCCTTCCACCTGAATGCCACCCTCTTTGGTATTACCTTCTTCATCCAGTTCAGCAAGCAAACCTTTCAGCATGTCATTGTCCTCGTAAACGTCTACCTTGTCATACTTGCCGTTACGTTGAGTATAAGCCTTGACCTGGTTATCCACCATCTCGTCTGTAACCTCAATAGTATAGTAATCTACCTTATCTTTTGCACTGACTTCTGCTTTAAATTCCGGAGCCAAAGCAATATCAAACAGGAATTCGAACTCTTCCATAGTATCGAAATCTATTTCCTGCTGCTTGTCTTCGTTGGGCAAAGGCTCGCCCAATATATTTACCTTATTGTCCTGGATATACTTATATACTGTTTCTGAAAGCAGTTTGTTCACCTCTTCGGCCAATGCAGACTTACCATACATTTTCTTAACCAGGCTCATAGGAACCATTCCCTTACGGAAACCGGGAATCTGTGCCTTCTGACGGAAGCTCTTCAACGATTTGTCTACTTTTTCCTGATAATCTGCTTTCTCAAGCTTTACAGTAAGCAGTGCGCTTACTTTGTCAATGTTTTGTAATGAAACGTTCATTCTGACAATTATTTATTTGATTTATACTTTGTTCCATATCTCAAATGAGCGTGCAAAATTAGCGTTATTCTTTCAATTATCAAAAGAACATTGCCGATTTATTTCAGTTTAATTCTTGGATAGAGCGGTAGAAGAGCCCAACAATCGGGCTGACAACAGAGGAAGTTTACTGGAAAGATACTCGAGGAAAAGACGATGATAAACCGAATCGTCCGGTTTCTATGAGGAGAAACGAGAGTTGCCCGAAGACACGACAATCCACAAAAATAATTAAAGAAAAACATTGTTTATCCGAATTTTATGCGTTTCTTTGTCGCGGAATGATGGCGCATTAGTTTTTCGATTTCCATTACATGGTTTTTACTTCCGTTTTCAAGAACGCTTTTGTAAACTCTCTGTCGTTGTAATCCATTTATTATTCAGCCTTCCTTCCAAGAGAGTTTTATTCATTATATTTATTTTATCATTTTCATTATGAACATTTATGTTGGAAACCTTAACTACCGCGTTAAGGAGAATGACCTGCAGAAGGCAATGGAAGATTACGGCACAGTATCTTCTGTAAAATTTATCAATGACCGCACCACCGGACGTTTCAGAGGCATCGCTTTTGTAGAAATGGAAGATGACGCTGCTGCAGCTAAAGCTATTGCCGAACTAGACGGTGCTGAATTCTTCGGCCGCCAGATGGTAGTGAAAGAAGCAAGACCTCCAAAATATTAATCATAGAGATTTAAGGAGAAATGAAAAAGACCACTGAATGAGTGGTCTTTTTTTATTTCTATCAATGGCAGTATTCGGATCACTTCATAAAATCCTTGCGACGAAGCACGAAACTGTTACTCAGATACTTTTCACGCACAATCTTATTCTCGGCCAGCTCTTCGGGCGTACCCTGGAACAGAATCTTTCCTTCAAACAACAGATAAGCACGATCGGTAATACTCAGCGTCTCCTGCACATTGTGGTCAGTAATCAAAATGCCGATATTCCTATCCTTCAACTTCCACACAATCTGCTGAATATCCTCCACTGCAATCGGGTCTACACCGGCAAAAGGCTCGTCCAACATAATAAATTTGGGGTCAATGGCCAAACAACGGGCAATTTCCGTACGACGCCGCTCACCACCTGACAACTGGTTACCCTTGTTCTTCCTCACCTTCTGCAAGCGGAACTCTGCAATCAGGCTCTCCAGCTTGTCTTTCTGATACTCCAAAGGCTTGTCGGTCATTTCCAGTACAGATGCAATATTGTCTTCCACACTCATTTGACGAAATACGGAAGCCTCCTGCGCCAGATAACCGATACCCGTCTGTGCACGCTTGTATACCGGATATTTCGTTATATCCAAATCATTCAAGAAGATACGTCCCTCATTGGGAGTTATCAGCCCTACGGTCATATAAAACGAAGTTGTCTTACCGGCGCCATTCGGTCCCAACAAACCAACAATCTCCCCTTGCTTCACATCAATAGACACATGGCTCACTACCGTACGCTTTCCGTACTTTTTCACCAAATCCTCTGTACGCAGCACCATGCTACCTTCCTCCCGTGGCTCTGCCCCGGCAGTCAAGCCTAGTCCGACCTGCAGATTTTCCTTAACTTCCTCTACATTGTCCTTTATGCCTTTTTCTTCTTCCATACTCTAAAGGTTTTCGCCGCAAATGTAGCAAAAATAAGCCGAAATAGTGTACATTTGCATTCAAATACTTATATGTTATGTTTAAAGCACTTAAGACAGTGGGACAATATATCATACTAATGGGGCGCGTATTTGCCCGTCCCGAACGTATGCGTATGTTTTTCCGCCAATATGTCAACGAGTTGGAACAGCTCGGCGTGAACTCTATCGGCATCGTATTGCTGATATCCTTCTTCATCGGAGCTGTAATCACCATACAGATAAAGTTGAACATTGAGAGTCCCTTCATGCCCCGTTGGACAGTGGGATATGTAACCCGTGAAATCATGCTGCTGGAATTCTCTTCCTCCATCATGTGTCTGATTCTGGCAGGAAAGGTCGGATCAAACATCGCCTCGGAGCTGGGCACCATGCGGGTCACCCAGCAGATAGACGCCCTTGAAATTATGGGTGTCAATTCTGCAAACTACCTTATCCTACCGAAAATTGCTGCTATGGTGACAACCATTCCACTGATGGTGACGTTCAGTATATTCGCTGGTATCATAGGTGCCTTCTGTACTTGCTGGTTCGGCGGCATCATGTCGGCAGTAGATTTAGAATACGGCTTGCAGTACATGTTTGTCGAATGGTTTATTTGGTGCGGCATCATCAAGTCGCTGTTCTTTGCCTTTATCATTGCCAGTGTATCGGCATTCTTCGGTTACACCGTCGAAGGCGGTTCCATCGAAGTGGGTAAGGCGTCCACCGACTCCGTAGTATGCAGCAGCGTACTTATCTTATTCGCCGACCTAATATTAACTCAACTTTTAATGGGATGATTGAACTGAAAGGACTTTGCAAATCATTTGAAGAAAAAGAGGTACTGAAAGATATCAATGCCACTTTCGAGAATGGAAAGACCAACCTGATTATAGGGCAGAGCGGTTCGGGAAAAACCGTACTCATGAAATGTATCGTGGGTCTGCTGACACCAGACAAAGGAGAACTGTTGTATGACCACCGCAACTTCCTCGCCATGGGAAAGAAGGAAAAGAAAGCGCTCCGCCGGGAAATGGGAATGATTTTCCAAAGTGCCGCGCTGTTTGATTCCATGACGGTACTGGACAATGTAATGTTTCCACTGAACATGTTCAGCAACGATACCCTGCGCGACCGGACTCGTCGTGCCATGTTCTGCCTGGAACGTGTAAACCTGATTGAAGCCAAAGACAAATTTCCCGGAGAAATCAGCGGCGGTATGCAGAAGCGCGTAGCCATTGCCCGTGCCATTGCCCTAAATCCGCAATACTTGTTCTGTGACGAACCTAATTCAGGACTTGACCCCAAGACCTCGCTTGTCATCGACGAACTGATACAAGATATAACCCGGGAATACAATATGACTACTCTCATCAACACTCATGACATGAACTCTGTAATGGGCATCGGAGAAAAAATTATCTATATTTACGAAGGACACAAAGAATGGGAAGGCAATAAAGACGACATCTTCACTTCCACCAACGAGCGGTTGAACAGTTTCATATTTGCATCCGACCTATTCCGGAAAGTCAAAGAAGTGGAGATACAGAACCTTGAAGGATAAAACTGCACCTCATTTTCTAACCTATTACATAAGAAAGCGTCCGGAAACTATATTCCGAACGCTTTCTCTTCATAAAACCAGTTAATAGAATCGACTTATATCATCACGATATATTTTACTTCTGCCGGATATAGATATTTATCGGAGTTCCGGTCAACTTCCATTTCTCACGCATCTTATTTTCCAAGAATCGTCTGTAAGGCTCTTTCACATATTGTGGAAGATTTGCAAAATAAACAAATGACGGCACCTGGGTATTGGGCAACTGCGTAATATATTTTATCTTGATATACTTACCCTTAATTGAAGGGGGTGGATACGCCTCAATAAGCGGCAGCATTTCCTCGTTCAAACGAGCTGTCGGAATACGCGTCATACGATTTTCGTACACATCACGCGCCTCCTCCAATACCTTCAGAATACGCTGTTTGGTCAGTGCCGAAGCAAAGATGATAGGGAAATCCACAAACGGAGCGAAACGGTTGCGGATAGCATCTTCGAAAGTCTTCATCACCTTCACAGTCTTGTCCTGCACCAAGTCCCACTTGTTTACCACAACCACTAGCCCCTTGGCATTCTTCTGAATCAAAGAGAAGATATTCAAATCCTGGCTTTCGATGCCACGCGTAGCGTCTACCATCAAAATACATACATCTGCATTCTCAATGGAACGAATGGAACGGATTACAGAGTAGTACTCCAAATCCTCATTCACCTTGTTCTTCTTACGGATACCCGCCGTATCTACCAGGTAGAAATCAAAACCGAATTTATTGTAGCGGGTATAGATAGAATCGCGCGTGGTACCGGCAATCTCCGTCACGATGTTGCGGTCTTCTCCAATAAAGGCATTGACTATGGAAGACTTTCCGGCATTCGGGCGTCCCACTACTGCAAAGCGGGGAATATCCTCGTCCAGAATTTCATCAGATTCCTTTTTGAACTTGCTGACGATAAGGTCCATCATATCGCCCGTACCGCTACCCGTTACAGCAGAAATACAGTAAGGATCACCCAAACCCAGGCTATAAAACTCAGGGGCATTATATTGTAATTCATGATTATCGGTCTTATTGGCAACCAGCAGCACAGGCTTCTTGGCACGACGCAAGATGGCAGCCACCTGCTCGTCGAGGTCCGTAACTCCGTTCATCACATCCACCACAAACAGAATCACGTCGGCTTCGTCCACCGCCATCAATACCTGCTTACGAATCTCTTCTTCGAAAATATCATCAGAGTTCACTACCCAACCGCCAGTATCTACCACTGAGAACTCACGTCCCAACCATTCGGTCTTTCCATATTGGCGGTCACGGGTGGTTCCCGCTTCCTCATTCACAATTGCCTGACGTGTCTTGGTCAAGCGGTTAAATAATGTAGACTTTCCCACATTGGGACGTCCTACGATTGCAACTAAATTTCCCATAGCTCACTCTCTTTGTTTTTTGCGACTGTCACAGTCGTATGAATAACTCTTAATCCAACTGATAACCAAAATTACGCAGTTCTTTGTCCGAACTCCGCCAATCCTTATCAACTTTCACAAACGTCTCCAGGAATATCGTTTTCCCGAAAAACCTCTCCAAATCACGGCGCGCTTCAGTAGCCACTTTCTTCAAAGCCTTTCCTTGCTTGCCTATGATAATACCTTTTTGCGAATCACGCTCCACATAGATTACGGCACTGATATGAATTTTCTTTGCCTCCTCCTTAAACTGTTCTACCATCACCTCCACCGAATAAGGGATTTCCTTATCATAGTACAACAGAATTTTCTCACGGATTATTTCGGTCACGAAGAAACGCGCCGGCTTGTCCGTCCACTGGTCCTTGTCGAAATAGGGAGGAGAGTCGGGTAACAGCTCCTTCACCCGCTTCATGACATAATCCACATTAAATTTCGAAGTAGCAGAGATAGGAATAATTTCTGCCTTCGGCAGCAATTCCTTCCACGCTTCCACCAGTTCCACCAGCTTTTCCTGGTTGGTTAAATCAATCTTATTGATAAGCAGCAATACCGGAACGTCCAACTGTCCTACTTTCTCCACAAAATCATTATGCTTGTCGGGAGTCTCAACCACATCCGTCACATACAGCAACACATCCGCATCCGCCAATGCCGAAGTGGAGAAATTCAGCATGGACTCCTGCAACTTATAGTTTGGCTTCAATACACCCGGAGTGTCCGAAAACACAATTTGCATGTCATCCGTATTATAGATGCCCATAATCCGATGACGGGTGGTCTGCGCCTTGAAAGTGGCGATAGAAATACGCTCACCTACCAAAACATTCATCAATGTGGACTTGCCTACATTCGGATTTCCTACGATATTTACAAAACCTGCTTTGTGCATGACTTCAGTATTTGAATTGAGACAAAAAAACGCATCGAATCGAGATAGGATGCGTTTTTATCATATTATATTCAGCAATAGCATGTTACTGCTTCTTTCCGTCGTATCCCCACTTCACATACACAGCTCCCCAGGTAAATCCTGCGCCGAATGCAGTGAAAATAAGGTTGTCGCCTTTCTTCAGCTTATCTTCAAAGTCCCAGATGCAAAGAGGTAACGTAGCAGCACTAGTATTGCCATAACGTTCGATATTAATCAGCACTTTCTCACGAGGAACTTCCAGACGATGTGCCACAGCATCGATGATACGAAGATTGGCCTGGTGCGGAATCACCCAGTCAATGCTATCCTTTGTCAGACCGTTTTTCTCGGCAATGGCCGCGCTAACATCCGACATATTGGATACGGCATACTTAAACACAGTACGTCCTTCCTGATAAATGTAATGCATGTGATTGTCTACAGTAAAATAAGAGGGAGGACAAACCGAACCACCCGCTTTCATATGCAGGAAAGGCAAACCTTTGCCGTCGGTTCTCAGAATAGCATCCATAATACCTACATCTTCTGTTGTCGGCTCGAGCATGAAAGCTGCAGCGCCGTCTCCAAAGATAGGACAAGTAGCACGATCTGTATAATCAACCATTGACGACATCTTGTCGGCTCCCACAATGATAACCTTCTTATATCTACCAGAACGGATAAAATTGGCCGCAGTCTCCATCAGATAGAGAAATCCGCTGCAGGCTGCCTGCAAGTCAAAAGCATATGCATTTTTCAGCCTTAGCTTATCACACAAAATAGAAGCTGTAGAAGGGAAGTGGTAATCCGGAGTAGAAGTAGCTACAATCACCAGATCTATATCATCCGGGTCTGCGCCAGTACGTTGCATCAGCTGTTTGGCAGCTTTACGCGCCATATAGGAACTACCTAGCCCCTCTTCATTCAGGATACGTCTTTCCTTTACTCCGATACGAGTCATAATCCATTCGTCATTGGTATCCACCATTCTTGAGATTTCGTCGTTTGTCAAGACGTAATCAGGTACATAACCGCCGACTCCTGTAATTACTGCATTTATTTTTTCCATTAAAATCTTGTTTACTTATAGAACTACTGAAACAACGGTAGTCTAAAAAGGTTTGCTTATTAAATTACAAATCTTTTTAGACGCCCGATATTCAAGTATAAGTTTTAGTCAAACTGACCGTAATTATACGGCAGCTTCCTTTTCAACTGCAAGCTTACCTCTATAGTAACCGCATGCACTACATACAGTATGATATACATGCCACTCACCACAATTCGGGCAAATAGCCAGTGTAGGAGCTACTGCTTTATCATGAGTTCTTCTCTTCGCAGTTCTTGTTTTTGACTGTCTTCTCTTAGGATGTGCCATTTTCTTTAATCTTTAATTGTTATCTAATATTTTCTTTAATTCGTCCCAACGCGAGTCTACCTGCGTTTCTTCTTCATTCATCAGCTCCACCTCTTCTTCCGGAGCAAATGTATCCTCAGCCATATCATCATCCGGAGTGGTGCGCATATGCTTACTCAATTTGCTGGTCATTGCCTTGTTACACTTACCCGGAGCATGCACATGCTTCATGGGGATGGCCAAAGCTACAAACTCGTACATAAACCATGCTACATTAATCTCACCTTCCTCTTCGGGAATTACTATGAGATTGTCACCTTCTTCGGCATATTCATGACCGAACTTAACCAGCAGCTTATCTGTCGAGCTGACAAGCTGTTCCATATCGTCCAAACAACGGTCACATGGCACCCACACCATTCCGTCTGTCTGGAAGTTCAATTCGAAAGCACGAGATGTTTTCTTTACAACTAACACCACATTGACTTTACCCTTCTGCACTTCCGGTCCATCAATATTGGCAAAGAAAAGGTTGTCTAGCACAAACTCATATTTGCATGAATCTGCTTGCATACCTTTCAGGTCTATTTTGTATTTATCAAACTTTCCCAAAGCTTCTTTTGTTTATTCGGGCGACAAAGATACGAATAATTATCCTCATTATGTAGTATTTAGAGTAAAATATTCGTTTTTTTATGTTCATTTCACTCAGATATCACTACAAATCAGCAGAAAACTCATGAACTAAAACACAAGAACAATCCATACCAGCATCCAAGTATATGTAAAGAAAACGAACTAAGCGTTTTTAATCATTCATTTAGCACCTTAATTCGGGAATTAATCTGATGAACATGCGATGAATAATTATATATAATAAGGTATAGTGATTAGCGGTAGAAACGGAATGTTAGAGGAGATATATGTAAACGAACGAAGCCTCCGTATCCTTATCAGACACGGAGGCTTCTTCTGAAAAACGGCGACTACCTACTCTCCCACTGTTACGCAGTACCATCGGCGTGACCGGGCTTAACTTCTCTGTTCGGAATGGGAAGAGGTGGAACCCCGGTGCTGTAGTCACCTGAATAAGGTAGACATGATGCGAAAAAAGCAAAGCATTCATTTATGGCTGAACGTATATACCTCCATACAAGGCAAGGCAAAAAGTGAACGGGCAATTAGTAACGCTCGGCTATGACATCGCTGCCTGTACACCTGCGTCCTATCAACGTTGTAGTCTACAACGACCCTGAGAAATCTAATCTTGTGGCTGGCTTCGTACTTAGATGCTTTCAGCACTTATCCAATCCCGACTTAGATACCCGGCAATGCACCTGGCGGCACAACCGGTAAACCAGAGGTCAGTCCAACACGGTCCTCTCGTACTAGTGTCAGAGCCACGCAAATTTCATGCGCCCACGATAGATAGAGACCGAACTGTCTCACGACGTTCTGAACCCAGCTCGCGTGCCACTTTAATGGGCGAACAGCCCAACCCTTGGGACCTTCTCCAGCCCCAGGATGTGACGAGCCGACATCGAGGTGCCAAACCCCTCCGTCGATATGAGCTCTTGGGAGGGATCAGCCTGTTATCCCCGGAGTACCTTTTATCCTTTGAGCGATGTCCTTTCCATACAGAAACACCGGATCACTATGCTCTAGTTTCCTACCTGATCGACTTGTGAGTCTCCCAGTCAAGCGCCCTTATGCCATTACACTCTGCCGACGGTTACCAATCGTCGTGAGGGCACCTTTAGAAGCCTCCGTTACGCTTTTGGAGGCGACCACCCCAGTCAAACTACCCACCAAACAGTGTCCCCGCAACAGCGGGTTAGAACTCAAATAATCAAAGGGCCGTATTTCAACAGCGGCTCCACGAACACTGGCGTGCCCGCTTCAAAGCCTCCGGCCTATCCTACACATCAATTACCCAAATTCAATGTTAAGCTATAGTAAAGGTTCACGGGGTCTTTTCGTCCCATCGCGGGTAATCGGCATCTTCACCGATACTACAATTTCACTGAGCTCACGGTTGAGACAGCGTCCAGATCATTACACCATTCGTGCAGGTCGGAACTTACCCGACAAGGAATTTCGCTACCTTAGGACCGTTATAGTTACGGCCGCCGTTTACTGGGGCTTCAATTCAACGCTTCTCTTGCGATGACGTCTCCTCTTAACCTTCCAGCACCGGGCAGGTGTCAGGCTGTATACTTCATCTTTCAATTTTGCACAGCCCTGTGTTTTTGTTAAACAGTTGCCTGGACCTATTCTCTGCGCCTCAATTGCTTGAGGACCCTTTATCCCGAAGTTACAGGGTCAGTTTGCCTAGTTCCTTAACCGTGAATCACTCAAGCGCCTTAGTATATTCAACCCGACTACGTGTGTCCGTTTGCGGTACGGGTACCGTAAGGATTAAGTTTAGCGGATTTTCTTGGAAGTATGATTACACGCACTATTGGATTGTCCAGAAGGACGCTCCATACTGTCAGGTTCGACTCTCGTTCCGGATTTGCCTGGAACAATCAACATCTACACCCTTCAACGGACTATTCCGTCAGTCCGCGGCGCTGTCACGACTCCGTCTCCACGTCACTCCTTAAGGTAGTACCGGAATATTAACCGGTTCTGCCATCGGCCTCGCCGTTCGGCTGAGCCTTAGGACCCGACTTACCCTGATCCGATTAGCGTTGATCAGGAAACCTTAGTCTTTCGGCGAGGGGGTTTCCCACCCCCTTTATCGTTACTTATACCTACATTTGCTTTTCCACACGCTCCAGCAAGGCTCACGCCTTACCTTCGACGCAGAGTGGAATGCTCCCCTACCGATGATTTCTCATCCCAAAGCTTCGGTAGAATACTTATGCCCGATTATTATCCACGCCAAACTCCTCGACTAGTGAGCTGTTACGCACTCTTTAAATGAATGGCTGCTTCCAAGCCAACATCCTAGCTGTCTTAGCAATCTGACTTCGTTAGTTCAACTTAGTATTCATTTCGGGACCTTAGCTGTTGGTCCGGATTGTTCTCCTTTAGGACATGGACCTTAGCACCCATGCCCTCACTCCTGACATAGAACTGACACGCATTCGGAGTTTGTCAAGACTTGATAGGCGGTGAAGCCCTCGCATCTTATCAGTCGCTCTACCTCATGTCAGTATAAGTCAAGGCTGCACCTAAATGCATTTCGGGGAGTACGAGCTATCTCCAAGTTTGATTAGCCTTTCACCCCCACCCTCAGGTCATCCAGAAGCTTTTCAACGCTTATTGGTTCGGTCCTCCAGATGGTGTTACCCATCCTTCAACCTGCCCAAGGGTAGATCACTTGGTTTCGCGTCTACTCCTTCCGACTATACGCCCTGTTCAGACTCGCTTTCGCTTCGGCTGCGGATCTGAGATCCTTAACCTCGCCGGAAAAAGTAACTCGTAGGTTCATTATGCAAAAGGCACGCCGTCACACTAAAAGTGCTCCGACCGCTTGTAGGCACATGGTTTCAGGAACTATTTCACTCTTCTGTTCGAAGTGCTTTTCACCTTTCCTTCACAGTACTGGTTCACTATCGGTCTCTCGGGAGTATTTAGCCTTACCGGATGGTCCCGGCAGATTCACGCAGAATTCCTCGTGCTCCGCGCTACTCAGGATACCACTAGGCTTCGGTTGGCTTCGCATACGCAGCTATCATGCTCTATGGCTGTACTTTCCAGAACATTCTGCTCACCAACTTTCTTGCCACAACGTGGTCCTACAACCCCACACATGCCGTAACATGGATGGTTTGGGCTGTTCCCCGTTCGCTCGCCACTACTGGGGGAATCATTATTTATTTTCTTTTCCTGCAGGTACTAAGATGTTTCAGTTCCCTGCGTTAGCCTCCCGCATTGCGGGATGATATCCCTTCAGGATATCGGGTTGTCCCATTCGGAAATCCGCGGATCAAAGGTCATTTGCACCTACCCGCGGCTTATCGCAGCTTATCACGTCCTTCATCGCCTCCGAGAGCCAAGGCATCCGCCATGTGCCCTTACTTACTTTTTGTCTTACCGATCACGTATGGTCGATATATACTTTCAGCTTTCAACTTTACTTTTTTTGGTCACATCATGTCAAAGATCGTTGTCAAGGATTAGGAATTAAGAATTTAAAATAATGCCTAATCTTGAGAAGTGGAGAATAACGGATTCGAACCGTTGACCCCCTGCGTGCAAAGCAGGTGCTCTAGCCAGCTGAGCTAATCCCCCTTCACCATTGATGAAAGACCCGCTAAATCGCAACCGGTCGGTCACCAACTGAGAAGTAGTCCCAGGCAGAGTTGAACTGCCGACCTCTACATTATCAGTGTAGCGCTCTAACCAACTGAGCTATAGGACTGTCAGTCAAACCCTCGCCTTACGGCTCGGCTTCTACTTTTCTCGTATATTTTAATAAACAAGTACGCGCAGTACAAGAGGTTCTTATGGAAGCATAACTGCAAGAACCAACGATCGAGTCGAGACGTCACTCCAGAAAGGAGGTGTTCCAGCCGCACCTTCCGGTACGGCTACCTTGTTACGACTTAGCCCCAATCACCAGTTTTACCCTAGGGCGCTCCTCGCGGTTACGCACTTCAGGTACCCCCGGCTTTCATGGCTTGACGGGCGGTGTGTACAAGGCCCGGGAACGTATTCACCGCGCCGTGGCTGATGCGCGATTACTAGCGAATCCAGCTTCATGGAGTCGGGTTGCAGACTCCAATCCGAACTGAGAGAGGTTTTAGGGATTAGCATCACGTCACCGTGTAGCTGCCTTCTGTACCCCCCATTGTAACACGTGTGTAGCCCCGGACGTAAGGGCCGTGCTGATTTGACGTCATCCCCACCTTCCTCACATCTTACGACGGCAGTCTCGACAGAGTCCCCAGCATAACCTGATGGTAACTATCGATAAGGGTTGCGCTCGTTATGGCACTTAAGCCGACACCTCACGGCACGAGCTGACGACAACCATGCAGCACCTTCACAAATGCCTTGCGGCTGATCTGTTTCCAGAACATTCATTTGCAATTTAAGCCCGGGTAAGGTTCCTCGCGTATCATCGAATTAAACCACATGTTCCTCCGCTTGTGCGGGCCCCCGTCAATTCCTTTGAGTTTCACCGTTGCCGGCGTACTCCCCAGGTGGAATACTTAACGCTTTCGCTTGGCCGCTTACTGTATATCGCAAACAGCGAGTATTCATCGTTTACTGTGTGGACTACCAGGGTATCTAATCCTGTTTGATACCCACACTTTCGAGCATCAGCGTCAGTTACAGTCCAGCAAGCTGCCTTCGCAATCGGAGTTCTTCGTGATATCTAAGCATTTCACCGCTACACCACGAATTCCGCCTGCCTCTACTGTACTCAAGACACCCAGTATCAACTGCAATTTTACGGTTGAGCCGCAAACTTTCACAACTGACTTAAGCATCCGCCTACGCTCCCTTTAAACCCAATAAATCCGGATAACGCTCGGATCCTCCGTATTACCGCGGCTGCTGGCACGGAGTTAGCCGATCCTTATTCATACGGTACATACAAAAAGGCACACGTGCCTAACTTTATTCCCGTATAAAAGAAGTTTACAACCCATAGGGCAGTCATCCTTCACGCTACTTGGCTGGTTCAGACTCTCGTCCATTGACCAATATTCCTCACTGCTGCCTCCCGTAGGAGTTTGGACCGTGTCTCAGTTCCAATGTGGGGGACCTTCCTCTCAGAACCCCTATCCATCGACGGCTTGGTGGGCCGTTACCCCGCCAACAACCTAATGGAACGCATCCCCATCAATGACCGAAATTCTTTAATAGCTGAAAGATGCCTTTCAGATATACCATCGGGTATTAATCTTTCTTTCGAAAGGCTATCCCCGAGTCATCGGCAGGTTGGATACGTGTTACTCACCCGTGCGCCGGTCGCCAGCAAAGAAAGCAAGCTTTCTTCCTGATGCCCCTCGACTTGCATGTGTTAAGCCTGTAGCTAGCGTTCATCCTGAGCCAGGATCAAACTCTTCATTGTAAAAGTATCGTGACTGCGCAAATTAAAAAATCAAAATGCGACAGCTTGTTATCTGTTCAGGACGCTCGAATTCAAAAGTTTATCTTTACCTATATAAAATAAGTATTGACGGTTCTCTTGTTTTACCCAAGGCAATTCCCCATTGATAAGGAAAAGCCTTGCTCTTGTACTACTTGTATTGTTTATGTAAATCTGTTCAAAGATCGCTCGTTTCACGATTGCTGTTCTTTTCAGAAAGCGGATGCAAAGGTAAGAACTTTTAAGTATATCCTCCAAATATTTTCGGAAGTTTTTTTTCTTTTTTTTCTCTCTTTTCTCTTTCCCCGTCGTCTCTCTTGTCGAAAGGGAGGCAAAAAGAAAAAGAAAGAAGAACCAGGCACCGTTTCTTTTAAAAGAATGTCAACTCGCGCTGCTTTCATTTTCAAAAGCGGGTGCAAAGGTAAGAACTTTAAAGCATAACTTCCAAATATTTTCAGAAGTTTTTTTTCATTTTTCTTTTCCAAGGCCGAAGTTCCGGAAGAAACCGATGGCAAAGAAGAGAAAAATGGAAGCTTACCGCTCCGTTTTACTGTCAGAATGTCAAAACATCGCCGCCTTCGTTCCCGAAAGCGGATGCAAAAGTAGGCCTTTTATGGACATCTGCAAAATTTATACACGGTTTTTTTTGAGAGATTCCATGAACTTTTTCATAACTCACTGATTGATAGATATGTTTTAAAGCATGTTTTTTAAAGGAAACTGGGATAAGGAAAGGAAGGGACACATTATATATATACGCGCG